>JAOPVE010000547.1 GCA_025963185.1 Actinomycetes bacterium
GAACTTGCGGCCGGTCGGGACCGGCCGCAAGTTCCGCACTTCGCCAGAAAACGGGTCACGGGCGCTGATACTGTGCGCCGGCAACCGGCGCGTAGGCCCGGCCAGGGCCGCGGTTGCACCGGGGGGCGCCCGATGCCGCACAGACTCGTCCGGATCGCCGCGGCAGCCGCCTGCTGCACTGTTCTCATCGGGTTCGGCGCCCCACCCGCTCACGCGGCCCACGTCACCGCCGTCATGCCGTCGCCGGTGGCCCTGACGGTGCGCGGATCGTCCTTCGTGGACGACCGCGGCCGGGAGGTCGTGCTGCGCGGATTCAACGTCTCGGGCACCGCGAAGCTCGCCGAGTACGGCGGGCTGCCGTTCGCCAGCACGGCGGACGCGCGCAGGTCCGCGCTCGCGATGCGGCGGCTGACCGGCGCGAACGCGGTCCGCTTCCTGCTGTCGTGGGCCGCCGCCGAGCCTGTGCCCGGGCAGCTCGACCAGGCGTACCTGGGCGCCGTGACCGCCCAGGTGGGCGCCTTCCTCGGCGAGGGCTTCGCGGTGGTCCTCGACTACCACCAGGACCTCTACTCGCGGTATCTCTTCAACTCCGGGAGCTGGTACACCGGCGACGGCGCCCCGCAGTGGGTGACCGCCGCCGGCGGGTACCCGAAGGAGTCCTGCGGAGTCTGCGTCCAGTGGGGACAGAACATCACCCAGAACGGCGCGTTCCGGGACGCGATCGCCGACTTCTGGCACAACCGGACCCTGCAGACGGCGGCCGGCCCGATCGGTGTCCAGGACGCCTTCCTGCGCCAGGCCCAGGGCACCCTGGCCTATCTGAAAGACCACCTCGGGGACCAGTTCGCGGGTGTCGCCGGAGTCGATCCGTTCAACGAGCCCTACGCCGGCCGCTACGACGCCGGCCAGACCGCCGACACCTGGGAACGCGACCTCCTGCTCCCCTTCCACCGGCGGTTCCGCCAGGTCATGGACGCGGCGGGCTGGCAGGACAAGGCGGTGTTCGCCGAGCCCGGCATGTTCTGGAACGCCAACCTCGGCTTCATGAAGGAACCGGGCGGCTTCACCGGTGCCGGTCAGCTCGGGCCGCGGTACGTGTTCAACGCCCACTTCTACGACCAGAAGGCGCTCTCCGGCGTCTTCATGTGGGGAAAGGCCCACGACGGCCAGTACACGCAGGACTTCGGATCCGTCCGCCAGCGCGCGGCGGCCCTCGGCACCGCGGCGATCGTCAGCGAGTTCGGGAGCCCGGTGTCCGGCAGTACGTCGGACAAGACGCCGTCGGTCCTCAAGGGCATGTACCAGGGGCTGGACTCCGCGGTCGCCGGGGCGGACTGGTGGACGTCCGTGGCCTGGCCCGCGCCGGTGCTGTCGTCCACGCAGTGGCAGTGGGACATCTACAGCGGACGGCACCGCGAGGCGATGAACGGCAACCCGGCCAAGATCCAGACCGCCGGGGACGCCTGGAACGGCGAGGACTTCTCCGTGGCCAGTGCGGACGACGCGGGGAACGTCCAGCTCCGGGTGGATCCGCGGCTGCTCGACCGGGCCTACCCGGCGGCGGTGTCCGGCGAGATCCTGGCGTTCAGCTACGAGGACCGCTCTCGCGACGGATCGGCCACGCTCACCTGGAACCCGGTCCCGGCGTCGCTGCCGAACGTCGCGAAGGTCGCCGGCGACGGGCAGTACGCGGTGCTCGTGTGGCGGTCCGCCGGCGGCGACGCCCCGACCGAACTCCAGCTTCCGGCGAGCTTCCCGGCGGCGAGTACGACGGTCCTGTCCGACGTGGCCGGTTCCGTGGTCACCGATCGCCGGCTCACGGTCGCCGCCCCGGCCGGAGTCCACTACCTGTTCGTGACGAACGCGCCGCCGGTGCCCGCCGAGATCCGCACGGCCGCCCAGCAGGAACTCGCCGCCTGGCTCGCCCGTCACCCGTCGCCGAAGGGTGTGCCGTCCAGCCGGTGACGGGCCACCGGCACACACCTCGGCGGATCGGTCAGCGCTCGGTGTCTACGGCGGTGAGCCAGCGGGTGAAGACCTGGCGGGCCAGCCGGTTCTGGTCCGCGGCGGCCGCGGTGTGCTCCTTGGTGAGCTGCTGGCCGGCGTCTGCGCCGAGGTGCGCCTGGATCTCGGTCAGGCACTGCGGCACGGTGAGCCAGGTGGCCAGCAGCTCAGGGGTCACCTCGAGGTGGAACTGCAGGCCGTAGGCCCAGCGGCCGATCCGGTAGGCCTGGTTCTCGTACTCGGGCGAGCTGGCCAGGCGGACCGCGCCGGCGGGCAGGCCGAACGTCTCGCCGTGCCACTGGAACACCTCGACCGACCGGGGCAGGCCACCGAGGACGGGGTCGTCGTTCGCGTCCACGGCCACCGGGTGCATGCCGTACTCGGGCGGGCCGTCCCGGTACACCGGTGCGCCGAGCGCGGCGGCGAGCAACTGGGCGCCGAGGCAGGTCCCGAGATAGGGCGCGCCCGCGGTCACGGCCGCGCGGACGAACGCCTTCTCGCCCGTCAGCCAGGGCAGGACCGCGTCGTCGTTGACGCTCATCGGGCCGCCCATGGCGACGATCCCGGCGATCCCGGCGATGTCACGGACCTCCGGCAGCGGCTCGCCGAGGTCCGGGCGGACCACCCGATGCGGGATCCCGCGCTCGGCCAGCACATCGCCGAAGGTGCCCGGCAGTTCCCAGTCGGCGTGCTGGAGGATCAGGATCTCAGGCATCGACCAGTCCCATCTCGGCGAAGCGGTCATGGGTACGCGGATCGTCCAGAACCCCGTTCTGGGTGAACATGCGCAGGCTCGCCGACGCGGCCTTGCGGATCGACGCCCGCACCTCGGCGGCCGGCGTGCTCTCCTCGACGATCCCCCGGACGGTCTCGACGCCGAGCGGCGCGACGGCGAGTACGGCGGTCAGCGCACCCGGATCCGGGGCGAGGAACGCGGTGACGAATTCGGGCAGCAGCGGGCCGATCGCCGCGCGCTGAGCCGGCCCGAGCTGATGCCAGGCGTACTCGAAGAACTTGGCGTAGAAGGCGTGGTGGCGGCCTTCGTCCTCGGCGTGGTCGGCGACCGTGTCCCGCACCGCGCTGACGACCCGCCGGTCGTGGGGAATGCCGCAGAGGATCGCCGAGATCAGCGTCTCGGAGACGACCGTGAAGAACAGGCTGGTCAGCCCGCGGATGCTGGAGTCCTCACCCGCGCTGAGCCGGTCGAGTTCGGTGAGGAACCTCGGCCGCGGCAGCGCGACCGGCTGCTCGCCGGTCGCCGCGACAATCTGGTCGGCGAGATCGTCGGAGAACAGGGCGTGCCAGGACTCGTCGGCGCAGATCTTGTACGCGTCGCGGAGCATGGGCTTGGGCAGGTCGAAGCCGAGCTGTTCGCGGCTGAGCAGCTGGGTCACCGGATTGACGACGAGCTGTTCGAGGTCGGTCGTGAAGCTGAGGTAGACGTGCAGGCGGTGCATGAGGATCCGCTGGCGGCACTCGGGCGTCATCACCGCGGCGAGCGCTGGATGGTCGATCCCGGGCACCAGTTCGGGCGGGAAGAACAGCTGGCCGTCCAGGTGCTCGCCGAGGATGTGCAGCGCCTTCGTCCGGACGCTCGCGCGGTTGTCCCAGTTGCCGAAGCGCGAGCGGTAGTCGAGGTCAGCGGGCGCGGGGCGGGAGATCAGTGTTGCGGTACTCGACACAGTGGACCATTCCCATCGCAATTGATCGGCATGGCGGCGGCGCCGCACGTTGTCCAGTCGTTGACGTCGTGAGGACGTGCTTGGTCACCCGGCGGGGCGCTGCCGGGACGTGCAGGGCTGACAGGGGGAAGCTGGCCGCGTCCGGGGGCGTAGTCAGGCCGTCCAGTCGTGTAACCAGTGCGACTACGTCGCTCGCGAGGTAACGCAGAGTTCCATGGCGAACACGTGTTGTTGATACAACGAGGTATGAACTGATGCCTGGCCGCGTGTCCGGACCCCTACCGCCGGCCCGACCGGCCATTACACCTCTACGCCCAAGTGCGGTAACCGCGGCCGGTCAGGGCCGGTCACGGTTACCGCACTTCGCGAGGGACCGGGCACGCCGCTGACAAGCACACGTGGACCGGGACGCCTCCGCCGAGCAGGCTCTCGCGCTCGTCGCCGGGCTCGGCGATCGCGGCACCGCCGTCCTGTGCTCCCACGGCGAGGTGATCAGCGTCGTGCTCGCCACGCTCCGGGGCGGGGCGTGCCGATCCCGGCCGGAGCGCAATGCCCGGAAGGCTCGGTCTGGATCCTGCACGTGGTGGCGGGCGCCGTCAGCACGGCCCGGTTCGTCCCGCCGGTCCGCAGGGAAGAACGCGCCGCCCAGCTTGGCTGACTGCCGGCCGGCCGCGGTGTCGAGGACCAGCGTGCCCTGCGATCACGCGTAGCCGCGAGCGCCCGCCGGGTGCCGTGGCGGGCGCTCGTGCCTGTGTCTCTATGGCCGAACTGTCCTAAAACTGGTCGGGCGTGTCGAGCTTGCGGTAGATCGCGATCTCGGGCGCGCCGGTCGCGCCGCCGTCCTGCATGAGCTGCGGGATCTCCGTCTGCGACTGGAAGAACTTCATGAACGAGTCGCCGTCGGGCCACTCGTCGATGACCACGATCTCGTTCTCGCCGCCCGCGAACGCGTGGTGGATAGCGCCGGCCTTCTTGCCGTCGCCGGAGATCCGCTGCATCAGTTCGGCGTTGGACTGGGCGTGCTTCTCCAGCGTGTTCGGGTCGCCCGGGACCCTCATTACCACGATTACGGACACCTTGGCCTCCTCTGGAAGTTACTGCCGTCGGTGCAATCTAGGCCGAACGGGGCGAAAATCTCCGCGCCTCGCCGCCTCGCCGAGGGTCCGCATCGGTGGGACCATCGAGCGGCCGTGGTCACCGGGGAGCGAGCTCCCAACGCACCTGACGCTAGTCCTGGTGCGGGGCGAAAGACCATGCTCGGGCCGCCTAGGAACCGAGCGGGGCCGCCGCCCGGGGGACGGCCGCGTCGCCGATCTCGCCGATCCACCGGACTGCCCACGCGCCGAACCCATGCGCGCCGAACTGCGGTAACTCGGACCGGTCCTGACCGGCCACAGTTACCGCGCTTCGCGGACGGGAGTCACGCGCGGGTGATCACGACGTGAGTCACGGACGGCGCGCCGGAGCTGGAAAAGACACCCGGGCGGCTGCGAGAGTGGTCCCGTGACTGTCTGGGCCGAGCGCGCCGCCGCCTCCTCGCGTGCCCTCGTCACCGCCTACTGGGACGACCGCCGCGACCTGTTCCGGATCGTCCACCCGCGGCCGCGCGTCCCGTCGCTGCGGTGGCACTACTGGTGGCAGGCGCACGCGCTCGACTCCCTGGTCCTGGCGGGGGACGGCGACCGGGCCCGCCGGCTCGTCCTCGGAGTCCTGCACCGCAACGGCGGGCGGATCACCAATGACTACTACGACGACATGGCCTGGATGGGCCTCGCGCTCCAGGGGGCGTCCGCGGCGGGACTGCTGCCCGTGAGCGCGCTCGTCGACGAGCTGATGGCGCAGCTCCACGAGGGCTTCGATGCCGAGCACGGCGCGGTGCTGTGGCGCCGCAAGGACACCTACCTCAACATCGCCGCGAACGCCCCGGCCGCGATCCTCGCCGCCCGCGCCGGGGACCGCCCCTTCGCCGAGCGGATCGCCGACTGGCTGCACCGCACCCTCGTCTCGGCCGACGGCGTGGTCCTGGACGGCGTCCACCCTGGCCGCCCGGCCGTCGACTCGACCTGGACCTACAACTACGGCACGGTCATCGGCGCGGACGTGGCGCTCGGCGAACTGGACCGCGCGCGAACGGTCGCGGCCACGGCGGTCCAGCGGCTGACCGGGCCGGACGGGCTGCTCCGCGACGAGGGCGGCGGCGACGGCGGGCTGTTCAAGGGCGTGTTCGCGCGCCACCTCGGTGCCCTGATCACAGCCACCGGCGACGCCGACCTGCGGGCGCTGCTGGTCCGCAACGCCGAGTCCGCGTGGGAGTCCCGATCCCCGGACGGCCTGACCGGCCCGGACTGGTCCCGCCCCCCGGACGGCCCCGTCGAGCTCTCCACCCACTTGTCCGGCGTCCTGCTCTTGCACACGGTCGCGTCGATCTCGTAGCGCGGCGCGGATTGTGGTCAGTCGCGCGTGCGTCGCGGTTCGCGCGCCGTAGCCGCGGGCACCGGGGGGATGCCGGTGCCGGATCCGCGGCCGGGTTTGGGGTCAATGAACTCCCTGAGCCAGAGCTCCACGTTCAGCATGCGCCAGAACGTCATCGTCTCGGTGTTGGCTTCGCCGCGCCGGAATCGATCGAAGGCAGCCAGGACCGCGGCCTGGTCGAAGTACGGCCGCTGGCCGAACGACTCCCCCGCGAAAACAGCGCGGATGTACCCCGCCATGCTGGTGAACCACTCGTCCTCGGGCGTGGTGAAGCCGATCTTGTTGCGCCGCCGGTTCACAAGGCGCGGCAACATGCTCCTGGTGACCTCGCGGAGCACCCGCTTGTTCCACCCGTTGTGCAGGATCGCGGTGTTGTCCGCCGACCACACGGCCCGGAGCAGGTCCGCGGTCAGGAACGGCACCCGGCCCTCGACGGAGAACCACATGGTGTTGCGGTCTTCGTAGCGCAGCAGCGCTTGCAGACTGTGGCGGAACAGATCGTCCTCAAGGCGGGCCTTCAGATCGTCGCCGATCACGTCGAGCCGCTCGCCGGAGTGCGCCGACACGAATTCCTCGCCGAGCAAACCCGTCACGCTCAGGCCTGACCGCCCGAGCAGCGCGTCGGAGATCCGGTCGCGGGCAAGCCGCCACAGCACGTCGGCCGAACGAGTGAGTTCTCGCACCGCCCGGGCGCGCTGACCCTGGCGCCACAGCTGACGGATGTTGACCAGGTAGTACGGCACGTACCCGGCCATCATCTCGTCCGCGCCCTGCCCGTCGACCATCACCGTGACGTGCCGCGCGGCCTCCCGCATCACGCAGTACTGCGCGTACGGGCCGGTGGAGATGACCGGTTCCTCCTGCGCGGTGACGAAGTCCTGCAGATCGGCGAGGAAGGCCTCCACCGTGGGCCGCACCTTGTGAAGGCCGAGCGCGCTACACCGCGCGGCGACCGCGTCGGCATAGCGTTCCTCGTCGTTGCGCTCGCCGGGGAAGATCGCCGAGAACGCCTGCTGGCGGGTGCCTACCGCGGCGGCCTCGGGGTCCTCCTCGGTGAGGAGCCGGTTGATCGTGGTCACGATCGTCGAGGAGTCCAGCCCGCCGGACAGCGCGGTGCCCACCGGCACGTCACTGAC
>JAOPVE010000014.1 GCA_025963185.1 Actinomycetes bacterium
CCGGTCACCGACAGCTCGACGGGCGACACCTACCACGGCGACAAGAAGGCCAAGCTCGCCAACAACCCGACCCAGACGATCGCCTTACCCCGCCGCTTCCCGCTGTCCTTCTACCTCGCGACCTCGACGGGCGACGGCGAGGGCATGCGCGGACTGAAGGAGTTCGGCCCGAAGATCCACGCGCCGGACCGGCTCATCAAGGCCGTCGGCGGGCACACCGGCCACAACTTCACCACCTGGAAGCGGGCGATTCCGGGCGCCTTCACGTGGCTCGGCAAGGAGCTGATCTCTCCCCCGCCGATGCTCGTGAACCCCACCGCGCAGCCGAATCCCACGCCCGACCCGGCCGCGTCCACGAGGCCCCCGAAGGGCGCGTCCGCGACCAAGGTCAAGCGCAAGCACTGAGCGGTGTCCGGGCCGGGCACCGGATGACCACGGTGAGTGAACCCCCAGGTCCGGAGGGCCGTATCTCTCGGTGAGTCGTCCTGACCACCGACCGTGGAGCTCACCCATGACCCGTGCGCCGAAGGCCGCTGCGCTCTCGCTGCTGGCTGCGTGCGCGTTGGTGCTGGTCACGGGCGCCCCCGCGCTCGCGCACACGCAGCTGCTGTCGAGCACTCCCCCGGACGGATCGACGGTCGGGCGCGCCCCCGCCGAGGTCGCGCTGCACTTCTCCGAGGGACTCGACCCGCGATTCGTGCGGATCGCCGTGCGCGCGCCCGGCGGATCCGAGGCAGCCCAGGGCCGGCCCAGCGTGAGCGGATCGGTGGTGAGGCAGCGGATGGATCCCAGGGCCGCCGGGACCTACACGCTGAGCTACCGGGTCGTCTCGGCGGACGGCCACCCGGTCAGCGACAGCCTGGCGTTCACGGCCACCTCGGAACAGGCCGCCACCGGCGTTCCCCGCGGAGTGGCCACCAGCCCGTCGCTGGCCGCGACCAGCCGGAGCCAGGATCCGAGCCAGTCCCCGGCGATGTTCGCGGTGTTCGCGATGATGCTGGCCGCCGGGATGGGTGTGCTGGTGATCCGGTCGCGTCCTCGCCGCGGGGGTACGCCGACATGAGCCGCGGCGGCCCGCTGGGGGGTGCACGGGTCCGCTGGGCGGCGGGCATCGGCGCGCTGCTGACCGCCGCCGCCGTCTGCGTGGCTGCGCTGCGCTATGGCGGATCGGCCGCGAGCGCCGCCGGAGATTCGTTCGGGATCGACCCCGGCCTCACCCCGTGGCTGCTCCCGCTGTCGAGGCTGGCCATGCAGGCCTTCTCCATCGTCACCATCGGCTGCCTGCTCGCGGCCGCGTTCTTCTACCCCGGCGACCGGCCGTCCGGCGGCCCGCCCTCCGGTGGCCCGCCCTCCGGTGGCCCGCTCGTCGTCGGCGCGGCCGGGGTCCGCTGGCTGCGGGTCGCCACCTGGACCGCTCTCGGCTGGGCCGCCGCGGCCGCCACCACCGCCTGCCTCACCGTCGCGGACCTGCTCGGCGTGCCCGCCGCGGAGGCCTTGACCGTCCGGAACCTCGAAACCGGCTGGGATGTCGAGTCGGGGCGGGTGCTGATCCTCGTGCTGGTGCTCGCGGTGGCGGTGGCCATCGGATCGCAGCTCGCCCGATCCGTGACCGCGGTCGCCGGGGTCGCGGTGCTCGCGGTTGGTGCCGTGCTGCCGCCGGGATTCGCCGGGCACGCGGCCACGGCGGCCAGCCACGAGGTGACGATCTCGGCGATCCTGCTGCACGTGGTGGGCGCCGTGCTCTGGATCGCGGGGCTGCTCGGCCTGCTGCTGCGCGCCACGAGCGGGAGCCGCGCCGAACTCGCCGGGGCGGTCCGCCGGTTCTCCGCCCTCGCCGGGTTCTGCTTCGCGCTGACCGGGATCACGGGTGTACTCAGTGCGCTGCTGCGGATCGCGAACTGGTCCTCGCTGGCCAGCGGCTGGGGCGCACTGCTGGCCCTCAAGCTCACCGCCCTGGTCGTGCTCGGCGGGTTCGGCTGGTGGCACCGGCGGATCTCGATCCCCGCACTCGCCGGGGGCCGTCCCCGGATCTTCGCGCGGATCGCCTGGATCGAGATCGCCGTACTCGCGGCCACGTTCGGGCTGGCCGGGGCCCTGGCGCGCACTCCCGCCCCCGGATCCGGGAAGCTCTCGGACCTGATCCTGCGCACCAACGCGATGCGGGCCGCCCTGGACTGGCTGCCCGATCCGGCCGTGACGACGCTGGCCGTGCTGGCGATCGGCGGGTACGTGATCGGGATCCGGCGGCTCGCCGAGCCCTGGCCCTCGCGGCGCACGGCGGCCTGGATCGCGGGCTGGCTGCTCACCCTGGTCGCGATGGACATCAAGCTCACCCGCAGCGGCACCGAACTGCTCGCGCTCACCGACCGGCTCCAGCACCTGGCGCTGCTGGCCGTGATCCCGGTGCTGCTCGTCGCGGGTGGCGGGATCCGGCTCGCGCTGCGCACCGTCCGGCCGTCGGCGGACCCGGGGATCCGCGGTCCGCTCGAATGGATCGCCCTGGCCCGCGGCTCGGACCTGGCCGAGAGCCTGCGGCACCCCGCGATGGCCGTCACCGCGTACGCGACCACGATCTACCTCGCCTACCTCAGCATCACGAACAGCTACGTGCTGACCTCGCACGCGGGGCACCTGGGAGTCGCGGCCGCCATGGTCGCCGGCGGATCCCTGCTCGCCACCCGGATCGCCGCTCCCGGCCGGGTCGCCGTGCGGGTGGCGATGGGCGGATCGGCGGTCGCGCTGCTCGGACTGCTCCTCGGCGCCGTGGCACTGTCGGCTCCGCTGCCGTCCTGGATCACGTCCGCGCCGCCGCAGCCGATGGCCGACTCGACGTTCACCACCGCGTGGGTCGCGGTGACGAGCATGGTCGTGCTCGCCGTGTGGGTGCTTGGCCGTCCGCCCCTGCGGTCGCGGCCCCTCGCCGAGTCCCCGCTGCCCGACGGTTCGCCGCCGTACGAGCGGCGGCACGAGCGTCAGACGTTGTAGATGGCGGGCTTGTAGCGGGCGAGGTTGGCGGGCTGGGTGAACCATTCGATGGTCGCCTCCAGGCCCTCACGCAGGGAATGCCCCGGCCGCCAGTCGGTGGCCTTCTGCAACTTCGTGGAGTCACACACCAGGCGGGTGACCTCGGAGTTCTCCGGCCGCAGCCGCTCAGCCTCACTCGTGAACTCGACCTGACGGCCCATGAGCTCGGCGATCAGGTGCGCGGTGTCCCCTACCGAGATTTCCTCCCCGGTCCCGGCGTTGAACAACTCCCCCACCACACTCCCGGCAGGGGCCGTCCCGACCGTGGCGAACGCCGCCGCGGTGTCCTTCACGAACAGAAAATCCCGGGTCGGGGACAACGCCCCCAGCTGCACCCGGGTCTGCCCGGCGGCGATCTGGGCGATGATCGTCGGGATCACCGCCCGCGCGGACTGGCGCGGCCCGAACGTGTTGAACGGCCGCAACGTCACCGCCGGAACCGCAAACGAATCGTGATACGAGGCCACCAGCTTGTCCCCACCCAGCTTCGAGGCCGCATACGGCGACTGGGTGTTCTCCGGATGGCTCTCACTGATCGGCACACTCTGCGCACTGCCATAAGTCTCCGACGTGGAGGTGTGCACCAGCCGCGGCGTCCCCTCGGCCCGGACCGCCTCCAAAACATGCAGCGTGCCGATCACATTCGTGTCGACGTAGGAGCGCGGCGCCGTGTAGGAGTACGGGATCGCGATCAACGCGGCCAGGTGATACACCGCCTCTACCCCGCAGACCAGCCCCAGCACCGACCCCGGATCCCGGACATCACCCAGCACCACCTCAACCCGGCCCATCACCTCACCCGGCAGCGTGTCCAGCCAGCCCCACGAGGCGAACGAGTTGTACTGCACCATCGCCCGCACCCGATGCCCCCGGGTCACCAGCTCCTCCACCAGATGCGAACCGATGAAACCCTCGGCCCCGGTCACCGCTGCGATCGTGTCCATGGGGCGAGTATCACACCCCGTTTCGGACAGAAACAGGGCAAACCTGGCGTGTCGCTCAGCCCCGGCCGAACCACCTCCGCGACGACGTGGCGGTGCCGTAGTCGGGCTCCCCCGCGGGTCGCGGCCGCAGTTCGCCGGCCAGCCCGGTGGCCACCGCGATCCCCGTCACGTCCGCGGTCCCCGTGGTCAGCGGATCGGTGCGGGTGCCGTCGAGGCCGATCCCGAACAGCGTGATCCCGTCCGGGCCGTTGTCGGAGATCAGCAGTTCCCCGGCGGACCGCCAGCCCAGCACGTCGATGTCGTGGCCGGTCACCTCGATCGGCTTCGCCGTGCCAACGGGCTCGCCCTCCGTCGTGACCAGGGCGATGTCGAACTCCGCCGGCTCGCCGCCGTGGGGGTAGTCCGGCGGGCGGACGAGCGCGAGCAAGTCACCGGCGGGCGAGACACTGCCCTGCCCGCTGAGCTCGTACTCGTCGCTGACCGTGACCAGCCGGCCGCCGGGCAGGGCGAGCGCGACCCGGTCGTCGAACCCGATCACCAGCCCGCCGCCGAGGACGAACGCGGCCGAGTAGAAGTCCGTGCCCACCGTGCCGTCGATGACGTGGTGCGATCCGCTGGACAGGTCCACGACGGCGAGCACCTCGTCCAGGTCCACCACGATCCGCGTGCCGTCCGGCGACCAGGCCTCGACGCCGACCAGCGAGTCGAAGGCGAACACCGAGGTCGCGCCCGTGGTGAGGTCCTGCAGGATCAGCTCGCGGTCGCCCGCCACGGCGATCCGGGTGCCGTCCGGGCTGAGCTGCAGGTCCAGCCCCACGAAGTGCGGGGCGCCCGCGTCCAGCCGCCGGACCGCAGGGCCGTCCGCCGCCACCGCGTACGCCGACTCGTCGTCGCACTCCAGCACGGCGACGACGCGCCCGGGCGGCGCGGCGGTGACCGTCGCCGTCTTGCGCGGCGGCAGCACGAGTGCGGCGGGGATCGTCGGCCAGGTCATTCGCGGATCCTTCGCTTGGCGGGCCTCCACCCTAGGGATCCCCGGTGACGTTCGGGCGGTCCCGCCTCCCCGTTTCGGTCGGCCCATCGGCATCCCGGTATCTGGACGGGCGTCCCGAGGATCGGTTCCAGTTGTCCGTGCCGCGAGGGGAGTACCCATGACCAGCGAGAACACGCCGGGGCCATTACCGGCGATCCCGCGCCAGCGGACCGCCCCCGAAGCCGCGATCACCGGTCCGGCGTTCCGCTACGACGCGGCCGTGATCGGGCTCGGACCCGACGGCCTGCCCCTCGCCCTCGGGGTGTTCGCCAGCGGACGGCGCGTGCTCGCGCTCGACACCGATCCGGACGTCGTCGTCGCACTCCGGCACCTGCGCGGCGGCATGACGGGGGCGGATCTCGAACTCCTGCGCTCGGCCGCCGGGGATCCGCGGTTCGTGCTCGCCAGCGATCCGGCGGAACTGGCGCGCGCCCAGACGATCCTCATCTCCGCGCCGTCCGCCGCGGCGAGCGCCGTCGAGGCCGCGGTCCCGGGCCAGTTGCTGATCCTGTGCGGGCGTGGGCGGACCGAGCAGTTGCTGACGATCCCGCTCGCGGCCCGCGGGCTGTTCCCCGGCGTGGACGTCTCGGTGGCGTTCAGCGACGGCCACCGGATCGCCGGAGGCGTCACCCGCGACTGCACCCGCGAGGCCGCGAAGTTCCTGGGCGCGACCGAGGAGCTGACCAGCCCCGCGGCGGCCGAGCTGGCGACGCTCACCGTACGCGCGGCGGCGGCCGTGACCAGCGCCTTCGCCGCCGAGGTCGCCGACGCCGCGCACGCAGCGGGCCTGGACCCCGCCGAGGTGCTACGCGCGGCCGGGACCGTCCCGCACGGCGCCGCGCCGCTCGCCTGGCCGCTACCCGCGCCCCTCATCGCGGTCGCACTCGCCCACCTGGACCGCCGCCCCGAGGCGATCGTCGGGCGGGCCGCCGCGCTCCTCGCCGGAGACGCCCTCGACATCGCCGGCGCGCGGATCCTCGTCGTGGGCGTCACCCACACGCCGGGCCACGCCGACGCCACGGACTCCCCCGCGATCGAGATCATGCAGGGGCTGCTCGACGCGGGCGCGGCCGTCGCCTACCACGATCCGCTCGCGCCCCGGATCGTCCTGCCCGGCGGCCGCACGTTCCACTCCTGCACCGCTCCCGAGGACCTCGGCGCCGAACTCGTGCTGATCCACACGATCCAGCCCGGGATGGATCTGGGCTGGCTGGACGACAGCCACCTCGTGCTCGACACCACGTACTGCCTCGGGGGCCCGTTCCGGCACCCGGTGCTGTGAGGGCGACGCGAGCGGCCCAGGTCGCGGCCGTGGTGGCCCTGCTGCTCGCCCCGGCCGGGATCGGGTGGGCCGGCCAGCGAGCCGCCCTCGGACCACGGCACGACGTCCCCGGATCCGCCGACGTGCGCGCCATCGCGGCCGCCGCACCCGGTCCGGACCAGCTCGTGGTCCTCGGCTACCACGACATCTCGCCGGATCCGCGCTCGCCGCAGACCGTTACCCCGGCCGAGTTCGCGGACCAGCTCGCGATGCTGCGCGCCGCCGGCTACCGCAGCGCCCGGGCCGCCGACCTGCTCGGCGGCGCGCGACCGGCCGGGCGGCGAGTGGCGATCACCTTCGACGACGGCGCCCGCGGCCAGTGGACCTACGCCGACGCCGCCCTCAAGCGGTACGGCTTCACCGCGATCGCCTTCGTTGTCACCGGCAGCGTCGGCACCTACCCGCCGTACTACCTGACCTGGCCGCACCTGCGCGCTATGCAGGCGAGCGGCCGGTGGGAGGTCGAGTCGCGCACCGACGACCTGTTCCGCCCTGTCCAGATCGGACCGGGCCGCGAGACGGGATCCCCGCTGTTCAACCGCCGCTGGCTGCCCGGACCCGGCCGGCTGGAGGCGATGCCCGAGTACGAGGTGCGGATCCGCGCCGATCTCGATCGCTCCCGACAGTCGCTCACCGGGCACGGGTTCGGCGATCCGCGGCTTGTCTCGGTGCCGGACTCCGTCACAGCGCCCAACGACGAGCGCGTCGAGTCCTCGCTGGCCACGGTCCTGCGCGAGCGGTTCGGGGCGGTGCTGCGCGACGATCCGGCGGCCCGGGCGGTCGCGCTGCAGGCCGGGGTGATTTCGCGGATCGGCGTCCGGCGCGGCACCAGCGCCGACGCGCTCTACACCCGGATCACCGGCCGCCCGGCACCGGCACACCTGCAGCCCGCGCCGCCGATCCACGAGGCCGCGCCGCCGTCGTGGGCCGCCCGCGCACAAGCTGCCCTAGCCGAACGGATCGGCCCCACCGGCGAGACCGGATCCGCACTCGCGCACGCGCTGGCCGGACGGCTGCGGTGACAGCTCGCCACCGGGCACCGGATCCCGATGCGCCAGACACCGCGAGATCGACGCCCGCGCGCGTCGGTGTCACGGCCTGGCAGGGCGCCGGGATCGCCGTACTGGCCATCGGTGTTGCCGTGTTCGCGACGTTCCGCGGCGGCGGATCGGCCCGCGGCGGGCCACCGGACCCCACCGCGAGCGGGCCGCCGGCCGGGGCACTTCCCGCGGCAGCCGTCGTCGATCCGGCGCACAACCTGCTCGTCGGATACCTGCCGATGGCCGACGCGCTGCCGGGCAAGGCGGCCGCACAGCTGGAAGTCTCGGCGATCCTCGACCGGTACTGCCCCCACCGCCAGCCGCTCGCCACGGACTTCAGCCAGGCCGACGACTGGCAGACCGTGCACGCCGGAATCGAGCCGCACCCGGGCCGCCTGGTCGACCTCACCCTGCAATGGACCGGCACGACCTACCGCTGGCAGGGCCAGTACGACCAGCTCCACACCTGCTGGTGACATATCACCGCCCACCCACTATTGGCCGACGCTCTAACCTTGCGGTATGACGCCCCCGCCGGACGACAGTGCCGTCCTGATCGCGGGCCCGTGGACCCATCGCCACGTCAACGCCAACGGCAGCCGCTTCCACGTCGTCGAGGCGGGTAGCGGGCCGCTGATCCTGCTGTTGCACGGCTTTCCCGAGTTCTGGTGGACCTGGCGCCACCAGATCGCCGACCTCGCCGCCGCCGGGTACCGGGTCGCCGCCGTCGACCTGCGCGGATACGGCAGCTCGGACAAACCGCCCCGCGGCTACGACGGGTACACGCTGGCCAACGACGTCGCCGGGCTGATCCGCGCCCTCGGCGAGCGCGACGCGATGATCGTCGGCCACGACTGGGGCGGCTTCCTGGCCTGGACCGCAGCCGCGTTCCACCCGCGCATGATCCGCCGGATCGCCGTTCTGGGCATGGCACACCCGCTGCGGCTGCGCACCGCACTGGCGACGGATCCGCGCGGCCAGCTCGCCGCGAGCCGGTACCTGTTCGCGTTCCAGGCGCCCCGCTTCGAGCACGTCGTGCGCCGCCGCGACGCCAAACTCGTCGGCGACCTGCTCGCCCGGTGGTCCGGCCCGGCGTGGCGCGAGACCGCGGATTTCGCCGAGTACCAGCGGGTGTGCCGGTCCGTGATGCTGATGCCACAGGCCGCGTTCTGTGCGCTGGAGTACTACCGGTGGTCGATGCGCTCGCTGACCCGCCCGAGCGGCTGGCGGTTCGCCTCGCTGCTGGAACGCCCGATCGACGCGCCCACGTTGCACATCCACGGCGAGCTGGATCCGGCGTGCCTGGCCGCCACCGCCCAGGGATCCGGCCGGTACGTGGCCGCCAGCTACGAGTGGCAGCTCCTGCCCGGCGTCGGCCACTACCCGCAGTCCGAGGCCCCGGAACACGTCACGGCCGAGCTGATCCGGTGGGCGAAAGAGGATGCCGCCGCCGGCGCCGGTCCTACAGCAGGGTTTTGAGGGCGGGCACCTCGGCGAGCTGTTCGAGCTGGAGCAGGCACCACGGCGAGAGCGGGACGTCGAGCGTGCCCCCGACCACGTCGGCCCACTCCACCCAGCGGATCTGCGCGACCTCGTCCGGATTCGGCTCCGGCTCGGCATCGGTCACCGCGCCGAACACCGGGCAGATCTCGTTCTCTACGACGCCGTCGAGCTCGGCCCAGTACCGGAAGTGGGGCAGTAGCGGCACCAGCTCCCGGACCTGGAGATTCAGCTCGCTGGCGAGCCGCCGCCGGACCGCGTCCTCGATCGCCTCGCCGGGGCCGGGGTGGCCGCAGCAGCTGTTGGTCCAGGTCCCCGGCCAGGTCTTCTTCGTGTGCGCACGCTGCGTGAGCAGGAACCGGCCGTGGCGATCGAAGATGTAGGACGAGAACGCCAGGTGCAGCGGGGTGTCGCGGTGGTGGCTGGCCAGCTTGGGCGCCGTGCCGATCGGCTCGCCGGCCTCGTTGACCAGCACGATCAGTTCGCCAGCGCCTGCCGGTTCCGGTGCTGGCGGGTGCAGCGGCATGACGACTCCCAGGTGTTCGGTCCGGCCGGCGGCCGTCCCGCGGCTGCCCCAGTGTGCCGAATCCGCGTGACGCGCGCGCGACGTGCCCGCGCCCGGACGGCGGCGACTCGGGCGAAACGGATGAACCGACACCAACACCACTCCCCCGCTGTCCACAACCGACAGTGCGGAGATATACCGCATCCTGGGATCAGTGCCGCAGCCGCAGGTGCCTTTCGGTGTCCGCCGGATCCGCAGCGGCGTTCTCGGCCCATTGCGCGACGGTGAGTGGGTCGACGCCGTACGCCGGGCCGGTGTAGTCGCGCAGCCGCGCGGCGCCCCGCCGGAGCAGGCGGGCCGCGCCGACGAGATTGCCGCGCTGGCCGTGCGTGATCCCGACGCACAACTGCGCCAGGCCCTGCCAGAACTCGCGCTCGCCCGGTGGGCACGACTTCCAGCGCGCTTCGAGGATCTCGTGCGCCGAGAACGCCCGGCCCTGGTCCAGCAGCCGTTGCGCCTCGTCCAGGGTCGGACCGGGAGCCCGCGGCGACTCGTCCACCGGGTCCACCGCCCGCGGATCCCCGACCGGAATCGGCCGCCCCAACGGATCACGGGCACGGACCGGACGGCGGAGCGATTTAGGATCCATCGTTTTTTCGTCCTCGCGTGATCTGCTCGTAACTGAACCGGGCAACAGTGTGATCCGTCGATCTAGACAGGACCTGCTCTCGGCGTCACCCCCGGCGTCCAGGGAGCAGGCCCTTGGCCGGTTAAGCCCGTATGTGCGCAGCGTAGTGGCGAAAATACGGGCGCGCGTGGGCCCGCGAAAAGGGCGTCCGGCCGGCACAATGGTTTCGGCAGCAGGACTTTCGGGTCCGGCCGGGATCGACCGCGAGAACCGACGCGCTGGAATCAGTCGCCGAAGGGAGCAGCATGCCGGCTAGGGCGATGCCGAGGGCGGTGATCTCCGCGGCTCGCGCACTGGCGGCTGTGCTGCTGGCCGTCGTGGGGCTGCTCGCCGTGCCCGCCTCGCCCGCGCAGGCCGCCGACGCGATCCGGCGCGACCAGTGGCAACTCGGTTTCTTACGGGCGGCCGACGCCTGGCGGCTCTCCACCGGCGCCGGCATGACCGTCGCCGTCATCGACTCCGGCGTCGACGCCAACCACCCCGACCTGCGCGGACAGGTCCTGCCCGGCGCGGACTTCGTCGACGGCACCACCGACGGGCGCACCGACTTCGTCGGCCACGGCACCACCGTCGCCGCCCTCATCGCGGGACGCGGCGACGACGACTCCGGCGTCAAGGGCCTGGCGTTCGGGGCCAAGATCCTCCCGGTCCGGGTGCTGGACAAGGAGAACCGGTACGAATCGGGCGAGGTCGTCGCGCGGGCGGTCCACTGGGCCGTCGACCACGGCGCCCAGGTCATCAACCTCTCGCTCGGCAGCGCCGACGCCGCCCCAGCCCTCAGCGAAGCCATGCAGTACGCGTTCTCCAAGGACGTCGTCGTCGTCGCCTGCGACGGCAACCTGTCAAACAAGCGCGGCACCCTGGTCTGGCACCCCGCCCGCGAGCCCGGGGTCATCGCCGTCTCCGGAGTCACTCAGCAGGGCAGATTCTGGGACGGATCCCTCCAAGGCCCCGCGACCGTCCTGTCCGCCCCAGCCTCGAACATCACCGGCGCCCACCCCGGCGGCGACTACTGGAACGTCCAGGGCACCAGCTTCGCCTCGCCGCTCGTCGCCGCCAGCGCCGCGCTGGTCCGCTCGCGCTTTCGCGGGATCAGCGCACCCAACGTCGTGAACCGGCTCGTGCAGTCCGCGTGGGACTTCGGCACGCCCGGCCGGGATCCGCAGTTCGGCTTCGGGATCGTCAACCCGTCCCGCGCGCTCGCCGACGGCTACAAGACGGTCCGCGCCAATCCGCTGCTGCGCGCCACGAGCGCGGGCAGTTCCGCAGGTCAGGTGCCCGCCGGCGGCGCGGCCCAGCCCGGTGCGCCCAACGGCGCCGGCGACCCGCAGTCCATCGGGCCGGCCGGAACCATCCCGTTCCTGTCCCGGTCGGTCTACGTACTCGGCTCGATGCTCGCCGTCGTGCTGCTGATGATCGCCGTCGCCCTCGTCCTCGGCGCGATGATGATGTCGAGGCGCTCCCCGCGGATCCGCGTGCTCGAACCGATCGGCGCCGGCGGTGTGATGCTGTCCGGCGGGCGATCCGGCGACCGGCGGCCTCCCGCGCGTGCCGCGTCCCGCTCGGGTCCGCGCAAGCGTGACGAGGATCCGGACACCGCGACCCAGGCCGCCGAGCTCACGGCCGAACTGCATGCCGGCCGGGCCCAGGAGACGCCCTCCGAGCGGCCCACCGACCGGCGCGGCGCCCGCCACACGCAGGAGGCCGCGAAGCTGCGCGGAACCTGGCGCAAGGCGGCCCGCAAGAAGTTCCCCGTCACGCCCGAGACGGAGAACACGCAGGAAGTGCCCACGGCGAAGGTCCTGCCACTGCGGCCCGCCGCAGACCCGGTTGCTCCCGCCGCCGAGACGCCTGTGGTTCCGCCGGCCGCGGAGGGCGCTGCTGCTGTTGGTTCTGCCGAGGTGCCTGTCGGCAAGCCGGCTCGTGGATCCGCGGCGGTGCCAGCCCGGCCCGTCGAGGACGTGGTGGAGACTCCGACGGTCGAGATCCCCGACGTGCCGTCGGGCGTTGCCGAGCCGGCCGGGGACGAGCCGGTTTCGGGGGCCGCGGTTTCGGGTGGGAACGTGGCCGCCGGCGAGCCGGGGTCCGAGGACGACGAGGAGCTGGTCCGGGCGCTGCGGGCGGAGCGCGAGCTGGCCGAGCTGGTGCGCGCCGAGAAGGCCGAACGCGCCGAAGCCGCGCGGGTGCGCGCCGAACAGCTCGCTGCCGAGGAAGCCGAGAAGGCTGCAGTCGCCCAGGCAGCGAAGGAGCGTGCGGAGCAGGCCGAGCGCGAGCGCCTGGACCGCGAGCGCGCCGAGAAGGCTCGGCTCGACCGCGAGCGGGCCGAGCGCGAGAAGGTGGAGAAGGAGCACGCGGAGCGGGAGAAGATCGCGCGCGCCGAGGCCAAGCGCGCGCAGGCCGAGCAGAAGCGCGCCGAGCGCGACCGCCGCAAGAACGAGCGCGCGGAGGCCAAGCGGATCAAGTCCGA
>JAOPVE010000074.1 GCA_025963185.1 Actinomycetes bacterium
CACCTCAACCTACGTGGGAGACGGACGTGGTGCACCCATCGGGGCGCGGCGAGGCGGTGCTCGCGGCCGACCGCGCGCACGTCTGGCACCCGTACTCGCCCGCCGGGGCCGGGGTTCTGGTGCCGCCCGTCGTGTCGGCGCAGGCGGTCCGGCTGCGGCTCGCGGACGGGCGGGAACTCATCGACGGGATGTCGTCGTGGTGGGCGGCGATCCACGGGTACCGGCACCCGATCCTCGACGCGGCGGCCGTCGCGCAGCTCGGCAAGATGTCGCATGTCATGTTCGGCGGGCTCACCCACGAACCGGCGGTCTCGCTGGCCAGCCTGCTCGTGCGGATCACCCCCGAGCCCCTCACGCAGGTGTTCCTGTGCGACTCGGGATCGGTGTCGGTCGAGGTCGCGCTGAAGATGGCGATCCAGTACCAGGCGGGGATCGGGCATCCGGAGCGGTCGCGGATGCTGACGATCCGCCGGGGGTACCACGGCGACACCACCGGGGCCATGTCGGTGACCGACCCCGTGACCGGCATGCACCACCTGTTCCGGCATCTGCTGCCCCAGCACGTGTTCGTGCCGGAACCGGAGTGCGGGTTCGGCGATCCGCTGACCGCTTCTGATCTTGCGCCGATGCGGGACGCGCTGGAGTCGCGGCAGGACGTGGCGGCGGTGATCCTCGAGCCCGTCGTGCAGGGGGCGGGCGGGATGCGGTTCTACTCGCCGCACTACCTGCGCGCGGTGCGGGACCTGTGCGACGAGCACGGTGTGCTGCTGATCTGCGACGAGATCGCGACCGGGTTCGGCCGCACCGGGCGCCTGTTCGCGAGCGAGTGGGCGGAGATCTCGCCCGACATCATGTGCCTCGGCAAGGCCATGACCGGCGGATATCTGACGATGGCCGCCACGCTGTGCACCGGCGCGGTGGCGCGCGCGATCTCGGCGGGCGAGGGCGGCGCGTTCATGCACGGGCCGACGTTCATGGGCAATCCGCTGGCGGCCGCGATCGCCACGGCGAGCATCGAGCTGCTGCTCGCGCAGGACTGGCAGGCCCAGGTCGCCCGGCTCGAACGCGAGCTGAGGCTCGGGCTCGCGCGCGCCCGTGGGCTGCCCGGCGTCACAGATGTGCGGGTACTCGGCGGGATCGGCGTGATCGAGTTCACCGATCCGCTGGACCTGGGGATCGCGACCGCCCAGCTCGTCGCCGCCGGGGTGTGGCTGCGGCCGTTCGGGCGGCTGCTCTACACGATGCCGCCGTACTCGATGGACGACATCGACCTGGGCCGCGTCACGTCGGCCATGGTGGGCGTGGCCCGCAGGCGCGGCGGCTGACGAGAGCCGCCGCGCCCCGAGCGCGGGAATCGCTACAGGTCGGCGACGTCGGCCTGCTTGGCGCGGACGGCCTCGGCGGCCTGCTTGAGGTCGGCCAGCTCGGAGTCGGTGAGGTCGCCCTCGACGACCTTGCGCACGCCGGTCGCGCCCAGCTCGGCCTCCACCCCCAGGTACACACCGGAGATGCCGTACTCGCCGTCGACCCACGCGCAGACCGGCATGACCGCACCGGAGTCCTCGGCGACGGCCTTGGCCATGCGGGCCGCCGCGGCGGACGGTGCGTAGTACGCGGACCCGGTCTTGAGCAGCGCGACCACCTCGGCCCCGCCATTGCGGGTGCGGACCACCAGCTCCTCGACCTTCTCGGCCGGGAGCAGGTCGGCGAGCGGCTTGCCGTCCACAGTGCAGCGCGAGGGGACCGGGACCATCGTGTCGCCGTGCGATCCGAGTGTCAGGGTCCGCACCGACGAGACCGGGACGTCCAGCTCCTCGGCCACGTTGTTCGTGAACCGGGCGGTGTCGAGCATGCCGGCCTGGCCGAGCACCCGGTTCTTCGGGAAGCCGGTGGCGAGCTGGGTGAGCGCGGTCATCTCGTCGAGCGGGTTCGACACCACGATGACGACGGCGTCCGGCGAGGTCTTGGCGATCTGCTCGGAGACCGACCGGACGATCTTGGCGTTGGTCTCGATGAGGTCCATGCGGCTCATCCCGGGCTTGCGGGGCAGGCCGGCGGTGATGACGACGATGTCCGAGTTCTCGGTGCCCTCGTAGGATCCGCCGCCGACGCCGACGAGCTTGGTCTCGAAGCCCTCGACCGGCCGGGACTGGTTGATGTCCAGCGCGATGCCCTCGGGCTTGCCCTCGACGATGTCCGTCAGCACGACCGTGTCGAAGATGTCGTACTCGGCGAGGCGCAGCGCCGTGGTGGATCCGTAGAACCCGGCGCCGACGACCGTGACCTTCTTGCCCATGTTGACCCATCCACTCCTGGTCCGAAGACGATTCCCCGTCAGGCTATCCGGGCGGCGCGCCGGAGGCCGTCCGGGGCTACCACGCCGAGCGGGTTGCTGACCGGCGAACGGCTGATCTACCCTCCGTTTTCTCGTGATGACTGTACGTAAGTTGAGTGCGTGAGCGCCCCACCCCACGCTCCTCCCGGAGGACCCATGCGCCGCCCGCTGATCCTCGCGGCCATTGCCGGCGCCGCGCTGTCGCTGGGCTGGCCGGTCGTTCCTGCCCCGGGGGCGCGCGCCGCACAGGCAGCCGGGTGCGGCACCGAGGCCACCCCGATCGCGTTCGCCGCCCCGTCCGGCGCGCTCTACCTGGTGAAAACCGCCTTCGGCCGCAGCCGGATCGCCGGGCCAGGCCTGTCCGGCACCCTCCCCGCGGGCTGCGCGCTCGGCGAGCTCGGCTACAACCCGACCGACGGATTCCTCTACGCCATGCGCGAGAACGCCAGCCACGAAACAGGCGACGGCCCGGAGCTGGTCCGGATCGGGCGGGCGAGCGCGGCCGGCGGTCTCGCGGCCAGCACCGTGGGCGCCCTCGGCGGGATCGGCGAGCAGGCCGTGGCCGACATGGACGGATCCGGCCGGTACACCACGCTCAGTGTCGATCCGGGGAGTCAGCGGGCCATGATCCGGCGGTTCACGGCGGGTGGCCGATCGACGGGCCGGGCCACGGCGATCCGCTGGGACGCCTCGTGCGCGCCCGCGCTGGGAAACCTCGCCGCCGAGTACCGCCTGCACGCGAGACAGGCGCGGACCCCGGCCCCACCCCACTTCGTGGACGACTGGGCCTTCGACCCCGCCGACGGCCGCTTCTACGCGTACTCGGCGGTCGACGCCCTGGATCCGTACCTTGGTCAGGCGGATCCGTCGAGCAAGTGGACCGTCCGGCCGCTGCCCGACCAGGTCGTCGCCGTGGATCCGGCCCGGGGAACGGCCGCGTGCGCACCGGTGCGGTCGGGTGCCCCGGTCCGGTCGTCGCTCACCTCGCTCGCCGCCCAGCGGGCCACCGTGCTCGGAGGCAAGCGCGGCGACCGGGGGGAAGGCCGGCGCCGGGAGAACGGCGACCGGCGCAGCCGCCGGCCCGACGACCGCGAGAGCGCTGCCGACCGGGGGCCACTCGGCGGATCCGCGATCACCGGGGCCGCGTTCACCGGTCCCCACCAGCTCACCCTCGTCGAGGGCGGCCGGGCCGAACTGTGGCGGCTCGACGTGTCCCGGTGCTTCTCGGGCGGGTGCCGACCCGTTCGGCGCGGCCGCAGCGCCGCCGCGCTCGGGGACGCCGCGGGCCACCCGTACTCGCCCGCGCAGCTCACTATCCGGGCCGTGACCAGCACGGATTCCCCCTCCGTGCTGGCACTGACGAGCGAGCAGACCGGCCTGGTCACGCTCGGTGGCGGGCAGTCCCGGACCGCCGACCTGGTTCCCGGCTCGGTGACGATCCGCCGGGCCGGGGACGGATCGCTGAGCGGCATCGACTGCAACGGCGGCGATCCGGCGGTCCACGGTGGACCGGCGCCCGACGCCGTGCGGCTGACGATCCGCCAGCAGGAGCACGTGGTGTGCACCTTCCAGTCCGGGCGGGGCGGTCAGGCTGCGGGCGCTCCGGCCGGCGGGGCCGCCGCGCTACCGGGTGGATCCCCGGCCCGCGCCAGGCGATCCGCCGCGAAGGCACTCGCCGGGCCCCACTCGCGCGGCCCGTTCAGTGCGTTCACCGAGGGCAGCACCGCCGGCCGCGTGCTGGCCACGGCGATCGCCTTCGCCCTCGCGTGCGCGCTCGGCGGCCTGCTCTACGTCACGCTCCCCCGCCTGCTCCGGGTCCGTGTGAAGCCCGGCCGGCGGTAGGGACAGCTCCGCTCAGGCGAGCCGCTCGGCAGCCTCGACGACGTTGGTGAGCAGCATCGCGCGGGTCATCGGGCCCACCCCGCCGGGCATCGGCGCGACGTAGTCCGCCACGTCCCACACGTCCGGGTGGACGTCCCCGACCAGGCCGGCCTCGGTGCGGGTGATGCCCACGTCGAGGACCGCTGCGCCGGGCTTGACCATTCCGGCCGTGACCATCCCGGGGACCCCCGCGGCCGCGACGACGATGTCCGCCGACCGGGTGTGCCGGGCGAGATCCCGGGTGCCGGTGTGGCAGAGGGTCACGGTCGCGTTCTCGGATCGCCGAGTCAGCAGCAGCCCCAGCGGACGGCCGACGGTGACACCGCGCCCGATCACCACCACGTCGGCCCCCGCCAGTGGCACGTCGTACCGGCGAAGCAACTCGACGATGCCTCGCGGCGTACACGGCAGCGGCGCCGGAACGCCCAGCACCAGGCGGCCGAGACTCGTCGGGTGCAGCCCGTCCGCGTCCTTGTCGGGGGACATGAGTTCGAGCACGCGGTTGGCGTCCAGACCCTTCGGCAGCGGCAACTGGACGATGTACCCGGTACACGCCGGATCCTCGTTCAGCCGCGCGACCTGCGCCTCCACTTCGGCCTGGGTCGCGTCACCCGGTAGCTCGACCGCGATGCTCTCGATGCCCACCTGGGCACAGTCGCGATGCTTGCCCGCCACATACGAATGCGATCCCGGATCGTCGCCGACGATCACCGTGCCGAGCCCCGGCACGATCCCCGTGGCCCGGAGCTTCATCACCCGCTCGGCGAGCTCGGCCTTGACCTCGGCCGCCGTGGCCCTGCCGTCCAGAATCGTCGCTGTCATCGGCTCGCTCTCAGTGGAAACGGTGTCAGTGGAATCGGCTCTCAGTGGAAGAAGTGGCGGGTGCCGGTGAGGTACACCGGGATCCCGGCCGCGCGTGCCGCGTCGAGGACCTCCTCGTCGCGCACGGATCCACCCGGCTGGACCACGGCCCGCACGCCCGCGTCGATCAGCACCTGGAGACCGTCCGGGAAGGGGAAGTAGGCGTCGCTCGCGGCCACCGATCCGCGGGCCCGGGCGCCAGCCCGCGAGACGGCGAGCTTCGCCGAATCGACCCGGTTGACCTGCCCCATGCCGACCCCGACCGTGGCCCGCCCCGAGGCCAGCAGGATCGCGTTCGACTTCACCGAGCGGATCGCCCGCCACGCGAACTCCAGATCCGCGAGGGTGGCCTCGTCGACCGGATCGCCGCAGGCCAGGGTCCACGCGGCCGGATCGTCGCCGGGCGCGTCGATCAGATCCGGCGTCTGGGCGAGCACCCCGCCGGACACCGGCCGCCACTCGATCCCGCCCCGGGTGCGCGGCGGGGCCACGAGCAGCCGGATCGACGGCTTCTTCGCCAGCAGCTCGACCGCACCCTCGTCGTACGCGGGCGCGACGACGACCTCGGTGTACACCTTCGACACCTGCTCGGCCATCTCCAGCGACACCGGCACGTTGGTCGCGATGACCCCGCCAAACGCCGACTGCGGATCGCACGCGTGCGCGTTCCGGTGCGCCTCGGCCACGTCGGCGCCCACGGCGATCCCGCACGGGTTGGCGTGCTTGATGATGGCCACGGCGGGCTCGGTGAAGTCGGCTGCGGCGCGGTACGCGGCGTCCCCGTCGACGTAGTTGTTGTAGGACATCGCCTTGCCGTGCAGTTGCTCGGCCTGGGCGAGGCCCGGGGCGGCGTCCGCGTCGACGTAGAGCGCGGCCTTCTGGTGCGGGTTCTCGCCGTAGCGCAGGACCTCGGCGCGCTCGAACGCGAGCCCGGCGAACGGCGGCCACCCATCCGGATCCGGAGCCAGGTTCTGCCCGAACCAGCTCGCCACGGCCACGTCGTACGCGGCGGTGTGCGCGAAGGCCCTGGCGGCGAGACGGCGGCGCGAGGTCAGGTCGAACCCCTCCCCGGCGACCGCGGCGAGCACGTCGGGGTACGACGACGGATCCACCACGATCGCCACACTGGCGTGGTTCTTCGCCGCCGCCCGGACCATCGACGGCCCGCCGATGTCCACCTGCTCGACCACGTCGTCGCCCTCGGCGCCCGAGGCCACCGTCTCGCGGAACGGGTACAGGTTGCTCACGACCAGGTCGAACGGCTCGATGCCGAGGTCCTCAAGCTGCTTGAGGTGGTCGGGGTTGCGGGTGTCGGCCAGGATCCCGGCGTGGACCTTCGGGTGCAGCGTCTTCACCCGGCCGTCCAGGCACTCGGGGAAGCCGGTGAGATCGCTCACGGCTGTCACGGGGATGCCGAGACCGGCGATGCGGCTCGCCGTCGATCCGGTGGAGACGATCTCGACGCCCGCGGCGTGCAGCCCGGTCGCGAGTTCGTCCAGGCCGGTCTTGTCGTAGACGCTGATCAGCGCGCGGCGAATCGCCCGGTACTCGGTCATGCCGCGGCGCTCGCTGCGCTCGGGCCGGCCATGACCATGGGACGCGCTGTATCCACGATTCGCTCGCTTCGCTCGCTCATGGGATCGTGATCTTCCTTCCGGTGACGGTCCAGCCCTCGCGGGCCATCCGGCCGACCGCGTCGACAAGCATCGCGCGTTCGGCCACCTTGATGCGTTCGTGCAGGGAATGCTCGTCGTCGCCGGCCAGCACGGGGACGGCCCGCTGGTCGACGATCGGCCCGGTGTCCACGCCCGCGTCCACCACGAACAGCGTGCAGCCGGTGAACTTGACGCCGTGGTCCAGCGCGTCCCGCGGTCCGTGCATGCCGGGGAACGCCGGGAGCAGCGCCGGGTGCGTATTCACGCAACGACCGCCGAAGCGCGCGAGGAACGCGTCCCCGGCGAGCTTCATGAACCCGGCCATGACGACCAGGTCCGGCTTGTACGCCTCGACCGCGTCCGCGAGCGCCATGTCCCAGCCCGCGCGGTCGGGGAAGTCGGCGACCCGGAGCGCGAACGTGTCGACGCCCGCCGCTTCGGCCCTGGTCAGGCCCTCGATGCCGGTGCGATCCGCGCCCACCGCGACGATCTCCGCACCATAGGACGGATCACGGGACGCATCCAGCAGGGCCTGGAGATTGGTGCCGGCCCCCGACACCAGGACGACGAGTCGGGCAGTCAGGGCGGGCTCCTCAGACCTCGTACGGACTCACCGCTCCCAGGCGGCGGCCCTCGTACCTGGGACTCTATCCGGTCGCGGCGAGTGCGCTTGTTGCCAGGTTGTCACCGAAGCGGCACGTGCGGCGGCTTGACCATTGCTTGACTAATCGCAACGATCGCTCGGTTATATGTCGAGGGGACGCGGTGCCGGATGGCCCAACCGGGAAGGCGCCAGACGCAGCCCCGCTTCAAGGAGGACCCGTTGACCGACTACACCACGCCCCCACCGCCGCCTCCGCCTCCTGGTCCGCCGGGTCCGCCCGGGCCTCCCGGTCCGCCTCCTGGTGGCCCGCCTGGGCCTCCCGGTCCGCCCGGTGGCCCGCCGCCGCCGCCCCCGCCTCCGCCGCCCGGCTTCGGCCCGCCCGGCGGACCGCCCCCGCCGTTCCCCCCGCCGGGTGGTGGCGGTGGTGGCTTCGGCGCGCCGCAGGCCCCGCAAAACGGCTTCGGGATCGCCGCGCTGGTGCTCGGCATCGTCTCGATCGTGCTGTGCTGCCCCTGCTACGCGGGTTTCTGGGCAGGCATCCCGGCCGTCATCCTCGGTTTCCTGGGCAAGAACAAGGCCGAGCAGGGCCTCGCGACGAACCGGCAACTCGCTATCGCCGGGCTCATCTGCGGCGCCGTAGGCATCGTCCTGTCGATCATCTTGGTGCTCCTGGCCATCTTCGGGCACTTCAACGTCGGGAACTTCCGCAACATGAACAACAACTGAGTTCCGCACAGGCCTGGTGCAGGCCCCGCGTCCGGATCGGGCGCGGGGCCTGTGCCGCACAATGGGGCCCATGAGCCCCGATCCTGGTGAGTCCGCTGGCGAGTTCGTGTACCCGCCGCCGCACCCCCGGCGCCCCCTCTTCCTCGGGATCGGCGGGATCGCGGCGGCGTTCTGCTGCCCGCTGCTCGGCATCGCGCTCGGGGTGGCATCGATCACACAGGTCCGCCGCGAGGGAGGAACCGTGGCCTGGGGATCCGTCGCGATCCTCACCAGCGTCGTCACGGCCACCATCGGCGCGATCCTGGTCCAAACCCACACCTGACGCGGATCCCCACCACTTTCACGAAGTGCGGTAACCACAACCGGCCCCCACCGGCCACCCTTACCGCACTTCGCCCGATGCACCTGCCTCAACCTCGGCCAAGCGCCTGGGCCCGGGCCCGGGCCTGGGCCGCCCACCTTCCGGAAGTGCGGTAACTGGCGCCGGTCCCAGGCGGCCGCAGTTACCGCACTTCGGCGGTGCGGGCGGTGCGGGCGGTGCGGGCGGGGCGGGCGGTGCGGGCCGTCAGGGGTTAGTTGGGGGTGGGGGCTGGGGGGAGGGCGGGGTAGTCGCCCGGCGGGGGGTAGCTGGGCTGGATCTGATAGCCGTAGGCGCCCGGCATCAGCGGCGGGGCCATGGGTGCGGGCCCGATGCCGTAGCGAGCGAAGATGTGCGCCCGGCGGACGGCGTTCTCGTCGCGGACGATGCCGGATACCAGGAACAGGTCCACGAAGGCCCAGATCCCGATCGCGGCCCAGCTGAAGAAACCGATGAGCACGAACATCAGCGGGAACGATACGAGTGTCACCACCAGCATCGCGACAGCCGTTCCCGTCCGCCGCAGGTAGAAGCGGTGCGCGCCGAACGTCCCGAGGAAGAAGCACAGCAGGAACGCCGGGGCGAACTCCATCTTCTGAGCCGTGAACTCCGACTCGGCCTGCATGTAACGCACCATCTGGTCGTTCGGGGTCGAGGCAGTCATCGGAGATGTCCATCCGGTTGGTCCGTGCGAGCGCCAAAGCATCGCGACCTGTCCCGGTAAGACTGCCCGTGGGGTGGTCTGGCCCGGATCAGCTGAGCGGGGGCATTCCGGTGCCCGAATGGGCCGGTGGCGCCGGGTCGTCGCGGGTCTCGGCTCCGCGGGCCTCGGCGACGGCTCGGGTGAGACCGGCGCCGACGAGGGCGGCCACCGTGATCTCGGCGGTTGCCGCGAGGCCCACCTGCCATGCCGACGGACCCATCGTGGCCATCCGCCCCTGCCCCAGCGGACCGCCGGCCGCGACCGCGGCGATCGCCAGCAGCACTCCGCCGACCGGACCGGCCAGGGCCGCGGCGAGCAGCGTGACGGTCCACGGCTCGGCGTGGACCCGGCGGCGGGCGACGGCGATCCCGGCGAGGATCCCGGCGGCGAGCGGGACGGCCACCAGCAGGGTCGCCCACCCGGGCGGGGATCCGCCTGGCAGCCCGGCGAACAGCGGGAACGCGGGAACCGGACCCACGGAGACGTCCATCGGGCTCACGGTCGTGCCCGTCCCCACCGCGAACCCCGGACCGACGAGGTAGGCGGCCCCCCAGATCGCGGCCGTCGGCGCATAGACGAGCGACAGCGCGAGCAGCGAGGCGGATCCGACGAAGCCCGGCGAGAACGCGGCGAACAGCAGCGCGGTGTCCTCGGCGGCGAGCGCGATCCGGACTCCGGCGAGCAAGGCCCCGGCGCCGAGGATGGATCCGGCGGCGATGACCCCGGCCGGAAGCGCGCGGCGGGCTGGCAGCGGGATCCGCGAGAGCAGCTGGCGGCCGATCCCGTTGACCTTGAGTACCCCGTACGCGGCCGCCGCGGCGCCGAACCCCCCGGTACACACCCCGGCGGACGTCACTCCGGTGTGGACTCCGCCGGTCGAGCCGACCCAGGCGGCGAGCGTTCCGAGGCCGGCGTAGACGACGCCGATCAGGGCGACGACCTGGGCTCCGGTGGCGGTGCTCGCGGCCCCGGTGGCCCGCGCGGAGTTCGCCCCGGCCCTGGCGAGCTGCCGGAACGCGAGGATCGACAGAGCCAGCGGGGCGAGGCCGAACGGTCCGGCGGGGGTGTCGAGCCAGGCGCCGTGGGCGAGCAGCCAGCCGTCGAGCGCGATCCGGATGGCGTCGAACGCGGGGGCGCCGGAGCGGCTGTCGGCGATCCAGGCGACCAGGGCGATGGCGACGACGGGTGCGGCGCTGACGACGGCGGCCCAGCACGCGGTGGTCAGTGCGGCGAGTGCGACGGGAACGGGGCGCTCACGCCGGACGCGCGTACCGCGGTTCTCTAGAACATCCGTCACGTACTCAGCTTTCCAGGGCCGGGCCACTGGGGAAAACCAGACCCGCCGGCGCGCCGGGAAGCTACGGCTCGCAGAACCGTTACGGCCCGCACATCGGCCCGGTAATACACAAAGTCCTGAAAGCTTTTGATCTTGATCTAGCTCTTGATCTCAACGTTGAGCCCGCTGAGGTGCGCGAGATGCAAGCCGTCGGGTGGGGCCGGTATTGGTTATACCGGCCCCACCCGACGGCGCAGCAGATTACGTGCCCCAGCGGGCCGCGCACCTTCCAGCTAAGCCCGACGGCTACACCAACAACAACGACAAATCAAGCCGAGAAATCAGGATTCGGCTTAATAACGGAGAAGGCAGCGCCGAACTGGTCGCGGAGGATGGCGAAGCGGCCGGGGGGCATGTCCATGGGGCC
>JAOPVE010000137.1 GCA_025963185.1 Actinomycetes bacterium
CGATCTCCAGCGCGGCCGCCGCGTTCTCCTCCCGCACGGTGATCCGCCCGTGGTGGGCCGTGGTGACCACGCGCTTGCCCAGCACGTCCCGGATGTCGAGCGCGTCGCTCTCGCGGCGGCCCCCGGCGTCGGCGCCGGGGTGCGGGGCGAGCGGGCGAACGGGCTCGTACCAGACCTGCTCGGCGGGCACGGCGACCAGCTCGCGCTCGGGGTAGCGCAGCGCGGTGAGGGTGCCACCGAACACGCACCCGGTGTCGACGCAAAGCGTGTTGTTCTCCCAGGCCGGGGCGAGTACCGGGGTGTGGCCGTAGACGATCGTGGCGCGGCCGCGGTAGTCGCGGGCCCACGGGTAGCGGACCGGCAGGCCGTACTCGTCGGTCTCGCCGGTCGTCTCGCCGTACATCGCGAACTGGCGCACCCGTCCCGAGGCGCGGCCGTGGTAGGCCTCCTTGAGCCCGGCGTGCGCGACGACGAGCTTGCCCGCGTCGAGCACGTAGTGGCTGACCAGCCCGTACATGAAGTCCTCGGCGGACTTGCGGAACTGCTCGTCCTGCGCCCCGAGCTGGTCCAGGGACTCGGCGAGGCCGTGCGCGATCGTCACCTTCCGGCCGCGCAGCGCCCGCACGAGCTTGTACTCGTGGTTTCCGGTCACGCAGAGCGCGTCGCCGCTGGCCACCATGCCCATGACCAGCCGCAGGACTCCCGGGGTGTCCGGGCCGCGGTCGACGAGGTCCCCGACGAAGACCGCCGTGCGGCCGCCGGGGTGGTGGGCGCTGTCGTCGTGCACCTCGTAGCCGAGGGTGGTGAGCAGGGTCCGCAGCTCGGAGGCGCAACCGTGCACGTCGCCGATGATGTCGAACGGGCCGGACAGCTCGCGCCGGTCGTTGTAGGCGCGTTCGTAGCGGATCTCGGCCGACGCGATCTCGTCCTCGGTCCGCAGCACGTGCACCTTGCGGAATCCCTCCCTGCCGAGGTCGCGCAGCGAGCGGCGCAGGCTCGCGCGCTGGCGGCGGACCACCTGCGGGCCGAAGTCGCGGTCCGGGCGGGCCGAGTTGCGCTCGACGGCGAGCTGCTCGGGCACGTCCAGGACGATCGCGACCGGCAGCACGTCGTACTCGCGGGCCAGCTCGATCAGCGAGCGCCGCGCCTCGGGCTGCACGTTCGTGGCGTCCACGACGGTCAGCCGCCCGGCCCGCAGCCGCTTGCCGGCGATGTAGCCCAGGACGTCGAACGCGTCCCCGGTCGCCGCCTGGTCGTTCGGATCGTCGGCGACGAGGCCACGGCAGTAGTCGCTGGACAGGACCTGCGTCGGGGCGAAGTGCCGGGCGGCGAAGGTCGACTTGCCGGATCCGGAGACACCGACCAGCACGACGAGGGACAGCTCGGGAACGTCGAGGATCATCGGGCTCGTCGCGCTCATCGGGTGAACACCGCCAGCTGGGTCGGGGTGCCGAGTGCGGGATCCGCGGGGCCTACTCCGGTGATCCGGACCTCGTAGCCGTGCGCGTCGGCGGCCCGGGCGGACCACTCGGCGAACTCGGCCCTGGTCCACTCGAACCGGTGGTCGGGGTGGCGGAACTGGCCGGCCGGCAGCCACTCGTACCGGGCGTTGTACTCGGCGTTCGGCGTGGTCACGAGCACGGACTTCGGCCTGGCCGCGCCGAACACGGCCCGCTCCAGCGCGGGCAGCCGGGCCGGATCGACGTGCTCGACCACCTCCATCAGCACCGCCGCGTCGTAGCCGGCCAGCCGCTCGTCGAGGTAGGTGAGCGCGCCCTGGAACAGCTGGATCCGGTCGCGTTTGCGCTCGGGCAGGGTCTCGATCCGCAGCCGCCGGTGCGCGTAGGCGAGCGCGCGTGCCGACACGTCGACCCCGGTGACCGCCGTGATCGAGGGCTCGGCCAGCAGATCCGCGATCAGGACGCCGTCGCCGCACCCCAGGTCGAGCACCTTCGCGGCGCCGAGTTCGCGCAGCTCGTGCAGGATCGCCCGGCGGCGCAGCACCCGCAGCGGCTCCTGCCGGTCCGGCTCGGCGGCCGGATCGCCGGAGTCCTCGGCGCTCACCGGCACGGCGTCGTCGAGCGCCTCGGCCTCGGTGTCGTCGGCCTCGGCGAGGCGGGCCAGGGTGGCCCGGACGAGCTCGCCCCGCTTGGCGAGGTAGCGCCGGACGATCAGCGCGCGCTCGGGGTGCCCGGCCAGCCACTCGCCACCCGCGGCCAGCAGCTTGTCGACCTCGTCGGCCGAGACCCAGTAGTGCTTGGCCCCGTCGAGCACCGGCAGCAGGACGTAGAGATGGGTCAGGGCGTCCGCGATCCGCAGGGTGCCGGTCAGCGTGAGCCGCAGGTACGGGCTGTCGCCCCAGGCCGGGAACTGCTCGTCGAGCGGCACCGGATCCGCCGTGACCGCCCACCCGAGCGGCTCGAACAGCCGTCCGGCCAGCTCGGCGCCACCGCGGCACGGCACGGCCGGCAGGGCGATCTCCAGCGGGATCGCCGTCGCGGCGAGCTCCGGGCGCTGGTCGCAGCGGCCCTGGAGCGCGGTCCGGAACGCCCGGCCAAGCGCGACGGCGAGCAGCGAGGACGCGGCGTACGGGCGGTCGTTGACGTACTGGCCCAGCGAGAACGCCTCGGCGGCCCGGTTGCCCCGCGCCCGCACGAGCGCCACCGGATCGACCTCCAGCAACAGCGCCGCCGTACACCGGGCCTCGGTCGCCTCGGGGTAGAAGACGTCCGCGCCGCCGTAGGCGAGGTCGAGGTGGTGCACCCGGTCGGGGTGTTTGTGCAGCAGGAAGCCCAGATCCGTGGCGGGTTCGTGGGTCGTGGTGACGGTCAGTAGCACCAGTCCACTATCGCCGGCGCCCGCACCGGATTTTCCGCGCCGCCCCCTCGCGGACTGCGGCAATCGCGCCGTAGCCCGCCGTAGCCCACCGCAGAACGCAGCTCCGGGAGGAAGTCAGAAGAGCTTGAGCGAGGGATCCTCGAAGCCGCGCAGCGTGTTGTAGTCGAGCGTCACGCAGCGGATCCCCCGGTCCTCGGCGAGCACCTGGGCCTGCGGCTTGATCAGCTGCGCCGCGTACACGCCCGAGACCGGCGCGAGCAGCGGATCGCGGTTGAGCAACTCCAGGTACCTCGTCAGCTGCTCGACCCCGTCGATCTCGCCGCGCCGCTTGATCTCCACGGCGACCGTCTGTCCGTCGGAGTTCCGGCACAGGATGTCGACAGGGCCGATCGCCGTCATGTACTCGCGGCGGATCAGGGTCCAGCCGTCGCCGAGCGTCGCGATCTGCGCGGCCAGCAGCTCCTGCAGGTGCGCCTCGACGCCGTCCTTGACCAGGCCAGGGTCGACCCCCAGCTCGTGCGACGAGTCGTGCAGGACCTCCTCCAGGGTGATCCGCAGCTCCTCGCCGGTCTTGTTGACCACCCGCCACACGCCGGGTTCCTCGTCCAGGCGGCACGGCGGGCTCATCCAGTTCAGCGGCTTGTAGGCGCGGTCGTCGGCGTGGATCGACACCGATCCGTCGGCCTTGACCAGCAGCAGCCGGGTCGCCATGGGGAGGTGGGCGGTCAGCCGTCCGGCGTAGTCGACGGAACAGCGAGCTATGACGAGGCGCACGTCGAGTAAGGCTAGTCTGACGCCGGCGATCCGGGGCGCCGGGCCTCGGCGCGGCACCGAGTGGGAGCGCGCATGGGAGCGTGGGGGGACGGCCCGTTCGACAACGACGACGCCGCCGACTGGGCCGCGGAACTGGACGCCGCGACTCCCGCCGAGCGCCTCGACGTGATCCGGGCCGCGCTGGCCGCCGCCGCGAGCGCGGACTACCTGGACGCCGACGACGGCCAGCGCGCCGTTGCCGCGGCGGCCGTAGTCGCGGCCCAGCGCCCCGGCGGACCTCCGCTCGACACCTCCTACGCCCCGCGGATCCTCGCCGACGGGATCGTCCTCGACGTCCCCGACGAGCTCCGCGACCTGGCCGCCGCCGCGCTGGACCGGGCCGCCGGCGAGGACTCCGAGCTGGCCGAGCTCTGGGACGACGGCCCGGACGCGTTCGCCACCCGCCTGGCGTCCCTGCGCAAGGCGCTCACCCCGGAGTGAGCGCCTACAGTTGATGCCATGACCGACATGGCGCTTGGCCCCGCCGGGCGGCTCCCCGGCGATCCGGGGCCGGATGTGATTCCGCCCGTTCCGCCGCCGTCGCCGATGCCACCCCCCGAGCCGGGGCCGCATCCCGAGCCCATCCCGGATCCGCCGGTGCCGCTGCCGGAACCCCCGCAGCAGCCCTGACGTGCGCGCCGTGACGGAGGAGGCTCCGCCGGAGCGTCCCGCCGAGCCCGTGACGCCAGTGGCGCCGCGCGAGCTCGGCCGCGTGGTCTTCACCCAGACGTGGAGCAATTTGGCGTTCCTGCACTGGGCCGCCGATCCGGCCGTCGTGGCGCCGCTGCTGCCCGCAGGCGTGGTCCCGGACACGATCGGCGGGCGCACCTACGTCGGGCTGGTGCCGTTCTTCATGCGGGACGTGGGCTTCGGCACCACCCCCGGGGTCCCCTACTTCGGCGACTTCCCGGAGACCAACGTCCGGCTGTACTCGGTCGACTCGGCGGGCCGCCGCGGGGTCGTGTTCGTGTCGCTGGAGGCCAGCCGGCTCGCGACCGTGCTCGCCGCCCGCCGCACCGGGCTGCCGTACATGTGGGCCCGGATGCGGGTGACGCGCGCGGGTGACGTGTGGACCTATCGCACGGTCCGGCGGTGGCCACGGCCGGCCGGTCCGCACTCGATCGCGATGGTCCGGGCGGGCGAGCGGATCGCCGAGCCGTCCGAACTGGAGCACTTCCTCACGGACCGGTGGGGGCTGCACCTGCGCGTCGGCGGCCGCACCTGCTACTGGCCCAACGAGCACTCGCGCTGGCCCCTGCACCGCGCCGAACTGCTCGCGCTGGACGACGAACTGGTGCCCGCGGCCGGCCTGCCCGAGTTCACGAGGCCGCCGGACAGCGTGCTGTGGTCCCCGGGCGTCGACGCGCGGTTCGGGGTACCGTTCCCGGTCTCCCGCCGCTGAACAGTCTCGCGCCGCTGAACCGTCTCCCGCCCGAACCCCCACGGAGCCCCCCATGCTCGAGGCGCTGACCGGCACCGGCCTGGCCACCGCGGCCGGCCTGAACGCCTACATCCCGCTGCTGATCGTCGGCCTGCTCTCCCGCTTCACCGACCTGATCACGCTGCCGGACGGCTGGCGCTGGCTGCAGAACCCGTGGGTCCTGGGGATCCTCGGGGTGCTGCTCGCCGTCGAGGTCGTGGCCGACAAGATTCCCGTGGTCGATCACATCAACGACGTGGTGCAGACCGTGGTCCGGCCGACCGCGGGCGGGCTGGTGTTCGGCGCCACGTCCTCGGCCCAGACGGTCACGGTGTCCAATCCGGACTCGTTCTTCAGCCACAACCGCTGGGTACCGGTGCTCGGCGGGATAGTCCTCGCCCTGTTGGTACACGGCACCAAGGCCGCGGCCAGGCCGGTGATCAACGGGCTCACTCTGGGCACCGGCGCGCCCGTCGCGAGCACCATCGAGGACGGCGTGAGTGTCAGCGTCTCCCTCGTGGCGATCCTGCTGCCCGTCCTGGTGCTGTTCTTCCTCGCGGGCCTGATCGCGCTGATGGTCTGGCTGGCCCGCCGCCGCCGCGCCCGATCCCGCACCCGCCACCCGGTCCCAGACCCTCACTAACCACCGTCCCCCGCGGGGCGGGGGTCAGTCGGGGTCGTCTACTCCGACCGTGGCGCGGAGGGTGCTGGCCTCGGCGCCGCGGCCCTGGCCGTCGAGGACCGCGGCCAGGGCGAGGACGGCGGACGTGTGCGCGGTCTCGTCGTCGGACGCCTCGGCGTGTTTCAGCGCCCGGCGGGCGACCGGCTCGGCGGCCTGGGCGTCGTCCAGCAGTTCGAGGGTGACCTGGGCGGCGAGGGCGGCGGCGTGGGCGGCGTCGGCGGGGGCACCGGCCTCGTCGTGCCGCTGTTCCGCCGAGAGCGCCCGGTGGACCGCCTCCACGCCCCGTCCGGCCATCGCGAGCACCCGGGCGGACTGGTCGTCCACCTCGGCGCGCTCCCACCGCGGATCCACCTCGTCGGCCGGAGCGAGGGCCTCGGCGGCCACCCCGGCCCGTTCCAGGGCGTCCAGCGCGTCGTCGAAGCGCCCCGACTCGGCGAGCGACGCGGCCTGGGCCCGGTACATCCGGACCTCGCCCTGCCCCTCCCCCGCCTCGCCGAACAACGTGGCGGCGCGCAGGAACGCGGCGGCCGCGGCGGACGGATCGGCCTGCTCCAGCGCCACCCCGGCCAGGTTCGCGGCGTGCGCGGCACTGGCGGGGACCCCGGCCTTCTCGGCGATGTCGCTGGCCGCGGTGAGGTGGACCGCGGCGTCGTGGACCTCGCCGATCCGGTGCAGCGAGACCCCGAGCCGGTAGCGGACCCGGAACAGCAGGTGCGGATCCGATCCGGACAGTGCGGCGAGCGCCGCTTCCAGGTAGGCGACCGCCTCCTCGTCGCGTTCGAGTTCGTGGTGGACGGTGCCGAGCAGCACGCGGGCCTCGGTGGCGAGCGCGGCCATCCCGGCGTCCTCGGCACGGATCACGGCCTCGAACGCGGCGTCCCTGGCGGTCTCGTGCTCTTCGAGTTCGGCCAGCAGTTCGCCGCGCAGGTACATCGCGTACGCGGCGGGCCGCAGCTCACCCCAGCTGTCGCCGTAGCGGATCGCGTCGGCGAGCGCGGCGAACACCGCCTCGGACCGGTCCGGGAACCACCCGGCGGCCAGGCCGGACTGCGCGAGCCGGACCGCGATGTGCGGCAGCCACCACTCGCGCCCGGCCGTGAGCGCGACCTGGGCGCACTCCTCCCAGACCACGGCGGCCGCGGCGGGCTCGCTGGGATCGTCGAGGTGGTCGAGCAGGATGATCCGCGACTGGGTGGCGTCGGCGGGGGCCCCGAGCCGGGTGGCCTCGGCGATGTGCGCGCGGAACAGGGCGGCGGCCTCGGCCCGTCCGGTGGCGTCGGCGGCGCTCGCGAGCCGCACGTAGGCGCGCCGGTAGAGGTGGTGGAGCCGCTCGGCGGGCGAGCCGATGCGGGCCAGGGCCTCCCCGGCGCTGTCGGACTCGTCGATCGCGGCGTCGTGGTCCCCGGTGAGGGCGGCGGCGACGGCGGCCCTGGATCGCGCGACCGCGATCTCGCGCTCGTCGCCGGTGCCGAGCCAGCGCTCGACGGCCGAGCGCAGCCGCTCCCTGCTGCCGAACGGATCGGTGCTCGACAGCGTCCGGCCGATCCCGTCGTCGGCCTTGGCGAGGATCCGCGGGTCGGCCCCGGGTCCGGCCCGCTCGGCCACCCGGTGCCACAGCGGGCCGGTGGCGGGGTGCCCGATCGCGGCCAGTTCCTCGGCGCGCTCGACCAGTGCGGCGAGGCCGAGTCCCTCGGCGCCGATCAGCTCGGCGGTCACCCCGATCGGCTCGGCGGCGGCCGGGTGCGCGTCCAGCCCGGGCAGGGCCTCGGCCAGCGCGGTCTCGGCGACGGGCGCGTCGAGCGGACGCGGATCCCCGGTGCCGAGCGCCAGCCGCAGGTCCGCCAGCACGGGTTCGGCGTCGAGGACGGCGAGCGCCTGCACGGTCTGGGCGGGGGTGCCGTTGCGCTCGTCGAAGCGCGCGGCGAGTTCCAGCGCGGTGGTGCGGGCCCAGTCCGCGACCTCGGCGGCGGTGCCCGGCCCGTCCGGACCGGCGACGGGAGTGTCCGGGCCGCTGGTCTCGGCGATCCGGCGGAGCAGCAGGCCAACGGACGAGAGGTAGTTGAGCCGCGCGAGCGGATGGTCCTGCTCGGTGAGGAGGAACTCGTTCTCGGCGAGCACCGCGAGGCCGCGGGACTCGTTGCCGGTGCGGGCGAGGAACTCCAGGTGCTCGCCGAGCGTGGTCTGGAACGCCAGCCTGCCGCGGATCATCCGGTAGCCGCGCAGGTGGGCGGCGCGGGCCTCGTCGATCCGGCCTTCGCGGGTGTACGGCATCAGGGCGGTGCCGAGCGAGGCGTGCGGCTCGGTGGCGCACGAGAGCCCGTCGTCGATGACGGTGTCGAGCATCCGCAGCGCGGCCGCGTCGTCGCCGCGCAGCGAGTGGTAGTAGCCGCGCTCGTTGGCCGTGCACGCCTCGCAGTCGCTCAGCGAGTCCCTCGGGACGGCGATCGCCCGCTGGTAGAGCGTCTCGGCCGCGGCCCAGTCACCCCGGTGGATCGCGTAGTAGAGCCGGATATCGGTGACCGCGCTGAGTCCCTGCCCGGCGGCGAGGTACCGGCGTTCCATGTCCGCGATCGTCGCCTCGATGTGCTCGCGGGAGGCCGACGGCAGCTTCCACAGCCCGGCGGTCATCCACTTGAAAGACCAGAGCAGCCGATGGATCTCGTTCTCGCCGAACAGCTCGGGCTCGGTGTCGTAGAGCAGCAACTCGGCCTCGAACGGGGCGAGTGACTTCTCCAGCTCGGCGCCGCGGTGGTAGGCCCAGATCAGCGTGTGGTAGGCGAACGGCAGCAGTCCGCGTTCCCCGGCGGCCTCGATGTCGGCGAGCGCCGCCTCGGTCGCGGCGACCCGCGCGGGACCCTCGGGCAGGCTGCGCGTATCGATCAGCCGCTCGTACAGCTCCTCGCGGCGGGCGCTCACCGCTGACCCGTCGGGACAGCGTTGTCACCAGTCGCGAGATGCAGGGTTAACTGCGGCGCGGCGCTGTGGTGGGCAGTGCCGCGGCCCGGGGCCGGTTTCACTCCTGCTCCTCGTGCTGCTTCTGGTGGGGTGCACAAGTTCTTCCTTGGGGGGCACCAGCGTAGAACGTCGGCTGGCAGCCGGGGCAAGTGCCCGGCGTGGCGCCGCCGGATCAGCGCGGCAGGCTGTTGGCCTCCCGGATCACCGTGACGATCTCGTCCATGATCTCGGTCATCTCGTAGTCCTTGGGGGTGAAGACGCGCGCCACACCCTGAGCCCGCAGTGTTGCCGCGTCGGCGTCGGGGATGATCCCGCCGACCACGACGGGAACGGCGGCCAGCCCGGCCGTGCGGAGCCCGGCGAGCACCGCGGGCACGGCCTGCAGGTGCGAGCCAGACAGGATCGACAGCCCGACCACGTCGACGTCCTCGGCGACGGCGGCCGCGACGATCTCGGTGGGGGTGAGCCGGATCCCCTGGTACACGACCTCGAACCCGGCGTCGCGCGCGCGGACCGCGATCTGCTCGGCGCCGTTCGAGTGCCCGTCCAGCCCGGGCTTGCCGACGAGCATCCGCAGCCGTCCGCCCAGTTCCTCGCCGGTGCGCTTGACCCGCTCGCGGACCACCGAGATCGCCCCCGCACCGCCCTGCTGGGCCGCGGAGATCCCGGTCGGCGCCCGGTACTCGCCGAACACCTCGCGCAGGACGCCCGCCCATTCCCCCGTGGTCGCCCCGGCCCGCGCGCACGTCAGGGTCGCGGGCATGAGGTTCACGCCGGTCTTGGCGTCGTCGCGCAGCCCGGCGAGCGCGGAGTGCACGGCGGTGGTGTCCCTGGCCGCGCGCCACTCCCGCAGCCCGTCGAGGGCGGCCTGCTCCGCCGCCGGATCGACCGCCTGGATCGCCAGGGCGCCCTCGGCCACGAGCGGGTTGGGCTCGGTGCTGGTGAACTTGTTCACCCCGACGACGACGTCCTCGCCGGACTCGATCCGTTCCCGCCGCTCGGCCAGCGACCGGACGAGCTGGCCCTTCATGTATCCGCTCTCGACGGCCGCGACCGCGCCGCCCAGGTCCTGGACCCGCGCGACCTCGGCCCGCGTGCCCTCGGCGATCTCCGCGGTCTTGGCGTCGACGACGTGCGATCCGGCGAACAGGTCGTCGTATTCGAGCAGGTCGGTCTCGTAGGCGAGCACCTGCTGGAGCCGCAGCGACCACTGCTGGTCCCATGGGCGGGGCAGCCCCAGTGCCTCGTTCCACGCCGGGAGCTGGACCGCACGGGCCCGCGCGTCCCGGGACAGGGTGACGGCGAGCATCTCCAGGACGATCCGCTGGACGTTGTTCTCTGGTTGTGCCTCGGTGAGCCCGAGGGAGTTGACCTGCACCCCGTAGCGGAACCGCCGCTGGGCCGGATCGGTGACGCCGTACCGCTCGCGGGTGATCTCGTCCCACAGCGCCGCGAAGGCCCGCAGCTTGCACATCTCCTCGACGAAGCGCACCCCGGCGTTGACGAAGAACGAGATGCGCGCGACCACGTCCCCGAACCGCTCGGGCGGAACCTGGCCGGAGTCGCGCACCGAGTCGAGCACCGCGATCGCCGTGCACAGCGCGTACGCCACCTCCTGAACCGGCGTCGCGCCGGCCTCCTGGAGGTGGTAGCTGCACACGTTCACCGGGTTCCAGCGCGGCATCGCGGTGACCGTGTAGGCGACCATGTCGGTGATCAGGCGCAGCGACGGACCGGGCGGGAACACGTACGTGCCGCGGGAGAGGTACTCCTTGATGATGTCGTTCTGGGTCGTGCCCGCGAGCCGGGTGAGGTCGGCGCCCTGCTCCTCGGCGGCGACCTGGTAGAGCGCGAGCAGCCACATCGCGGTCGCGTTGATCGTCATGGACGTGTTCATCTGCTCCAGCGGGATCCCGCCGAACAGCGCCCGGACGTCGCCGAGGTGCGCGACGGGGACCCCGACCTTGCCCACCTCGCCGCGCGCGAGCACCGCGTCGGGGTCGTAGCCGGTCTGGGTGGGCAGGTCGAACGCGACGGAAAGGCCGGTCTGGCCCTTCTCCAGGTTGCGCCGGTAGAGCGCGTTGGACTCGGCGGGCGACGAGTGCCCGGCGTAAGTGCGCATCACCCACGGCCGGTCACGCTCGCCAGGCTGGCTGGGGTACGGCACGGTGCACCTCCGCTGGCTCGCCGTCGACTCTACTGGCGAGTAACCCCGGTGGCGCGAGATTGTGGCGTGTCGCTCAGCCGGCCGCCGTGCCCGGGCCCGGAACCCTGCCTGGACTCAGGCGGCGGTCGGGCTCGGGCTCTCGGAGTGCAGGACCCGGTCGAGGCCCGTCGCGGCGAGCAGCCGGGTGATGCGCGGCGGGGTGCCGCGCAGCACGAGCTCCCGGCCCGCCCGCATGGCCCGGCGGTGGGTGCCGACGAGCATCGCGAGCCCGGTGGCGTCGATCAGCTCGACGTCGCCGAGGTCGATGATCAGGACTCCGATGCCACCGTCCACAGCCGAATGAAGGCGATCGCGCAGCTCGCTGACGGTGGTGGTGTCCACTCGTCCGGAGACCTGCATGATCGTTCCCACTCGGTTGCGGACGTCGCCGTAGCCATCATCACGCATGGTCACCCCCCGGTGTCTCGTCGTGGTGTCGTCATGTAGTTAGACACTGTGAGCAGGAGAAAGGTTGCTGTCTAGAGGCAACTTTCTCTCCCACCTCGGGAGCGGTGTACGGAGGGCGCCCGTTCAGTCACTCCGTGGGAGGGTTCCTGCCCTGGCGTCCTGCTAAATGGACGTTCAGGCGCGGCGAAAAGTTCGCCGCGTAACACAGATGTTACTGCTCGTAGGTGTAGAAGCCGCGACCTGTTTTACGGCCGAGGGCACCCGCAGTCACCATCCGGCTGAGGATCTCCGGCGGCGCGAACTTCTCGTCCTGCGTCTCGGTGTAGATGTTGCGGGTCGCGTTGCGCAGGATGTCGACGCCGGTCAGGTCGGTGGTCGCGAGCGGGCCCATCGCGTGCCCGAAGCCCAGCCGGCAGGCGGTGTCGATGTCCTCGGCCGTCGCGACTCCGGACTCGTAGAGCTTCACCGCCTCCACAACCAGAGCGGAGATCAGCCGGGTCGTGACTAAACCCGCCACGTCCCTGTTCACGACGATGCACTCCTTGCCCAGGTCCTCGGCGAA
>JAOPVE010000150.1 GCA_025963185.1 Actinomycetes bacterium
CGAGGTGCGCCCGGGCGGGTTCGGCCCGGGATCCCCCGTCGTCGGCACCTTCGCGACGTCGTAACCCGGCGTCCACACCGCCCGGACGGTCCGGTGGGCGGCGTCAGCCTCGTCGATCCCGCCGTTCTGCCGGACCCCAAGGCGGGTGTGCCACAGCTCGGTCCGGCCGCCGTGGGTGACCGGGGTGAGGCTGTGGGCCCAGCCGGCGCCGTCGTCCGGGGAGAGCATCAGCCCCCACGGCGCCTCGATCGAGGTCTGTGAGGAGGCCGGAGCCTGCGGGCCCGGCCGCCCGTTGATCGTCCGGGCGGCGGCGGGCACCACGTTGAGTACCAGCCCGGTCCAGTTCAGCAGCCCCTCGGGCGTGAACGGGATCGGATCCGCCCCGGGCAGCAGCCGGAACGCGAGCCGACTCTCGCCCGCCAGCATGGACGGCACCGGGGCGGCCATCAGCGCCGTCTCGTCGCCCTGCTGGGTGGGAAAGTTCGGGTCGACCGCGAAATAGGCCCGCTCGGCCACGTTCTGCGGCGGGAAGTGGACCACCAGGAACGCCGGCTGGGTGGCGTCGGCGACGGCGATCCGGGCGGTGCTGGTGTCCCCCGGTCCCTCACCGGCCTTGTACCGGATCACGTTGAGCAGCTCCCAGCGCAGGTCGAGCTGGTCCTGCGGACGGGTGAGCGAGGCCCAGATCGCCGTGCCCTGGCTTGCCGCCGCGGTCCGGGCGAGGTTGACCAGCCCTCCGATTCCTTCTGCCGCCAGTCCGGCGCCCGCGATCCCGGCGAGCGACCAGCTCAGTACCCGCCGCCGGCTGACCGGTCGGGACGGCCGCGCGCCGGCGCTGCCCTGCTCCTTGTGCTCGCCGCCGTTCTGCTCACCGCTATCGGCCACGACCGCCTGCCCCTCACCGCTCGCTACCGGGAGCCCGGCCGCGGAGAGCGGCCGCCGGTGCGGAGGCAACGGTCGCGGGAGCACACCCGCGGCCGAATCAGGGAAATCCCTACGGGCCCGCGTCCTGCAGGCGGTTGGCGAGTTCGGTGCGATTGCGGATCCCGAGCTTGCGGTACACCCGGCTCAGGTTGACCTCGACCGTCTTGTGGCTCACCCTGGCGATCTCCGCGACCTCCCGGTTGGTCAGTCCACTCGCGACCAGGGCGGCGATCCGGTCCTCGGCCGGGGTGAGCGGCTCGGCGGGCGGGTGCCGGTCCCGCTCGGCGCCGGGCGGCTGAACGGCGAGCCGGGCCAGGCGCTCGCGGATCCCGGCGGCGCGCTCGTCGCCCATCGCCGCGAGGATCCCCACCGCCTGCTGCCAGCAGTCCCTGGCCGCGGCGATCGCCGCCGTGTCGTGGTGGACCTGACCGAGCGCGACCAGCGCGCGGGCCTCCCCGTGCCGGTCGCCGTTGTCGCGGCACATCGCCAGCCCGCGGCCGAGGTGCAGGGCCGCCTCGTCGTGGCGGCGCAGCTCCAGATCCGCCTCGCCCAGGTGGACCAGCGCGACGGCCTCGCCGACCCGGTTCCCGCCGATCCGGCACAGTTCCAGGGCCTCGGTGAAGCTGGTCACCGCGTCCGCGGGGCGGCCCAGTTCCAGGTAGGCCTCGCCGAGGTTGCACACCGCGGCGGATTCGACGTACGGGTTCCCGGTGCCCCGCACGATGTCCAGTGCGGCCGCGCTGTGCTGGACCGACTCGGCGAACCGCCCGGCCTTGAGGTAGGCGTCACCGAGGTTGACCAGCGCACTCGCCTCGCCGCGGCGATCGCCCACCGCCCGGAACCCGGCCGACGCGGACCGCAGCAGGCCCTCGGCCTCGCCGATCCCCGAGCCGGCGGCGAGCCCGTTGAGCAACCTGGCCCGGCCCGCGACGTCGCCGGCGTCCTCGGCCGCGCGCAGCCCGATCCGGTGCGTCTCGGTCCACTCGGTCCGGTACTTGGTGAGGTAGAAGAAGCTCCACATGGCGTTGGGGAGCTGCCAGGCCGCCGCGGTGAGACCGTGCTCGGCGGCGGCGCGCACCACGGCGACGACGACCGGCAGTTCGCGCTCGCACCAGCGCAGCGCCTCGTCGTAGCCCGCGAACCCGATCGGCTCTGCCGGCTCCGGCGCCCCGCCCGCCGGGATCGGGCCCCGCGCCGGGTGCAGCGCCCGGTCCGCGGCGGCGGCGGTGTGCAGGTAGAAGCCGACGAGCCGGGGCAGCTCGGTGACCAGCCCGTCCGCCTCGGCGAGTTCCCTGGCGTAGGCGTGCAGGAGGTCGTGCATCCGGAACCGGTCGGGGGCGGCGGGCTCGGCGAGACGCGCGTCCGCCAGCGCGTGCAGGAGCCGCCGGGCCTCGGCGGCCGGGAGCCCGGCGAGCGCGGCGGCGGCCGGCACCGCGATGTCCGTGCCCGGGTGGATCCCGAGGAGGCGGAACAGCCTGGCCTGCGGATCCGGGAGGTTGCGGTAGGACCACGAGAACACCGCGTCGACCGCGGTCGCCTCGTCCGCGCCCGAGCTGAGCATCGCGATCCGGCCTGGCTCGCTCGCCAGTTCGGCCACGAGGTGGGCCAGCGGGAGGTCCGGGTAGGCGGCGGCGCGCTGGCCGCCAAGCTGGAGGGCCAGGGGCAGCCGCGCGCACAGCCTGGCCAGGTCCGCGATCGCGCCGGGCTCCGCGTCCGCCCGCTCGGCGCCGACGATCGAGCGCAGCAGCGCCTCGGCGTCCGGCGTGGGCAGCAGGTCCAGGCTCAGGCGGGCCGCTCCGGTGCTCACCGCCA
>JAOPVE010000179.1 GCA_025963185.1 Actinomycetes bacterium
CTGCGGGGGCTCGGACTGGCGCCCGGCCTCGCCGCCGGGGTGGCCGGGCTGCTCGGGCGGGGTGAGGCGCAGATCCGGCGGCATCCGGTAGGGCGGGTGGGCGCCGGGCGCGGTGGGCTGGTCGCCCGCGAGTACGGCGGCCGCGGCGGGGAACGCGTTCTCGCCGGGTCCGGCGGGTGTGGCCGTGGCAGCGAACGGATCCGCGGCCGGGTCTGGCCGGAACGGCCGCACCGAGGTCGCCGGGGCAGCGGGCGTGCTCCCGATGGTCTGGCGCAGCCCGGCGAGCACGTCCGCGAAGTCGTGGCCCGCGGTGGACGGCAGCAGCGGCTCGGGCTGGGGAGCGGCGAGCGGCGCCGCGACGGCGGGCAGCGCGGTGCCACCGGGAGACGGCGAACCCGCGGTCGCCGGGGGCGGATCCGCGGGCAGGAAGGCACTGACCTGGGGCGCGGCGGCCTGTGCGGCCTGCGGCGATGTGGCGTGCGGGACGGCCGGTTGCGGGACCGCGGGCTGGAACCCTGCGGCGGACGGCACCGGATCGCGAAGCACCGGATCGGCCAGCCCGGCCGGTAGCGCTGAGTGGGCGTACCGGGCGGCGAGAGCGGGCCGCGGTGGCGCGGCGGGCAGGGCCCCGGCGGGTGCGGCCATCGTGGCATCGCCGATCGCGGGACCCCCACCGGCGACCGCCGAGCCGCCCTGGATTGCGGCGAGCTGGTCGGCGGCCTGCCGGAGTAGGGACTCGCGGTGATCGGCGTACTCGAGTAGTGCCTGCACCGATCCGCCGTCGGGATCGCCGTGATTCTGGTGCCCGTGGGTCTGGTTCTGGTTCGACAACCCGGGGATGAAGGCCCCGGCGTCACCGTCGCCGGACACGACCGCGCCGGGGACCACCGCGCCGGGCGCGAGCGCGTCGTCGTCGATCTCGACCGAGATCTCGTACTTCTCCTTGGCGAAGAACCCGCCGAGCCCGCCACTGCGGACCTTGTCGGCGGAGACGATCCGCGCGGACGATCCGTACTCCGAGCGGACCTGGGCTAGCAGCGATTCGATGTCCGAACCCTCAAGCAGCATTCGCGTAGGCACCAGTTACCACTCCCACCGTCTCGATCCGCGCCGTGGATCCCGCGAGTTCGGTGTAGGACAGGACCGGCAGGCGCGGCACCGCCACCTGCAGCAGCCGCCGGACCGGCCCGCGCAGCTGCGGCGAGCAGACGAGCGCCGCGGTGATGCCCTGTTGCTCGGCGGCCTCCGAGATCCGGCTGACGTCGCTGAGGATCGCCTCGGCGCGGGCCGTCTCTACGGAGAGCTGGACTCCGCTGTCCGTGATCCGCAGTGATTCCAGGAGCGTGTGTTCCACCTGAGGGTCAAAAGTAATCACTGGAAGCATACCCTCGGTAACGTACTGTGACGCAATGGCCGGGCCGAGCGCCGCGCGAACGCCCTCGACCAGCGTGTCCCGGTCGTTGGAGCTCTTCCCGGTGAGCGACATCGACTCGAAGATCCGGACCAGGTCGCGGATCGGCACGTTCTCGTCGAGCAGCGCGTGCAGCACCCGCTGGATCTCGCCGAGGCTCATCGTCGACGGGGTCAGCTCCTCGATCACCACGGGGTGCGTGCGCTTGACGACCTCGGTCAGCGCGCGGACGTCCTCACGGCCCAGCAGGCGGCTGGCGTTGTTCCGGACCACCTCGGCGAGGTGCGTGATCACGACCGAGGCGCGGTCGACCACAGTCGCGCCCGAGATCTCGGCCTGGTGCCGCAGTTCGGCGGGAACCCACTTGCCCTCCAGCCCGAACACCGGCTCGAGCCCGGCCCGCCCAGGCAAGCCCTCGAGGCCGTCGCCGATCGCCAGCACCGTCCCGGGGGGAGCCTGGCCGCGGCCGACCTCGACACCGGAGATCCGCACGACGTAGGTCGACAGCGGCAGGTCCAGGTCGTCACGCGTCCGGACCGGCGGCAGGATGATGCCGAGTTCCATCGCGACCTTGCGGCGCAGCGAGCGCACGCGCTCCAGCAGGTCCCCGCCTGCCGCCTCGACGAGGTCGACCAGGTCAGGTGCGATCGCGAGCTCCAAGGGGTCGACGCGCATCTCGCCGATGAGGTTCGCGGGGGAATCCGGCTCTGGCGCGTCCGCGGCCAGCGCCTCAGCGGCGAGTTCCTCCGCCGTCTTCGGGGCGCCGGGCTTCGGCAGCCGCTGGGCGATGATCAGGACGGTCGCGCCGATCACGAGGAACGGGAGCTTGGGCAGGCCGGGGATCAGGCACAGCGCGATCGCCGCGCCGCCGCCGATCTGCATGGCCTGCTTCTGGGCGCCGAACTGCTGGGCGACCGTGCTGCCCATGTCACCCTCGGTCGTGGCCCTGGTGACGATGAGGCCGGTCGCGACCGACAGCAGCAGCGCCGGGATCTGCGAGACCAGGCCGTCGCCGATGCTCAGCAGGCTGTAGGTCTTGATCGCCTCGGCCGGGCTCAGGCCCTTCTGGATCACACCGGTGACGAACCCGCCGATGAGGTTGACGACGGTGATGATGATCGCGGCGACCGCGTCGCCTTTGACGAACTTCGAGCCACCGTCCATGGCGCCGTAGAAGTCGGCCTCGGCAGTGACGTCGGCGCGGCGCTGGCGGGCGGAGGCCTCGTCGATCAGGCCCGCGTTGAGGTCGGCATCGATGGCCATCTGCTTGCCGGGCCTCGCGTCGAGGGTGAACCGGGCGCCGACCTCGGCGACCCGCTCGGCACCCTTGGTGATGACGACGAACTGGACGATCACGAGGATCATGAAGACGACCAGGCCGACGATCAGCGATCCGCCGACGACGAAGTTGCCGAACGCCTCGATGACGTGCCCGGCGAAGCCGTCGAGCAGCACCAGGCGGGTCGCGCTGATGTTCAGGGCGAGCCGGAACAGGGTCGCGATGAGGAGCAGCGACGGGAAGACGGAGAAGTCCAGAGGCCTCTTCACGTACATGCTCACCAGGACGATGAGCAGCGCGAAGGTGATGTTCAGGGCGATGAGAAGGTCGAGGAGGAACGACGGCAGCGGCACGACCATCATCACGATGATCATCACCACGCCCACCGGCACCGCGAACTGACTGAGCCTCTTGCCCACGAAGACACCTTCCGCGTACGGAGATCCGCTGGCCTGATCCGTGGCCATGCATGGGTGCCGTCCTGGCAGTCATCCGTTCGGCGGGTACTGGGTTCCCCTGAGCGCTTTCCTTCACCTTCTTGGCCGCCCGGCCGAACTACAGGTCGTGGAACGAGACAACCGGCCCGCCGCGGCGAGCGCTGAGCGCGCAACTGTGCGCGCTGATGCCGCCGTGCGCGCTGATCCGGCTCCGGACCAGCCTGGCGACGCGACCCGGATGGTGCACGTCGGGCGGCAGGCGGTCTACGGGCGCGACGGCACCGTCCGGGGCTACGAGCTGCTGTTCCGGGCCGGCGCGGACTCCGCCAGCGCGGGCCGCCACGGCACCCTGCTGCGCCTGGGCACCCAGGCCACCAGCCAGGTCATCGTCAACACCTTCACCGAGTTCGGCCTGGAGAAGCTGGTCGGCAAGCAGCGCGCCTTCATCAACCTGACCAGGGACTTCCTCGTCGGCGACCTGCCCGTGCCGTTCTCGCCGGGCGAGGCGGTGCTGGAGGTACTCGAATCGGTCCCCGTGGACGAGCGGGTCGCGGCCGGGGTGGCCAGGCTGGCCGCCCAGGGCTACGCGATCGCGCTGGACGACTTCGTCTGGGGCGGCGGCCACGAGCGGCTGCTCGGACTGGCCTCCTACGTGAAGCTGGACGTGCTCGGGGCGGATCCGCGGGAGCTCGGGGCCATGGTCGCGGCCTGTCGGCTGTACCCGTCGGTCCAGCTCGTCGCCGAGCGGGTGGAGACCGAGGCCGACGTCCAGTTGTGCCGTGACCTGGGGTTCGAGCTGTTCCAGGGTTACGCGCTGTCCCGCCCGCAGGTCATGTCTATCGAGTCGCTGTCGCCGTCCAAGCTGCGCTGGATGGAGCTGCTGGCGCACCTGACCCAGCCCGAGATCGACCTCGCCGAGGTCACCGAGGTGATCTGCGCCGACGCCTCGCTGTCGTTCCGGGTGCTCGCCGCGCTCAACAGCGCCGCGATCGGCCTGGGCCGGCGGGTCTCGACGGTCCGCGAGGCGATCGTGCTGCTCGGCCCGGCCCGGCTCCGGCAGTGGCTCTCCCTGATGGTCATCAGCGACGGATCCCAGGCCACCGAGGAACAGCTCTCGGCGATCATGACGACCGCTCGCCTCTGCCAGATCGTCGCCACCGGATCGGGCCTGGACGGGGCCGCCGCCTTCACCGCGGGCCTCGTCTCGGGCATCTCCGAGCGGCTCAACATCCCGCTGATCGAGCTGCTGGCCCGGCTGCCGCTCGAAGAGGTCATGCTCGACGCGCTGGTGCGCGGCACCGGGCGGCTCGGCGGAGTGCTCGCCACGGTCCGCTCCTACGAGGCCGGGGACCTGGCCGGGGCCGCGTCCGGGCTGCCGGGCATGCGCGGGACCATCGACGTGGCCAGCGCCTACCTCGCCGCCGTGGAGTGGGCCGTGGCGACGACCGGAACTGTCCTCGCCGCGTCCTGACCTGCAGATTCTCCCCCAGGCGCCCTCAGGTCGGCTCCGCCAGGGCCGATGGGCCGGGTGACCGAACGGCCGAACCGGCCTCGGGAAACAGGGGGAGGCGCTTTCGCATGGACGGTTTGCTGGAGGACTTCCTCACCGAGGCGCGGGACACCCTCGCCCAGCTTGAGGCCGACCTGCTCGCCCTCGCCCGCCAGCCCCTCTCGGCCCCGCTGCGAACCGACATCTTCCAGGCCCTGCGGACCCTCAAGACCACCAGCGCGTTCGTCGGCCTGCGCCGGGTGTCCCGCGCGGCCGCCGCCGGGGAGTCCCTCGCCGTGCGGCTGCGGTCCGGGGCCGTCCCGGTCACGCCGCGGGCGGTCCGCGAACTCGGCGAGCTGGCCCACGCGATCTCCGCCGCCGTCGCCGCCGCGGCCCGGACCGGATCCGACGCCCGCTTCGATCTGCCCTCCGCCGTCGCCGGGGTGACCGCGCTCCAGCCCGCCGCCGAGGCCCCGCTGGCCGCCGCCGTGCGCGGATCCTCGCTGTTCGGCCTGCGGGCGGTCCGGCTCGTCTCCCGGCCGCTGCGCAACGCGGTGTCCCGGCTGGACGCTCTCGCCGAGTCCTCGGCCGCCTCGCTCGGCGCGGCCCGCGACCAGCTCACCGGCTGACACCATCGGGCTCACGCCCCTGTCAGGTGGCCTGCGACGATCGGACTACACCGTTCACCCGCTGCCGGAGCCGGAATCTCGCTGCGACTCTTGAGCGATGTACAGCCTCGTGAGCTCCCCAGTCCTCGGTTTCGACCTCGCCCGCCTCGAGGGCGGCCCCGGCGCGGCCGAGATCCTCTTACGCACGCTCTCGCTCGCCCCGGCGGACCTGGAGCTGATCGCGGCCACCCTCCCCGAAAACAGCGTCCGCGCCGCGCTGTGGCTCGACGTCGACGTCGCGGCCGCGCGCCAGCGGACGATCCGCAACCTCGACGGCGGCGACGTCGACAAGGCCCTCGTGCTGCTCGAGCGCGCCCCCATCGGCACGATCGACGCGCTGCTGCGCTGCGTCCGGCACGACATCCTCGACTGGACCTGGACCGACATCGACGGCACCCCGGTCCAGAGCGAGACCGCCGCGAACGCCACCTCGGTGATCTGCGACGCGGTGGTGGCCTCCTACCTGGGCGACCTGCTGCCGCCCAAGACCCGGCGCCGCCTCGCCGCGGGCTGGGCGGTCGCGGCCAAGGCGCTCCCTGAGCGGCCGATCGACTTAGGCCCGCAGCAGGTCGCGGTCACGGGGCTGCTCGGCCGCCTCCGCGAGATCACCTCGGCGGAGCTGGCCCGGCTGCTCGGCGGCGCGGACCAGATCCGCAAGGACCCGGTGAGCTGGGCCCCGGCCGTGCACTCGGCGTCCTGGGCCGTGCACATGTCGGGCCGGCTCCGCGCGGCGGCCTCGGCGCAGCTGTGCCTGGTCCGCGCGCTGGACGCCGGTGGCGTGCCCGTCGCGGACCGGGCGGCGGGCGCGTGGAGCCTGCTCAGCGGGGCCGTCCAGGCGCTCGTGGTCCGGGACCTGCTCGACACCGACACCACCCACCGGCTGCTCTCGGCGTACCTGCTGGCCCTCGGCCCGGGCGGCCTCGCCTGATCCGGATCCCGGATTATCGGACAACACGGCCGGAACGATATGTTTCATTCGGATTTATGGTGTATCCATCACTCAGTAGGACTTCTCACTGTCCGGGCTCCCGGCTCGCCGAGCGCCCAGCGCGGAAAAGAGCCGAGCGATGGTCAACGCACTCCCGGGGCCGAAGGTCGTCAAGGACCTGTTCGAGGAACTGCTCGACCGGGAGGTCGCCGTCGGGCCCGCCGATCCGCCCCGGTCGGGTGACATTACCCGCCTGTTCATCGCGGTCTACGTGGACGCGAGCCTGCAGATGAAGGCGATCGCCGCGATGGACGTCGGTCTCGCCGCCTACACCGGGGCCGCCCTCGGGCTGGTGCCGGCGGGCGGGGTGCGCGACCTCATGGCGACCAGTTCACTCTCGCCCGTGCTCGTGTCCAACATCGAGACGATCTACGAGCGGCTCATCGCCACGATGGGCGCACCGAGTCTGCGGCTCTACCAGACCTTCACCCCGGGCCAGCCGCTCCCGGCCGACGTCTCCGGCCACCTGCTCGCCCTCGGCAAGCGCCGCGACCTGAGCCTGGCCCTGCAGGGCTACGGCAAGGGCCGGCTCTCGATCATCTGCCCGTAGGTCCACACCCGGCGCCCAGGCCGCCGCACCCCTCGAAGTGTGTGCCGCTAGGCCGGCCAACGGGCGTAACGGCACGCACTCCCCGGAGCACAACGGCACGCACTTCGCAGGGGAGTGAGCGTGTCGTCAGGCGGCGAGATTGCGGTGGAAGCCCGCCGCGGATCCCTTGGCCTTGAGGGTCATGATGAACGCGAGCACCCGGGCGATCGCGCCGTAGAGCTCCGGGGGGATCTCGCTGCCGATCTCGCACGACTTGTACAGCGACCGGGCGAGCGGGATGTCCTGCACCATCGGGATCCGGTGTTCGGTCGCTTTCTCTCGGATCTTGGTGGCGATTGCCCCGGCACCCTTGGCGACCACCCGCGGCGCGCCCTTCTGCGGGTCGTACCGCAGAGCGACGGCGACGTGCGTCGGGTTGACGAGCACGACGTCGGCGCTCGCGAGGTCCGTCATCATGCGGTTGCGGCTCATCGCGAGCTGCCGGGCGCGGATCTGGCCCTTGATGTGCGGGTCGCCTTCGGCGCTCTTGTGCTCATCCTTGATGTCCTGCTTCGACATCCGCAGCTGCTTGTTCGTACGGCGCCGGATGACGATGTAGTCCGCCGCGGCCATCGTGAGGCCGGCGAACGAGGCCGCGCGGATCAGCGAGAACACCGCATCGATGACCGTGCTCGTGAGCGCGTGCAGCGGCAGCGTGCCGGTACCCATCAGTACCGGAACGAGGTTGCGGCACGAGTAGTACAGCACCGCGGCGACGACCGAGGTCTTGACGACCGACTTCACGGCCTCCCACGCGGCGTGCGGGCCGAAGATCCGCTTGATCCCCTGGAATGGGTTGAGCCGCGAGAACTTGGGCTTGAGCAACCCCATCGCGGGATACAGGCCGCCCTGGACGGCGGCGGCCGTGATGCCGGTGGCGAGCAGGCCGAACGCGAGCGGAGCCAGCGCCTTGAGGCCCGCGGCGAGGCCGTCGCCGAGGATCCCGAGCGCGGGTCCGGGCTCGGGGTGGGCCATGACCGACGGCCAGCGCTTGAGGACCATGTCGGCAGCGGCCATCGTGCCGGACGCGGTCATCGGGATGACCAAGCCCGCGACGAACATGCCAGCCCACGCGCCGAGGTCCGGGGTCTTGCCGATCTGGCCGTCGTGACGGGCTTTCTTGAGCCGCTTCGGAGTCGGCTTCTCAGTTTTCTCCCCGCTCACTGGTTCACCATCCTCAGCCCGGCTTCGTGAGCGTGATCATGGCTTCGACGCCATGGGTAATGAGGGTGCGGACTGCCTGCGGCAGCACGATGATCGCGATGCCGGCCAGGCTGAGCGTGAGCAGGATCTTGAGCGGGAAGCCGAGAGAGAACGCGTTGAGCGACGGGGCGACCCGGTTGAGCAGGCCGAGCCCGATGTCGGCGACGAACATCACGGCGATGATCGGGCCCGCGATCTGGAGGGCGGCGAGGAACATCTCGGCCAGGCCGCCGGTGATCAGGCGGTCCAGGGTGGCGAACGACAGTGTGCTGTCGAGCGGCAGGGCGGTGTAGGACTGCTGAAATCCCCGCAGCACCATCTCGTGCCCGTCGGTGACGAACAGCAGGGTGACGGCGAGCAGGTTGTAGAACCGGCCGAAAATCGAGGTGCTCGTATTCGAGAGCGGGTCGAAGGCGAACGCGACCGAGAAACCGCCGAAGAGGTCAAGCAGGCTGCCGGCCGCCTGGACGGCCGCGAACAGCAGCGCCGTCAGGAACCCTAGGGCCGCGCCGACGACGATCTGCTCTCCGGCCCCGAGGATGAGGCCGGCGCCGTCGAGGTTCGGCACCTTCTCGGCGAGCTGCGGCATCACGGGCAGGGCGATGACGATAGAGAGCAGGCCCTTGACGGTGCCGGGGATCGAGCGGGTGCTGAATGGCGGTGAGAGCACCAGCCAGGCGGCCGCGCGGAGCGACCCCAGGGCCAGGGCGATGAGGCTCGCCGTCGGCAGCGCGAACGACACCCGGCTCAGGCCTTGCTGACCAGGTCGGGGATGGTCTGGAACAGCTGGCTCATGAACGTGATCAGCTCGTGCAGCATCCAGTTCCCACCGAACAGCAGCGCGGCGCCGATGCCGATCGCCTTGGGAACGAACGACAGCGTCGCTTCCTGGATCTGGGTGACGGACTGGAAGAGCGAGACGGCGAAGCCGATGGCCAGCGCTGTCAGCAGGACGGGCGCACACAGTTTGGCGGAGATAATCATCGCCTGCAGGCCAAGGTGGATCACATCGGTGTCAGTCATTCGTCCCCGTCTAGTGGTAGCTGGCGACGAGCGCGGTGACGATCAGTCCCCACCCGTTTGCCATGACGAACAGCAGCAGCTTGAAAGGCAGCGCGACGCTCACCGGAGGCAGCATCATCATGCCCATCGACATCAGGGAGGCGGAAACAACCATATCTATGACCAAAAAAGGGATGAAGATGACGAAACCGATGATGAAGGCTGCCCGAAGCTCCGATAGCGCGAACGCCGGCACCAGCGTGGACATGGGCACGCTGGCCTTGTTGGCCGGCGACTTCGCCTTCGCGGCCTTCGTGAAGAGACCGATTTCTTCGTTTCGCGTCTGTTTGATCATGAAGTCGTGCAGTGGCTTGACGCCGTCCGTGAATGCCACCGACTGGGTCTTATCACCCTTGAGATAGGGCTGGACGCCCTTGTCGTTCATCTGTGCCAGCACCGGGCCCATGATGAAAAGGCTCAGAAACAGCGCGAGCCCGGCCAGCACCTGGTTTGGCGGTACCGAGGACAGGCCGAGGGCGTTACGGGTGATGCTGAGTACCACGAAGATCTTCGTGAAGCTCGTGCACAGCAACAGCAGCGCAGGGGCGACCGAGAGCAGCGTCAAGCCGATCAGGATGACGATCGACTGGCTCGGCTTGTTGTTGCCGCCGATGTCGATGTTGACGACGCTGTCGCCCGATCCGGAGCCGCTGGGTGCCTGCGGGGTAGCCGGAGCCGACGGCCCGGAGGGTGCCGAGTGCGGGGCGCCGGCGAGGGCTGCGGAGGCGGGTGCGGCGGTAGCGAACAGCACGGCCGCGAGTAGGCCGAGGCCGCCGAGCAGCAGCGTGATCCGGCGGGTCACCGGCGTACCGTCCGGTCGCGCAGGAACTTCACGGCGGTGGCCCAGGTTTGCGGCGAGAGCGCAGACCCGTTCAGCGCGCCCGGTGCTGGGGCGGGCGAGATCGGTGCCGCGTGCGCGCCCAGGCTCAGGTCGGTGACCTCGACGGGGCTGCGGTGCACTGGCTTGGGTGCCTCTAGCTCGTCCAGTGACGTCTCCTTGAGAAGGGTGACCTGCTGATCGGTCACGCCGAGGATCAGCGCCTGCTCGCCGACTCGGACGATGGCGACCGACGACCCCCTCGTCAGCTGCTGGCGGCTCACCACGACCATGAGGTCCCCACCGCGGCCGGCCAGCGGCCGGCGGATCATCTTGGCTATACCCCACATCAGGGCAAATACCACAAGAAGTGAGAAACCGATCCTCAACGTGAGTTCCAGCACGGCGTTCCCTCAGGCTCGCTCGGACACGATCTCGGTAATCCGGATACCGAAGTTCTCGTCGATGACGACGACCTCTCCGCGCGCGATCAGCCGGCCGTTGACCAGCAAGTCGGTCGGCGCGCCCGCGGCACGGTCGAGCTCTACAACGGCACCGGGTGCGAGCGAGAGCAGCTCACGGACGCTCATCCGGGTGCGGCCCAGCTCGGCCGTCACCTCCATCTCGACGTCATGCAGCAGATCCAGGCCGGCGCTGCGGGAGACCGGCGGGGGAGTGTAGGGACGTGGCTCGCCCGGCTTGCCGTCGCCGCCGGGCCACGGGCTCGCGATCAGGGCGATGACTGCCCGGACGGCGTTGCCCTCGGTCAGCGGGACGAACATCGCCGGACCCTTGCTGGCCAGCGAGCTCAGGGCGACCGACGCCTCGGCGATCTGGCCGGGATCGACGACTACGGGACCGAGCGTCTCGGCAGCCGCCTGGATCGCCGGCGCGATCGCCTTGGCCAGGTCGAGCTCGCCGAGCGGGCTGGCGGCCAGCGCGTCGGCCAGATCCTGGGCGACGACGATCACGATCTCGCCGGTCGAGGCGCCGGAGAATCGGGCGGTGACGGCCTGGCCGTCGAGGGCGATCAGCTCACCGGCCGGCTGTCCGGCCGCAAGGGGCGTGCTCGATGGGAGAACGGCGAGTGCCGCCTGGGCGGCAGCCTGCGCGGTGGCGAGCGCTGGAGCGTTCGTCGTGGTGGTCATGCGCGGGAGTTCTCCTTCGGGGCGGGAACGACGAGGCAGGCGAGGCGGGAGCCGTGGTTGCCCGGCACTGCGTGGGCGAAGGTGATGTCGGCTGAGCTGATCGTCAGCGGGGCGCTGATGGGGTGGCCGAGTGGGACGACGTCGCCTGGGGCGAGCGAGAGGATGTCCTGCGGCCGCATCTTCACGGGCTGGAACCGGACGGCCACCTCGATCGGCGTGGCCTCGAGCCCGGCGGTGAGCTTCGCCAGAGTGGATTCCTTGGTGAGCCGTTCGGCGTGGGTCAGCTCAATGTCGGCCGCCTCCTGTAGTTCGGGGACGATCGAGGCGTACGGCAGGCAGATCGTCGCCACGCACTCCTCGGCGCCGACCTTCATGTCGAAGTAGGCGACGATCATGGCGTCCGAGGGCGCCGCGGCCTGGGCGAACTGTGGGCTGTACTCGATCGCGCCGATGCGCGGCTCCAGCTTGACGATCGAGTCGAACGCATAGCGCAGCTCGGCCATCGCACGCTCGTGCATGCTCCGGATCAGCACGGTCTCGATCTCGGTGAGCTGGCGCTGCGGCTGGGCGCCGCCAGGCCCGCCGAGCAGGTGGTCGATGCACGCCATCGCCACGTTGAGGGAGTGCTCGACAAGCACCGTGCCCGGCAGCGGATCCATGCTGACCTTGACCAGGATCGTCGGGTTGGCCAGAGCCGAGATGTACTCGTCATAGGTGTGCTGCTCGATCGACGTGAGCGACAGCGACGACACGACCCGCAGCGTCGACGTGAGGACGGTCGCCCACTGACGGGCGAAGGTCTCGTAGGCCACTTCGAGGGCCCTGGTGTGCTCTCTGGAGAGCTTCGTGGGGCGCCGGAAGTCGTACGTGACCGGCGTGGCGTTCTTGACGCGCCGGTGCGTTCGTCCTGGGGTACGGCCTGCTGCGGCCGATGAAGGCGACTGTGTCACGCCGGTCCATCGGCCGCTCAGCCGAACGTATGAGGAAACCTGCCTCTTTTATTGCATTACGTCTTACTGCATCACGAACTCGGTAAAGTAAATGTCCATGACCATCTCGACGTCCGCGACCGTGTAGGCCTTCTCGATCTTCTTGAGGAGTGCTTGCTTTTGCTTCTCGCGGGCCTTGTCCGAGCTCAGCTCGGCCACGCTCTTGTTGCTGAACTGGGCGATGATCAGGTCCTTGGCGATGCTGCCGTCGGGTGCCGTCGCTCCGGCGTCGGCGGTCGCCTGCAGCGCGAGCCCGATCTTGAGAAAGTGGCCATCGGTGAGATTGACCGTGATCGGGTCCAGCGGGACGACGACGCCGGCTACGGGCGCGGGCTTGGGACCCGCCGGAGCGAACATGTAGTAGCTGCCCCCACCGCCGCCGGCGAGCAGCAGCACCGCTCCGATGATCATGATGAGCATCTTCTTGCTCTTCTTGGGGGGTGCCGCCTCCTCGGCAGCTTTGAGCTGTGTGGACATCGCCAACTCCTGTAGCTAGTGGGTTTGGTGGGGCGGGATTCAGTTGGTGGTGCTGCTGCCCGTCGTTCCCGTCGTGGCCGTCTCGTCGTGGCTCGCCACCGCGGCGGTCTCCGTGTTCGCCGCCGCCGCAGCGGGCAGCAGCGCCCGCTGGTCGGCGGGTAGCGAGGACAGCACGATGATGTCCACCCGGCGGTTGAGCTTGATCGCCCGCGGGTCGGTGATCGGGTAGAGCGGGCGCTGGGAGCCAAATCCGGTCGCCATCAGCCGTTTTTCGCTGACGAAGTGGTTGTCCGAGAAGTAGCGGACCACCCTCGCGGCCCTGGCCGCCGACAGCTCCCACGACGTCGGGTACTGCGGATTCGCCACCCCGAGCTGGTTGGTGTGACCGTCGACCTCGATCGCGTTCGGCAAGGCGCCGACGACAGGGCCGATTGTGTGCAGCACGCGCTGGCCGGAAGGGAGCAGTGTCGCCATGTCGCCGGGAAAGATCACGTCGCTGGTGACGACGCTGATGACGAGGCCACGCTCGTCGATCCGGTACTGGACGGCGTTCTGCTCGCCTAGGCGCTTCAAGGCCTGGTCGATTCTCCTCTTCGTCTCGGCCAGGCTCTGCACCTCCTTCTCGGCGGCCTTCATGTTGGCCTCCGCGCGGCCGCGGTCGGCGGCGGCGACAGCCTGCTTCTCGAGCGAGTGCTGAGCTGGGGTCGTGGTGTGTGGATCGGTCACGGACGTCAGGCTCATCGGGGCCGGCGCCTCCCCGTTGTCGTCGAGGTTGCCGGTGCTGCCCTGGAACGCGGCTGACTGCTCGCCGAAGCCGATCGCCAGCCCGTTCTTGAGCTCGGAGAACTTCTTCTGGTCGACCTGGCTGATCGCGAACATGACGATGAACAGCACCATCAGCAGCGTCATCATGTCGGCGTAGCTCACGAGCCATCGCTCGTGGTTCTCGTGCTCCTCCTCGTGAGCCTTGTGCTTCTTGCCGTGGCTCTTGCCATGTCCTTTTCCGGTGCTCTTCTCGACGCCGTCGCTGCTCATTACGCCGCCTCGGCCTCGGGCACCGAGCCAGGCGGGCACAGGGAGCGGAGCTTCTGCGCGATCAGACGCGGGTTCGCCCCGGCCTGGATCGCCATCACACCCTCGATGACCAGCTCCATCTGGTGGATCTCTAGCTCACCGATCCGCTTGATCCGCGATCCGAGGGGCAGCCACAGCACGTTGGCGGACATGACGCCCCACAGAGTCGCCACGAACGCGCCGGCGATGAGGTGGCCGAGCTTGCCGGGGTCCGACAGGTTCTCCAGCACGTGGATCAGGCCGATGACGGTGCCGATGATGCCGATGGTGGGCGCGTAGCCGCCCATGTCGGTGAACGGCTTGGCGGCGGTCTTGACCGCTGCCTTCTTGGCCTCGACCTCGGCCTCGAGGATCTCGCGGACCTCTTCCGGGTCGGTGCCGTCGACGGCCATTTCCAAGCCCTTGCGCAGGAACGGGTTCTCGACGGCCTTGATCGCGTCCTCGAGAGCCAGCAGACCCTCGCGGCGGGCGCGCTCGGCCAGCGAAACGGTCGCCTCGATCAGCGCCGCCGGCGAGGTCACCTTGGCCATGAAGGCCTTAGCGACGGAGCCGAAGAAGCCCAGCGCGTCCTTGAGCGTGCCGCCGATCATGACGGCACCGAACGTGCCGAGGAACACCAGCACGAGGGCGGGGGGCAGGAAGATCGAGGCCGGGTTACCGCCCTCCATGATCATGGAGCCGAAGACGGCGCCGAGACCGAGGACGAGCCCGATGATGGATGCCGGGTCCATTACCGCTCCCGCCTGTGCAGCTGGACGACGGTGGGCTTGGCGTCGGCACCGGGCGCGGCCGCGGCCGCCGCGACGGCGTCCTGGGACCCGCCGCGGAACATCGCCGGGTGCGACTCGAGGTGCTGAGCCTCAGCGACCACGGACGCGCGGAAGTGGCGGATCAGCCGGACGATCTCCGTCAGCGGCTCGGCCACCACATACTTGGTGCCGTCCACCAGCGTGATCACAGTGTCCGGCGTGCAGTCGGCTCGCTCGATGAGGTCGGCGTTCAGTGCGAACACCGGGCCGTTGAGGCGGGTCAAGAGAATCACGTCGGTCCGTCCTTGGAATCACGTGGGCCCATCCGTGGGCCCGTCCAACAGCCTGATCGGCTGAATCGGTCATTGACTGAGAGAAAGAAAGGTGCCTGGGGGGTGCGGCGGCCGGGTGAGTTAGTCACCCGGCCGCAGCGTCACGGTCAGCGCTTGAGGTTGACGAGGTCCTGGAGCATCTCGTCGGAGGTGCTGATGATCTTCGAGTTCGCCTGGAACCCGCGCTCGGCGACGATCAGGTTCGTGAACTCCTGGGCCAGGTCGACGTTCGACATCTCGAGCGCGCCGGCCTGCAGCGCGCCACGCCCGGCCGACCCGGGGGCGCCGAGCTGCGGGTTTCCGGAGTTGACTGTCGCCCGGTAGGTCGAGTTGCCGATCTTCTCGAGGCCGGGTGGGTTGTTGAAGCTTGAGATCGCCAGCTGCGCCAGGGACTGCTTGAGGCCGTTGGAGAACACGCCGACCACCGTTCCATCCGGGCCGATCGTGAACGACTGCAGCGATCCCATCGCCGCTCCGGTCTGGCTGGTTGCCGCGATCGTCGACGTGCCGGCGTAGCTGGTGACGCCAGAGACGTCGACGTCCATGAGGCCGTTGAAGTCGATGTGGGTGACGTCCGGGTTGCCGCCGGCCGCATCGAAGGTGATCGGCGTCGGGCCGACGTCCGGGTTGACGCCGTCGGAAAGGGTGACGTCCCAGTGGGTGGCGTCGGTCTTGGTGTACGACGCCGAGAGCGTCACCGGGTTGCCCTGGGTGTCGTACGTGGTGATCGACGTGACGATCGGGGCAGCGCTCACCGTGTCGGCGGGCAGGTTGCCGCCGACCGTGACGCTGTCGGTCGGCTTCGGGGCAAGCAACGAGCCGAACGGCAGTTTCACGTCCTGCGTCGGCGAGTTCGTGTCGATCACGCCGTTCTTGCCGACCCAGCCGCGCACGTTCGCCCCCTCGGGGGTCACGAGCGATCCATTGGCGTCGAACGAGAACGACCCGGCGCGCGAGTACAGCTGGTCGTTCCCGGAGCGGACCACGAAGAAGCCGTCGCCCTGGATCATCAGGTCTGTGGTGCGCCCGGTTGTCTGCGCCGCGCCCTGCGAGAAGTTCGTGCTGATGCCGGCCATCCGCATGCCGAGGCCGACCTGCGCCGGGTTGGTGCCGCCCTGGTTGCCCTGCGGCGCGCCGGCCGCCTTCATCATCTGGCTGAGGGTGTCCTCGAAGACTCCGGAGGACGACTTGAAGCCCGCCGTGTTGACGTTGGCGATGTTGTTTCCGGTGATGTCCATCATCTGCTGGTGGCCACGGAGGCCCGAGATTCCGGCGTAGAGGGAACGCAGCATGTGTCGATACTTCCTTCGGTGAGAAGTTACTTGCCGGCGGTGGTGATGCTGGATACCTGCTTGACCGAAGACAGCGGCACATCCGTGTTGGCGCCGACCGTGAGGGTCGGGCTGCTGCCGAGCGTCGTGGACGTCACCACACCGACGGCTTCCTTGCCGTCCAATCCGGTGTAGCTGACCTGGCGGCCGATCATGTTGCTCGCGCCGACCATGAGCTGCGCGTCCAGCACGTTCTGCTGGTTGGTGGCGAGTTCCTGGAGCTTCTCGACCTGGGTGAACTGGGCGGTCTGGGCCATGAACGCGCTGCTGTCCATCGGCTTCGACGGGTCCTGGTATTTGAGCTGGGCGACGAGGAGCTTGAGGAACGAGTCCTTGTCGAGCGTGGTGTTGTCCTTCTTCGTCACGCTGGACGCGCTGGTCGTGATGGCGGTCTGGGAATTCGCGTTAGCGACGATCGAATCGATGGGCGAGGTCATGGCTGGCTCCTGTCAGACGTGCAAGTCGAGCTGGCGGTTGCCGGGCGTGGGGCGCACCTGACGGGTGGCCTGGGGTTCCGGCGCTGAGCCCTTGGCCGGCTGGCCCGGGGTCCGGGTTGACGAGCGCTGGGCCTGCTGGGCGAATTGCTGCTGTGCCTGCCCATCCCTGGGGGAGTGCTGGGTCATGTCGAAACTGCTGCTGCCGAACCCGGCTTCTTGCAGCTCGCGCCGCAGGTCCGGCAGCGCGGCTTGCAGTGCCTCCCGGCCAGTGGCCGTCGCGCCCGACAGCTGGATGTGGATGTCACCGTTGCGGAGTTCGGCGATGATGTTGACCGGCCCGAGATCGGCCGGGTGCAGGTTGATGCTGAGCCGGTGGATGCCGTCGGCGTCGAGCTTGAGCGGCGCGACGACGGCCACGATCTGGTCGGCCGGTGTGCCCGGGTTCGGCCGCGGAGTCTGGCTGGCCGCGGGTGTGGCCGGAGGCGCCGCGACGGCCGGCGCCGCGTGCAGGTGCTGCGCCGCGGCTACGTGCGGTGCCGTGATCTGCTGCGCAGCCTGCGCTGGCGGCTCGGCGGGCTTGTCGCCCTTGCCGTCGCCGGAGTCGGTGCCAGTGGCGTCGTGACCGCCTGCGGCCCGCGCCGCCGCGGGCTGACCAGTGACCTGTGCCTGACCGGGCAGTGCCGTGGACTGGGCGGGCTTTGCCGCCGTGGCCTTCGGGGCTTGCCCGGCGGGCGTGCCTGCCTGCACCGTGGCTTGCGCTACCGCGGCAGGTGCCGTTTGGGCGGTCGTGGCCTGGGCTGCCGTGGCCTGGGCGTTTGCCTGACTGGGAGCAACCGCGGACGGCTGAACTGACACTGCGGACGGCGCCGAAGCGGCCGCCTGGCTGGTGGCCGCCTGGGGGGCAGCGGTCTGTGCCGTGACGTCCGGCGCCGCGGCGGCCACGGCCCCTGTCCATGCGGTTGCGGTGGCCGGAGCGGGCGGGAACTGACCGGGGGCGGTCCCCTGGCTGACCGTGGCCGGTCCGGCGTGGGTGGGACCGGCTTGGATGGGTCCGCCCTGGGCGGGTCCGGCCTGGGCGGGTCCGGCCTGAGTGGGTCCGGCCTGAGTGGGTCCGGCCTGGATGGGTCCGGCCTGAGCGGGACCGGCCTGGATGGGACCGGCCTGCATCGCCGCAGCGGGCGCGATGGTCGCGGGAACGGCCGTGGCGGGCGCGGGCGCTGCGGCGGGCGCCGTGAGGGCCGCCGAGGTGCCTGTGGTGGCCGGTGCAGTGCTCGCACCGCTCGGCGCCGTGGCCGCCGGGCGGGTGGGCTGACCTGCGGTCGCCGCAGCGGCCGGAACCGTGCGGATCTGGGCGCCCCCGACCGCTGTGGCCTTCTGGGCGGCGGCCGGAGCGCCCGCGCCGATCGCGGCCGGAACGACCAGCGGCAGCGAGGAGGCGGTGGCCTGGGCGGTAGCGGGCTGTGCAGTGGCTTGCACGGCGGCGGGCTGGGCAGCGGGCTGGGCGGTGTCGCTGCTCTTCGCTGTGTGGCCAGCACTCGTGCCTGTGGCCGTGGTCCCGTCATCGGTGCGGTCGTCGGTCTCGTCGTCAGTGGCGGTCGTCTTCGCGCCGGAGGACTTTGCGGGCACGGCCTTCGTGGTGGCGGCCGGAGTGGTGGCGGCCGGGATGGTGGCCACGGCCTTCGCCGGGGTGGCGGTGGCGGTGGCGGTGGCCTTCGGGCCGCCGGGCTCGTCGGTCGCGGCGACGGCCGGCTCGGTGCCGGGACGGTCGGTGCCACTGCTGATCGCCGAGGTCATGGCGTCGCGGAACGCACCGCCGGACGCGGAGTCGCCCGAGCTGGTGCTTGCGGGCGCCATCGACGGCGCGAACGACACGGCAGGCACAGTCACGAGACATCCTTTGCGCTGAGGCGGGCGTACTCGGCCTGAACCTTCTTCACGTAGTTCTGGGTCTCGGTGTAGGGCGGGATACCGCCGTACTTGCGGACAGCGCCGCCGCCCGCGTTGTACGCGGCAAGCGCGAGTGACAGCGAGCCGAAGTCGTTGAGGTTGCGCTTGAGCAGGCGGGCCGCGCCGTCGACGGCCTCGGCCGGGTTCAGCGGATCGACGCCGAGGCCCCTCGCCGTGCCAGGCATGATCTGCATGAGGCCGCGGGCACCGGCCGGGCTGACCGCGCGCGGGTTGTAGCCCGACTCGGTCTTGGCGACCGCAGCGAGCAGCGCCGGCGAGATGCCGTACTTGGCGCCAGCAGCGGTGAAGAGGCTGGCGTACGGCGTGGAGCCGAGCGATCCGCTCGCGGATTGCAGCGCGGCCGGCCGCACAAGCATGCTGGCGGTGACCTGGGGGATGGCGGTGTTCTGCACGATCCGGCGGATCGATGTCGGCTTCTCCCAGACGGTGCTGATCTTGACCTTCTCGCCTGGCTCCGGCGCGTGCAGCACCTTGTTGTTGCCGAGGTAGATGCCGATGTGCTCGTGGCCCTGGAAGATCAGCAGGTCACCAGGCTTGGCGTCGGCGATGGAGTTCACTGCCGTGCCCTCCTTCATCTGGTTGCGCACGAGGCGCGGCAGCTGGACGCCGAGGTCCTTGTAGACGCGCTGGACCAGGCCGGAGCAGTCAAGGCCGGTCTTGGGGTCGGTGCCGCCGAAGACGTACGGGATACCGAGGTACTTCTTGGCGTCGGCGACCACGTCCGCGCCGGTCGGGCCAGACTGGACGCTGTCGGCGGAGGTGTTCGTACCTGTCGCGGTGTTCAGCGCGGCGGCGAAACTGGCCGACGTAGCGGACGTTCCCGACGTCAGCGTCGCGGAAGTCTGCGCTGCGGTGCCCAGCATCGACTGGATCTGCTGGATCCGCTCGGTGACGGTATCCAGGCCGCTCATCGCGCCACTCCTAGGGCACGCGCGGTGGGCGGCACGAGGTCGCAGGCGGCGGGACTAATCGCGAACGGCACGGACAGTACCCCTTCTGAGGTGCGGAAATGAAGGTCGCCGGTCCGTGGCGCGTGCGGTGAGCGTTCCGTGCTCGGCGTTCTCATCGGATGAGGGGCTGGACAGCTGAGCGGTTCGCGAGATCCGTCCGGTTGCGGTTCGGTTCGGCCCGGACAACCGATGGACACGCGTGAGCACCGCCCCCCGCTCGGGCAGTGCGGGGCCGGGCGAGGAGCCGGCTGGTGGGAAATGGGACGGTTGGGCAGCGCAGGACGGTCAGATACGGCGGCGGGTACTCGCGAGGTCGTCCAGCTCGCGCTGGGCCGCGGCCTCCTCGGCGGCGCGGGTGGTTGCGAGGTGCCGTTCGGCGAGTTTCTCCACCCCGGCCCGGCGGATCGACGCGGCGGTGAACTCGGTCAGGCGCTCGCCGACTACCTCCCTGGCCTGCGCCGCCAGTGCCTGGGCAGCGGAGATCTCAGCTGCGAGGCTCTGCCGGGCACACAGCGAGGCGATGAAGGCACGCGGGTTCCCGCTCTGCTGTGCGGTGTACCCGGCGAGCTGGTCGGCACGGTCGGCGGCCTGCACCTCGGCGGCGTCGGCCTCGGCCCTGGCCCGGACCACGGCGCCGCGCGCGGCGTCCTCTTGAACCTGGCGCGCCCGCAGCACGCTGGCCAGCCGGAAGCGGGCCATCAGGAGACCCCGCCGGCGGCGGTGATGAGCATCCGCAGGGCCTGCCAGGTGCGCTCGGCAGGGAACTGTTCGTCCATGTCCTGGCGCAGGAACTGGTTGATCTGGGGCCAGAGCATCCTTGCGGCGTCGGCGTCATGGTTGGTGCCCGGCACGTAGGCGCCGATCTCGACCAGCTCCCTGACGTCCCGGTACGCTGCGAGCAGGCGGCGCAGGGCTGTCGCGTCGGCCCGCTGCTCCTTGGTGGTCACAGCGTTGGCGACGCGGGACACCGATTCCAGCACCTCGATGCTGGGAAAGTGGCCGGTCGTGGCGAGGCGCCGATCGAGGACGATGTGCCCGTCGAGGATCGACCTGGCCGCGTCGGCGATCGGCTCGTTGTGGTCGTCACCGTCCACCAGGACGGTGTACAGGCCGGTGATCGATCCCACCGGGCCGGGTCCCGCCCGCTCCAGCAGGCGCGGGAGCAGCGCGAACACGGACGGCGGGTACCCGCGGGTGGCCGGTGGCTCCCCGGCGGACAGTCCGACCTCGCGCTGGGCCATCGCAGCCCTGGTGAGGCTGTCCATCAGCAGCAGGACGTTCATCCCGCGGTCGCGGTAGAACTCGGCGATCCGGGTCGCTACGAAACAAGCACGCAGCCGTACCAGGGGCGGCTGGTCGGACGTGGCGATCACCACGACCGCCCGCTTGAGCCCCTCGGGGCCGAGGTCGTGCTCGATGAACTCGCGGACCTCGCGCCCGCGCTCACCGACCAGGCACACGACCGTCATCTCCGCATCGCTGCCGCGCGTGATCATCGACAGCAGACTGGACTTGCCGACGCCGGACCCGGCGAAGATGCCGATGCGCTGGCCTTGGCCGCACGGCACGAGCGAGTCGAGCGCGCGGACACCCAAGGGAAGGGGGGTGTTCACGAGCCGGCGCTCGAGTGCGTTCGGGGGGGCGAGCTCGACCGTGACGGCCTCGCAGCCAACGAGCGGCCCGCCGCCGTCCATCGGGCGGCCGAGGCCGTCGAGGATCCGGCCGCGCAGGCTGTCGCCGACGAGCACCTGCAGCGGCGATCCGGTCGCCTCCACGGGGCTGCCGGCTCCGATGCCAGTGAGGTTGCCCAGCGGCAGGCACTTGAGTTCGTCGCCGTCGATCGCGGCCACCTCGGCGTACATAGCCGAGCTGCCCTCACCGATCCGGACCAGGTCGCCGACCCGGCCGGCGATCCCGGCGACGCTGACCGAAAGCCCGATCGCCGCGGTCACTTTGCCGGTTACCCGTGGGCGCGCCGCGGCGAGCACGCCGCCGAGCCGTCCCGCTGACGGGCCTGTGCCGCCGTTGCCGAGGGCAGTGCCGTCGGGGCGGATGTCGAGGCTGCTCATGGGAGTACCTGCCGGATCCGGTCAAGCGCGGTTTCGATGCGGGCGTCGATGGCGGTGGCGTCGCAGTCGGCCACGGCGTCGCCGGAGCGGAGCTGCGGATCGGCAACCATCGTGAGCTGGCGGCCCTCGACCTCGGGCGGCAGCCCGCCCGCGGAGGTGAGGGCGGTGTGGTCAGCAGGGCTGAGCCGGACGGTGACCGGCCGGTTCAGCGGTGTGAGCGCGAGCGCCCTCGCGAGGGCGTCCCTGCCGGGGTTCTCCGCCAGGGCGAGCTCGCGGCCGAGCACGGCCTCGGCGATGTCGAACGCGGTGTTCAGGATCAGATCCTCGAGATCGGCCGCGGTGGCCGTGACCTGCTGTTCCAGTGCCATGGCCGCGGCGTTGAGCCCAGCGGCGGCGCGGCGCACGGCCTGCTGCTGCGCAGTGGCCGCGGCCGCTGCCTCGTCGAGGAGGTGGGCGTGCAGGGTCACGGTATGCGCCTCGGACGCGCGCTGGCCCTGCGCCCAGCCGGAGGCGAAACCGGCGGCATGGGCGGCTGCGGTGGCCTCGGCCACGATGTGCTCGGGCACGGGGAAGCCGGCTCGCAGATCGACGTCGAAGCGCGCGGCACTGACGCCGCCGGCCTGGGCACTGCGGATCACTGGTGATGCGACCTCTGGCACGGACCAGCCCCTTCGTTGCTGCTGCTGCGGGTGCGCCGGTCCGTGGCGAGAAAGGTGAGCATTCCCTGCTCACCCTTGGCATCGGCGGCGGCTAGCCCGATCTGAGGGATCCTCGGGCCCAACCGCCAGCCATCGCGATCCGCGCGGCCGGCGCGGAAACGGCCGAGCCGTGGTAGCCGCGACCAGCCGGGCTGGCGGCGGCCACCACGGCTCGCGCGAACGTGCTGCGGATCAGCTGACGAACTCGTCGTCCCCACCGCGGCGGATGACGAGCTCGCCGGACTCCTCGAGCGAGCGCACCACCGTCAGGATCTTGGCCTGGGACTCCTCGACCTGGCGGATCCGCACGGCGCCCATCATGTCGATCTCGTCGCGCAGGTTTTCAGCCGCCCGGGAGGACAGGTTGCCCATGATCTTCTCCTTGACGCCCTCCGTGACGCCCTTGAGCGCGAGCGCCAGATCCCCGGTCTCGACCTGGCGCAGCACCAGCTGCACGGATTTGTCGTCGAGACTGGCCATGTCGTCGAACGTGAACATCCGTGCCCTGACCTCGTCGGCGAGCTCGGCGTTGCGGATGGCCAGGCCCTCGAGAATCAGCTTCTCGGTGGCCCTGTCCGCCCGGTTGAGAATGTCGACGAGCGGCTGGAGGCCGCCGACGGTCGACAGGTCGCCTGGCTGCAGGACGGCCGTGAGCTTGCGCTCGAGGGTGTCCTCCACCCTGCGGACGATCTCGGGGGACGTGCGGTCCATGATCGCGATGCGGTTCGCCACGTCGCTCTGCAGCTCGGGCGAGAGCCCAGACAGGATCAGCGAGGCCTGGTGAGCGGGCACATGGGCGAGCACGAGGGCGATCGTCTGTGGGTGCTCGTCCTGGACGAACGAGAGCACCTGCCGGGCGTCAGCGCGCAGTAGGAAGCTGAACGGGACGTCCCGGACGTGTACCGACAGGCGGCCGATCAGGTCCTCGGCCCGGTCGAATCCTAGCGAGGCGACAAGCAGTTCGCGGGCGTAGTCGAAGCCGCCCTGACTGACGTGCCGGTACGCCAGCGCCAGCTCGTGAAACTCCGAAATGACGTCCGCGGCGACGACCGCCTCGATCTGCCCGAGCCGGACGATCTCGGTCGTGAGCTCCTCGACCTCGGCCTCCCGCATCTGCGCGAGCACCCGTGCCGAGTCGTCCCTGCCCATCTGGACCAGCAGCACAGCGGCCTTGCGCAGGCCTGACATCTCCCCGCTCACCGGTTAGCGCCCGTCCGCTGGTCGGCCAGCCAGCTGCGCAGCACGATGGCGACCTCGTCGGGCTGACGCTCGACCATCGCGGCGATCTCGCGCTGCTGGCCTTCGAGAACCGGGTCGAGGACCGGGCCGGAAGCCATCTCCAGCGCAGGCAGCTCGGGCGGGGCTTCCAGGGCCGCGGTGGCGCGCGCTCTGGCTTCCGCGAGGGCCTCCTGGGCCTCGCGGAGCTGGGCCTTCTCGGCGGCCGTGAGCCCGGCCTTCTTCTTCCGGCGGCCGGCGAGCAGGGCGAACATCACCAGCAGCAGAATCCCGCCGATCATCGCTCCGGTCTTGGCCATGCTCAGCAACTGGTCCTGCTTGGTCGCCTGGTCGGCGGCGGCGAGATCCTGGGCGGTGGCCTTGGCCGCGGACTGGTCGAAGCTCATCGTGCTGACCGCGAGTGTGTCGCCCCGCGTGGTGTCGAGCCCCACCGCGGAGGAGACCAGCTTCTCGACCTGAGCGGTGCTCAGGTTCTTGGCGGTCGCCTGATCCAGGACCACGGCGACGCCCAGCCTGCGCACCTTGCCGGGCGCGGCCTTGCGTGTCTCGATGACTGAGCCGATCGAGTTGTCCTTGGTCTCGGACGTCTTGCTGTAGGACCCGGTGCCGGTGCCGCTGGGGACTGAGATGTTGTCCGGGCCGAGCACGCCGGTGCTGCCGGTACCGCCGCCGCCGGAGTAACCCTCGGTCGTGTGGGTCTCGGAGAGCGGTGCGATCTTCGGGTCCTGCGTGTACGTCAGGGTCTTGGTCTCGGTCTGGTCGAAATCCAGGTCGGCGGTGACGCTGACGTGGGCGTGGCCGGGGCCGACGACCTGCTCGAGCATGGCCTGCACGGACGATCCCATGCGCGACTCGAACGAGCCGGTCTGCTGGCTCTGGGCATCACCCGCTCCGCTGGCGCCGGTGGTCTTGCCGCCCGCGGCGAGAATCTTGCCGGTGGCGTCGGCGACGGTGACCTGGTCGGCGTCGAGGCCTTCGATGCTGGAGGCGACGAGGTGGACGATCGCGTCGACCTGGCTCTGGGTCAGGGACTTGCCGGGCACGGTACCGACGAGTACCGAGGCGGTCGGCTTCACCGAGTCCGCGGAGAAGATGTCCTTCTTCGGGATCGCCAGGTGGACGGTCGCGAGCTTGACCCCGTCGATGGCCTTGATCGTGTTCGCCAGCTCGGTCTCCATGGCCCGCTGGTACCCGACCTGCTGCATGAATTCGCTGGTCGTGACGCCCTGCTTGTCGAGGAGCGCGTAACCGCTGTCGGATTGCGCCGGCAGCCCGGCGCCGCTCATCTGCAGCCGCAGGTTGTAGACCTGGTCCTGGGGAACCATGATCGTCTGGCCACCGTTCGCCAGCTCGTAGGTCACCCCGCCAGCCGCGAGCTTGTCGACCACGGCGCTGGCGTCGGCCGCGGCGAGGTTGCTGTACAGGGGCGCAAGGGTCGGCTTCGACGCCCAGGTCGCGAAGAAGTAGCCGCCGATGATGATGGCCAGCACCGCGAAGATCGTGACGGCCTTCTGGCCCGCGGTGAAGCTGGCGAACATGCCGGTGATCCGGCGCAGTGTCGTCAGGAGCTTATCGCGCATCAGGCCTGCATCCTCATGATCTCGTTGAAGGCATCAAGCGCCTTGTTCCGGACGGCGGTCGTGAGCTGCATTGCTAGCGAGGCTTCGCTGCTGGCGATCGTGTAGTCCTGAACGTCCTGAAGGTTGCCGGTCGCTGCCTGGACCGCCAGGTTGTCGGATTTCGTCTGCGTCGACTGGAGTGCGTTGAGTCCGCTTGACAGCTGATCGGCGAAGTTCGTGCCGTTCGACGCCGACGTGGTCGGGCTGGCCGCGGCTGGCGCGATGACGGGGGCCACGCCACCGATCGCGCTGATCGGCGCGGTCACACGTTGCTCCCGAGCCTGATCGCGGCCTCGTAGGCGTCCTTGGCCCTGTCGACGACGGCGAGATTTGCCTGGTAGCCGCGCTGGGCCATGATCATCTGCCCCATCTGGCTGGCCATGTCGATGTCCGGGTAGCGGACGTTGCCCTCGCTGTCGGCCAGCGGGTTGTCCGGCTCGTTGACGACCCGGCCCTGGGCGCTGCCGAGCGCGATGCCCGCGACCTGGGCGCCCTGGCTGCCGTCGCCATTGTCGGCGGCCTTGGCGACGATGTAACGGGCCTGGAAGGCGTTGTCGCTGGTCCGGGTCGCGTTGTCCATGTTCGCCAGGTTGTCCGAGACCGCGTCGAGCCACTTGCGGTACACCGTGACGCCGCTGCCGGCCACACCGATCGCTCCGAAGATGGTCATCAGGCACCGCCCTTGATGGCGTCCTTGAGCAGCGCGAACTTGTTGTCGACCGCGCGCAGACCGAGCTGGAAGCGCAGGTTCGTGTCGATGTTCGACAGCGTCTCGGTGTCGAGGTTGACGTTATTGCCGTTCTCGCGGGTGGGCTCAAGCGACTTGGCGATCGTCGGCGAGACGGAGTCGGGGGAGTCGCCGGCGCCGACAGCGTTCTTGAGCGCGTCCTCGAACTGGACTCGCCGGGCCTGGTACCCCGGGGTCTCGACGTTGGAGATGTTGTCCGCGATCACCCGCTGGCGCAGCGACAGCCCGGACAGCGCGGTGTGCAGCGCCGATACGGTGACGTCTTCGAACACGGACCGGTCCCTTCGCAGGTTGGGGCATGTGCAGCTCGCCGGTCCGTGGCGATCGTGGTGAGCGTTCCATCGCTCAGCTGACTCATCGGTGGGGGCGCCGGGATGCTGAGTGATTCCGGCCTAATTGCGATACAAAAGAGTAGATTTGGCGGCGCTCATGTGGTGGCACGGCGAGAAATGCGGCTCTCGTCGCGGGGGCGGCCGGCCGCGAGCGGGTCTGCGCGGGGCACAGTGGCTGCGTAGGGTCAGATCGCGCAGTCGATGTAGGCGGGGCGCGGGGCGGCCTGACGGCCGGTCTCGATCCGCGCGGTCGCGGCGGCCTGGCGGCGGTTGGTCGCCAGCGCCCGGGTGATCGCCGCGGCGGTCGCCAGCTGGCGGGCGAGGATCGCGTCGGCGCGCGGGCGCAGGTCCAGCGGGATCGGTCCGAGGCCCTGTGGCGGGTGCCACACATCCTGGACCGGATTGTCGCGCAGCATGTGGTCCCCGGCCAGGACGGCCTGGGCTTCCTCGAGATCCATCTCGAGTTCGTCGAGGGCGGCCGACCAGGCGGCCTGCCAGTCCGCCAGCGTCATTGGTCAGCCCACCGCACCGAGGGCCAGGGTCCCGGGAGCGGCGGTCAGCGAGGCTGCCGCCTCCCGCCAGGCCTGGGCCAGCGGCGTCACCAGCGCCTTGGCGGCGGCGATCCGGTCCGCATCCCCGGCCACGTTCGCGCCGATGAGCTCGGTGAGCAGGAAGTCGTAGATCTGGGCCAGGCCGTCGGCGCCATCCCAGGCGGTCAGGTCGAGCGAGGCACGCAACTCCAGGATGATCTCCTGCGCGTGCTGGGCCCGAGCCGAGCCGCTCTCGCGGTCGCCCGCCCGTAGCGCCGTCTCGGCGTGGGCGAGGTCGAGTACCAGCCGGTCGTAGAGCATGACCAGCATTCGGGCCGGAGAGGCAGTTGACACGGAGTCGGTGAGATACCGGGCACGCAGCGCAGGGCTCGTCATGGGTCGGATCCTCAGTTCGTCGTGGTGCTGCTCGATGTGGCGCTCGCTGCGGTGCTGCCGGACAGAAAGCTCGACTGACTCTTGAGCTTGTTCAACGCCACTTCCATGTCGGCGAACTGCTTCGTGAGCTGCGCCTTCTTGTCCGCCAGGCGGGTGTCCCAGTCGGCGATGCGGTCATTGAGCTCTTTGACCTGGCTGGTGCCACCCTGGAGTGCCAGGGTGATGTTGCCGGTCGTGGAGTCGGTCGCCGCCGTAGCGGTGTCGCTCAGCGCCTTGCCGATCCCGTTCTGCACCGCGTCCTGCACCGCAGCGGGGTTGGCGTTGAGCGCGGCAGTGAACTTGTCCTTGTCGAACGTGAGCTTCCCGGAGCTGTCCAGGGACAGGCCGAGCTGGCTGAAGCTGCCGTAGCCGGGCATGCCGTTGCTGACGTTGCTGAGGATCTGCTGCTGGAGCTGACGGACCGTGTAGTCACCGGTCAGCGGGCCGCCGACCTTGTTGGTGGGGTCGTAGGCGGAATCGGTGGAGATCTCGCTGAGCGAGCTGTTCGCGGCGTCCACCATCGCCTGCATCTTGTCGGCGAGGGAACTGGAGTCGGTCGCGACGGTGATCGTCACGTCGGTCTGGGCCTTGCTGGCGGTGAACGTCACGCCCGGCATGACGCCGGTGAAGGTGTTGGTGGCGCTGGACGCGGTGTAGCCACCGGCGAGCGGGTCGCCGACCTGGATCTGCGCGTCGGTGCCCTGGGTGGCGATCTTCGGGTTGGTGGTCAGGCCGTCGAGCGTGAACGCGTTCGCCGCTCCGGTCTTGGTGGAGCTGATCTGCAGCATCTTGCCAGCGTCTGTGGAAACCACGGAGGCCCGGACGTTGGCACCGCTGGCGGCCGCGGCGGCGTTGATCGCCTGGGCGAGCCCGTCGGGAGTGTCGGTGTCGACGGTGATCTCAAGGGGGTCGGTGAGGCCGGCACCGGTGAGTGTGAGTGTGCCCGCAGTCGTCAGCGGCGCGGTCTCGTCGAGCGTACTGGTGATGGTGTGCGCCTTGGCCAGGCTCTTGATGTCGAACGTCAGCGCCCCGGCCTGCGCGCCGGCGGCGGCGTTCGCCACGACGGTGTCCGAGGACGAGGTGGCCTTCGCCGTCGTCCAGGTGTCGAACTTGGTGAGCGCGCTCGCGGCGCTGCCCAGCGCGGTCATCTTGGTGTTGACCGTCTGGTAGGCGCGGATGACCGAGTTCTCGGTGCTCACCTTGTCCTGGAGCTGCTGCTGCGGTATCGCCTCGGCCTGCATGAGCTGGGAGACCACCGAGTTGGTGTCCATCCCGCTGACCAGCCCGCCGACAGTCATGCCGGTCATAGTTTGCCTCCTTTGCCCTGCGGCCCGGTCGCTGCCGGGAGTACGACGGTGCCCTGGGACGGCCGGGTGGCCCGGCCGTCCCAGGGGTCAATCCGTAGTGCTAATTAGCCACGCAGGAGCTGCAGGACCTGCTGCGGCGCCGAGTTGGCCTGCGAGAGCATCGACTGGCCAGCCTGGCTCAGGATGTTGCTGCGGGTCATGTTGACCATTTCCTGAGCCATGTCGGTGTCCCGGATCCGGCTCTCCGACGCGGACAGGTTCTCGACCGCGACGTTGATGTTGTTGATGGTGTGCTCGAACCGGTTCTGGTATGCACCGAGCGTTGCCCGGACCGTGGAGACCGACTTGATGGCGGCGTCCACCTTGGTGATCGCAGCCTGCGCGTTCGCCGTGCTCGAGAGGTCCGCCGAAGCGGCGTCCACGCCGAGACCAGCGGACGTGAGGCCGGTGTTGCCGGTCGACGCCAGCGTGGTGGTCAGAGTCGCAGTCGACATGTCGACGTTGATCTGGTTGCTGGCGGTGTTGTCGGCACCAACCTGGAAGGTGCCGTTGTACGAGCCGTCCAGCAGCTTCTGGTTGCCGAACGACGTGGTGTTCGCGATCCGGTCGATTTCGGTCTGAAGCTGGCCGAATTCGGTGTTCGCTGCGGCCTGGGCGTCCGAGTCCTGCGAGCCGCCGTTGGACGCCTGCACCGACAGGTCACGCATACGCTGAAGAATTGCGTGCGTCTCGGTGAGCGCACCTTCAGCGGTCTGGATCACGCCGACAGCGTCCTGCGCGTTCCGGACGGCCACCTTCAGGCCGCCGGTCTGCGCCCGCAGGCCCTCGGAGATTGACAGGCCAGCCGGGTCATCGGCGGCGCGGTTGATGCGGAATCCCGAGGAAAGCTTCTCCAGGGAACTCGACATCGCGTCGCTGTTGATCGACAGGTTGCGGTAGGCGTTCATTGCCGCGATGTTCTGATTGATACGCAGACCCATGACGTTTCCTCCTTGATGGGGTCCTTACGACCGGTCCGTCCGTGGTCCGGTCTGCCCATGACATCGGTAGCGGGCCGGCTCAGGTGAGCTTTTTGGCCGGCGATTTCTCCGGCCTGAGCCGAAAACTTCAGGCTGCGGCGACCGCGGCGGCCGTCATGCCGAGAACACTGGTGCGGGCGAGCCGGGTGTGCAGCGTGCTGCCCGTGGCGATGTTCGCGAAGTAGGACTCGCGGCGGCGGGCAACGCACCCCTCGGGACGCTCGGTCTTGTTCACGAGCTCGGGGTTGAGCTGGCTGTTGAGGCCGTCGCGCAGCAGCACGAGCGCCTCGGCGCGCAGCTGGGAGATGCGGGACTCGGTGACGCCCAGCTCGGCCGCGATCTCGGCCATCGGGCGCTCCTGGAGGAAGTAGGCCGTGACGACGGTCCGCAGGCGCTCCGGAAGGGCCTCGA
>JAOPVE010000200.1 GCA_025963185.1 Actinomycetes bacterium
AAGGTGGCCCGCCGGCGGACCCACACCCAGCCAGAGCCGCCGACGCGAGAACCGCCAGTACGAACGTCCTCATGACTCGTTCGACGTCAGTGCGGCCAGCCCGGCTCCGCCGCCGGTGCTCAGGCCCAGCTCGGCGGCCACGACGCGCGCCAGCTCACGGCCGATCGCCGAGTGGGTCTCCCACGCGAAGTGCATGCCGTCGGGATTGGACCGCCCGGCCTCCAGGTGTGGCCGGACCAGCACGTCGAGATCCGCCATCGGCACGTTCTCGCGCGCCCCCCACGCGCGTGCGGCCGCCATCGCACGGACGTGCCCGCGGGGCCGGCGCCCATAGGACGGTGCCGAGTGCGGCGGCGGAATCACCCCCACCACCGGGACCCCCGGGTGGTAGTACCGGACGCCGCCGGCGCAGTTCGACAGGTACCGGTCGGTGAGCCGCTGGGGCAGGGCGCGCCACGGCGTGACCAGGGACCCGAGCGGCTGGGCGGCCCGGTACGCCGACCGCGCGGACCGGCGGACGACCGGCGGCCGCAGGAACCGGATCCCCTCGCGCAGCCACGTGGGCAGCAGGGTCGGCATGTAGTCCATGTTCCCGACGGCGAGCACGACGGCGGACGCGCGCGGCAGCAGCACCGAGTACACGTGCGGATCCCGGGTCACCGCCCACCAGGCATCCCGGGCGGTCCAGCCCGTCCGGGCGACGACGTCGGCGTGCACCGGTTCGCCGGCCTGGCGGGCGAGCGCGGCGGCGAGGACGTTCGGGTACAGCCGCGGATCCGTCGACAGTTCGCCCTGGTCCGGCCCGTAGAACGCCAGCGAGTCGGCGACCACCAGAACGTGCATCAGGGCGTCAGTGGTGGGCCGGCGCCGGGGTGAGCCGCCCGGCCGACGGCGGCTCCACGTCAGCAGAGGCCACGGGGACAGCGGGACCGCCCACCGGCCCGGCGTTGTGGGCGTGCAGGCGCCAGCCGGTGGCGGTGTGCCGCAGTTCGGTCCAGCGGCAGTTGCCCAGCGGGCCGATCCTGCCGACGACGTCGTACGGCCAGCCCATCAGCGCGCCGACCGCGCGCCGGGCCGCGGCGCCGTGGCTGACGACGACGAGGGTGCCGTCGGTGGCGTCGAGGGCGTCCTCGATGCCGGCCAGCATGCGGGCCGCGACCTCGTCGGGCGTCTCGGCCCCGGGGACCGTGAACGCCTTGCCCTGCCGCCACAGCGCGTGCGGCTCGGGGAAGCGCTCGGCGATCTCTTCGCTGGTCAGGCCCTGCCACGGGCCGAAGTTCGACTCACGCAGCCGCGGATCCGTACGCACCGGAAGCCCGGTCAGCGCGGCCAGGACGAGCGCGGTGTCGTGGGCCCGGACCAGGTCGCTCGACACGATCGCGTCGGGCTGTTCGGCGGCGAGCAGCGGGGCGGCCTCGCGGGCCTGGGCGCGGCCGGTGTCGTCGAGCGCCACATCGGACTGTCCCTGCATGCGCCCCGCGGCGTTCCACTCGGTGCGGCCGTGCCGCCACAACAGCAGGCGGCGGCCGCTCACCGCTCCCGGTCCGCTGCCGGTGTGGGATTGGGGGTCGCGTCGGTGAACGGGATCACCGGGCAGTCTTTCCACAGCCGTTCGAGGGTGTAGAACGAGCGCTCCTCGTCGTGCTGGACGTGTACGACGACGTCGACGAAGTCGAGCAGCACCCAGCGGCCCTCGCGTTCGCCTTCGCGCCGGACCGGCTTGGCGTCGAGCTGGCGCAGCCGCTCCTCGACCTCGTCGACGATCGCCTGTACCTGGCGCTCGTTGGGCGCGGAGGCGATGACGAAGGCGTCGGTGATCACCAGTTGCTCGCTGACGTCGAGCACGACGATGTCGACGGCCAGTTTGTCTGCGGCGGCCTGAGCGGCGGCCAGGGCCAGCTCGGTGGCGCGGGCGGAAGCAGCCACGCGGTTTCCTTTCTGCGACAGCATTACCGGTTCCCAGCCTCTCACGCCGAGCGAGCGGGTTCGGCGCCACCGCAAGTGTTCCGCTTGCCCGGATGTGGGGTAACTGCGACCGGTCCCGGCCGGTCGCAGTTACCGCAATACGGCGGAATCACCACACGGCGTGATACCCCCGATACGTGGAGATACCTCCAAGCATCGGATCAGTGGCACCGGTTGGTTACCCTCCCGCCGTGAGTGACCGGAGGACCTGCACCGCGGCGGCCCGCCTCATCCGGGTCTGGATGAGCGTGCCGCACGAACCCTGGTACGCGGCTGAGCTGGCCAGAGCCGCGGAGCTGCCGGCCGGCACGCTCTACCCGCTGCTCGCGCAGCTGGAGCGGGCACGGTGGATCACCGGGTTCTGGGAACCGCGGGATCCGCTGGCGCCGCACCGCTCGCCCCGGCGCTACTACCGGCTGACTGTGGACGGCCACGACTGCGCTCAGGAGGCGTTCTCGAACGCCTCCGTCCCCCTCGCGCGGCCGCCCGCGATCAGCTCGGAGGACGCGCCGGGGCGCGGGCGGCGGGCGCGGGTCGCGGCTCCCTTAGCCGGGTCCTTACTCCTGGCGGCCCGGTTACGGCTGTCGGGGCGGGCCAGGCGGCAGATCGCGGGCGAGTGGTCCGCGGAGGTCGACCACGTCTTACGCCGGACGCCCGGTACGCCGGTCCGGCGGCTGGGGGCCGGTACCCGGTTCGCGGCGGGGCTGCTCGCGGCCGCGCCCCGGGTGAACGCGGGCGCCGCGGCCCGGCTCGCGCCCAGTGGTGGCAAGTTCGGCGTGCGGCGCGCGCGGCAGCGGCTGAAGTGGGCCCGGCGGGCCTGGTGCGTGGCGGCCCGGGAGCACACGATGATCGATCCCGAGCTGGACCCGATCGGCGAGACGGTAGCGCTGCACGCGGCCCTGTACTGCCAGCTCGATGTCGACGACGCACAGCTCGCGTATGGAGCGGCGTGCGAGCTGGCGAAGCTGGCACGTATCCGCTGACCCACGCAAGCCTCGATTGATTCAGACAAAGCAGGCGTGTCGGACTTGCGACAGTTTGCGCATGAGTTGCATGCTTCTGATCACACCAGCAACGTCTGTCATCTCCGACAGGAGAGTCGCCGTGACGAGCGAGGACGCCAGTGCCGCACCATCTGCGGCAGCTCTGTCCGGTCCGGTCACGAGCTCACAGAACTCCCCCGCGCCGGCGCGCAGACCGGACGGCACGGGGTGATGGGACGGCCGCGGCGGCCGACAGCACCTGGCGGCGAAACCCCGGATCCTGACGCCCGCCCGGCCGTCCCGTACCAACGCGAAGCTTCCGACCGGCACCACCGATGCTGCCCGCCTGGAGGCGTGTAATGGCTTACCTGCTGCGTGCTGGGAACCCGCCGATCGAGAACCGCGGGCCGATCCAGCTCGACCGGGCGCGCCGCGTCCGCACGACCCACCAGCGCGGATCCGGTCGCCGCTGCGGCCTGTGCCTGCAGTCCTGGCCGTGCGCCGAGCGCTCGTGGGCCGACCGGGCACTCGCCCCGGCCACCCGGCTCGGCGGCCGCTTCGGCACCGGGCGCTGGAACACCCTGCTCGGGTGGCTCTCCTAGCTCTGCGAAAAGCTCTAGAGCATGAAGCGGATCGCCCTGCCCGGCCGCGCCTGAGCCGCCAGCGCCAGGCTGTCCTCGGCCACCACGGCGATCACCGGGTATCCCCCGGTCACCGGGTGATCGGCGAGGAACAGCACCGGCTGTCCGTCCGGGGGGACCTGGAGCGCGCCGGGCACCATCCCCTCCGGGGGCAGTTCACCCGGCCGCGCCCGGTCCAGCCGCCGACCGGACAGCCGCAGCCCGACCCGGTTGCTGTCCCTGCCCACCTCGTACGGGTCCGCGCACAGCCCCGGCACCGCGCCCGGACCGAACCAGCCGTCACGTGGCCCGGGCAGGATCCGGAGCACCAGTTCGGCGGGCAGCGCTTCCCCCTGCTCCGCGCGCGGATCCGCGGCGGCCTCGGTGTCCACGGCCAGCACGGATCCCCGCCGCACCGGCACCGGGACGATCCCCGCGAGCAGGTCGGCCGACCGGGATCCGAGAACCTTCGGGCCGCCGATCCCGCCGCGGACCGCCAGGTAGGTGCGCAGCCCGTCCCGCGGGGACCTGATGCGCAGAACCTCGCCCGCGCGGATCCGGACCGGCTCGTGCAGCGGCACAACCCTGTCCCCGGCCGTGGCGGGCACCGGCGCCCCGGCGAGCGCCAGCACGGCGTCCGCGGCGAACCGGGCAGTGAACCCGCCGAGCGTGAGCTCCACAGTGGCGGCCGTGGGGCGGTTGCCGGCGATCCGGTTGGCGAGTGCGTGGGATCGCCGATCCGCCGCCCCGGACCGTCCGACGCCGAGCTGTGCGTACCCGGCCCGCCCCAGGTCCTGAACCGTGGCGAGCGGGCCGGGCGCGAGCACCTCGATCACCCGAACCTCACTCGCGTGCCCGGCACGAGCAGGCCCGGCGGATCCCGGTCCAGGTCCCACAGGACGGCCGTGGTCGTACCGAGGATCCGCCAGCCGCCGGGCAGTTCGCGGGGGTAGACGCCGGTGAACGCCTCGGCGATCGCGACCGATCCGGCGGGGACCTTCGTACGCGGGGTGGCGAGCCTGGGCACGTCGAGCGCCGGATCGCCGCCGGTCAGATAGCCGAAGCCGGGCGAGAACCCGCAGAACGCCACCGTGTACTCGGCGGCCGCGTGCCTGGCCGCGACCTCGGCGGGGGTCAGCCCGGTCAGCTCGGCGACCTCGGCGAGGTCCGCGCCGTCGTACGTGACCGGGATCTCGACCAAGTCACCGGACACCTCGCGCCCGCTCGCCGCGGGGAGTGTGTCCAGCGCGGCGGCGAGCACGTCCGGGGAGGTCCGCGACGGGTCGAAGCGGATCAGCACCGTGCGGGCGGCGGGCACCAGTTCCTCGACGCCGGGCAGGCGCGCCGCGGCGAGCCGGGCGTGCAGATCCATGGCCTCGGCGAGCCCGGCGGTCTCCGCGAGTACCGCCCGCTCGCCGCAGCGCAGGAGCGCGGTCATCGCACGAACGGCTCGACGCGGACCCCGGCCGCGGCCAGCGCCGTCCGGACCGCCCGCGCCAGCTCGCCCGCCCCCGGGGTGTCGCCGTGTACGCACAGGGACCGGGCCTCGATCGCGACCGAGCCACCGTCCGCCGTGTCGGCCTCGCCCGTAGTGGCGATCCGGACGCTGCGCGCGGCGACCAGCTCCGGATCGGTGACCAGCGCACCCGGCAGCCGCCGGTCCACGAGGTGTCCCTCGGCGGTGTACCCGCGGTCGGCGAACGCCTCGCGGACCGTCGCGAGACCGGCTTCCTCGGCGATCCGCAGAAATTCAGAACCCGGCAGCCCCAGCACCGCGAGCGACGAGTCGTACCGGACCACGGCCTCCACCAGCGCGGACGCCTGCCCGGAGTCGGTCACCACCGTGTTGTAGAGGGCTCCGTGCGGTTTCACGTAGCGCACCCGGGACCCGGCGACGCGGGCGAATCCGTCGAGGGCGGCGAGCTGGTAGATGGTCTCGTCGGTGAGCTCGGCGGGCGCGATCCCGATCGGGCGGCGGCCGAACCCGGCGAGGTCCCGGTAGCCGACCTGGGCGCCGATCGTCACCTCCAGCGCGGCGGCCTTCGCGCACACCCGGCGCATGATCCCCGGATCCCCCGCGTGAAACCCACACGCGACATTCGCGCTGGTCACGACCTCAAGCATGGCGTCGTCGTCGCCGAGCGACCAGGCGCCGAAGCCCTCGCCGAGATCGCTGTTGAGATCCATCACGGGCACGTGAGACACGGTA
>JAOPVE010000201.1 GCA_025963185.1 Actinomycetes bacterium
ACGCGGCGGGCGACCACGAGCTTGCCGGGCACTGCTGGTGGTGCCTGAAGACCTGGCCCTGCCCGGACCGGCAGTGGAGCGAGCGGGTCCTGAGGGATCCGAGCTGGGCGCTCGCCTGCCACTGAACCACCCGTGGTGCTGCCGCGCACCACGCCGAACGGCTCACACGCGCTCGTGTGGGCACCCAGAGCAGACCGGCGAACCCGCCGGATCACGCAGCGCCGCCGCGGAGAACCCGCAGGCGGACGGCGTAGCCGCGCGTGATCCCCGCTCAGCCCCCGGAGGTGCCACCCGGGGTGGTTCAGGACTCGGACGCGCGCTGGCGCTCCCGGTCGGTGACGGACTCGGGCTCGTCGTCCAGCCCGGACACCCACTCGATCACGTTGCGCGCGACGTCCTGGGCGGTCAGCCCGAGGTCGGCGAGGATCTCGGCCCTGGTGCCGTGCGGGTGGAACCCCACGGGCACGCCCAGGTCGCGCAGCGGGGTCTGGACTCCCGCGTCCCGCAGCGCCTGGCCGATCGCCGTGCCGACGCCACCGGCCCGGACGCCGTCCTCCAGCGTGACGACGAGCCGGTGCCCGGCGCCGAGCGTGACGATCTCGGGCGCGACGGGGCGCACCCACCGCGGATCCGCCACGGTGACCCCGATGCCCTGCTCGGCGGCGCGCTCGGCGACGTCGAGTGCCAGCCCGGCGAACGCGCCGATCGCGACGAGCAGCACGTCGGGCTCGGTGCCACGGGCGAGGATGTCGGTCTGGCCGATGCGCTCGGTGGCGGGGATCGCCTCGGGCACGGTGCCGGTCGGGAAGCGGATCGCAGTCGGGCCGTCGTCGACCGCGAGCGCCTCCCACAGCTGCTCGCGCAGGGTGGCCGCGTCGCGCGGGGCGGCCAGGCGCAGGCCGGGCACCGCGCCGAGGATCGCCAGGTCCCAGATGCCGTAGTGGCTGGGACCGTCGGGGCCGGTGATGCCCGCCCGGTCCAGCACGAAGGTCACGGGCAGCTTGTGCAGGCCGACGTCGAGGAGCGTCTGGTCGAACGCGCGGTTGAGGAAGGTGGCGTAGACGGCGACGACGGGGTGCATGCCGCCGAGCGCGAGGCCGGCCGCGGAGGTGACCGCGTGCTGCTCGGCGATCCCGACGTCGAAGGTGCGGTGCGGGTACTTGCGGGCGAGCCGCTCGATGCCCGTCGGCCCGGCCATCGCCGCCGTGATGCCGACGATGTCGGCGCGCTCGTCGGCGATCCGCACCAGTTCTTCGGAGAACACGTTGGTCCACTTGAGACTCGGCGGCGCGAGCAGGCGGCCGGTCAGCGGGTCGAACGCCCCGGGACCGTGCAGGCAGTCGGCGTCGTCGTCCTCGGCGGGGGCGTAGCCGAAGCCCTTGCGGGTGACGGCGTGGACGATCACCGGTCCGCGATAGTCCCTGGCCCGGCGCAGGGCGCTTTCCAGCGCGTCCTGGTCGTGGCCGTCGACGGGGCCGACGTACTTCAGGCCGAGGTCCTCGAACAGGCCCTGGGGCGCGATGGCGTCCTTCACCCCGCGCTTGATCGCGTGCAGGGTGTCGAACAGCGGGCCGCCGACGAGCGGGGTGTGCCCCAGGACGCCCTTGACGGTGTCGAGGACCCGCTCGTAGCCGGGGTTGAGCCGCAGCGAGGCGAGGTGGTCGGCGAACCCGCCGATGGTGGGCGAGTACGAGCGGCCGTTGTCGTTGACGACGATCACGACGGGCCGCGCCTTGCCGGAGGCGATGTTGTTGAGCGCCTCCCAGCACATGCCACCGGTCAGGGCTCCGTCGCCGACGACGGCCACGACGTGCCGGTCTTCCCCGCGGATCGCGAACGCCTTGGCCAGCCCGTCCGCGTAGGACAGCGCGGTGGAGGCGTGCGAGTTCTCGATGAGGTCGTGCTCGGACTCGGCCGCGCTCGGGTAGCCGGACAGCCCACCGCGCTGGCGGAGCTCGCTGAACCCGTCCTGGCGGCCGGTCACGAGCTTGTGCACGTAGGCCTGGTGCCCGGTGTCGAACAGGATCCGGTCGCGGGGCGACTCGAACACCCGGTGGATCGCCAGCGTCAGCTCGACCACGCCCAGGTTCGGGCCCAGGTGCCCCCCGGTACGCGAGACCTTCTCCACGAGGAAGTCCCGGATCTCGGCCGAGAGCGCTGGCATCGCCTCGGGCGGCATGGCCCGCAGGTCCTCCGGTGACTTGATGCTGGACAGTAGCCCGGGGTTGCTCCCGTGATCGTTCACCGGTTCGGACACCTCACTGCCTTCGGCCTCGAATTGGTGCGCGTCTGCGAGTGTAATCACCGCTCGCTTTTCCGCTCACCGGAAGCAGGGGCGGCCACGGGTCCCGCCCGGAACCTTCACAGAACCGCCACACGCCGGACACGCGAGAGCCCGGGCCGGCTTCGGAAAGCCGGCCCGGGCCCAGGGTCTCGCGGTTTAGCGGCCGGACCGGTTGCGGCCGCGCTGGGTGACCGCGTCGAGCACGACGGCGGCCAGCAGGACGGCGCCGGTGATGACGTACCGGGCCCACGAGTCGAGGCTCAGCAGCGACAGGCCGTTGGCGATCGACCCGATGACGAGGGCACCGATCAGCGCGGAGTACATCCGGCTGCGGCCGCCGAAGAGGCTGGTGCCGCCGATGACCGCCGAGGCGATGGCGTTGATCAGGGTCTCGCCGGTGCCGGTGCCCTGGTTGGCCGAGCCCAGGTACATGACGCCCATGATCCCGCCGAAAGCGGCGAACATGGAGGTGAGCATGAAGACCGAGATCCGGATCGCGTCAACCCTGAGGCCGGACCGGCGCGCGGCCTCGATGTTTCCGCCGACCGCGAAGATCGACCGGCCGTACCGGGTGCGGCGCAGCATCCAGTCCATGAACATGACGATGCCGAGGAAGAACAGGAACAGGACTGGGATGCCCCGGTCGATGTTCAGCTTGATGACGATGGCGAACGCCACCACGGCGAGCACCGCCGCCAGCGAGAGCGTGACCCACATCGGCTGGACGGAGAGCTCGGCCGCGCGCCGCCGCTGGGCCTTGAGCAGCTGGCCGCCGAGGTAGAGGACGACGAGGGCCGCCGCGATCACGTAGGCGTAGACGCCGTCCACGTACGCGAACTGGCCCAGGCGCGCCAGCGGGCCACTGACCTGCAGGTTTACCGTTCCGGTCTTGCCGAGCACCCGCAACTGGGCGCCCTGCCAGATGAGCAGGCCGGCCAGGGTGACGACGAACGAGGGCACGCCGAGCTTGGTGAAGATGAGGCCGTGCAGGAGGCCGATGACCAGACCGGCCACGATCGCGAGCACGACTGCCACACCGGCGGGGTAGCCCTGGTTCACGTTCAGGACGGTGAGCAGGGCCGCGGCAACGCCGGACACCGAGCCGACCGACAGGTCGATCTCACCGAGCAGCAGCACAAGGACGATGCCCATGGCCATGACACCGGTGGCCGCGACCTGGGAGGCCAGGTTGACGAGGTTGAAGGCGCTGGTGAACTGCTGGTCGGTCAGGGTGGTGAACACCACGATGATGGCGACCAGCCCGAGGATGACCGGAATCGATCCCAGGTCACCACCGCGGACCTTGGCGAGGCCGGCGTCGATGTACCCACGGGGGCCGCGGGCTTGGATCAGGCGCGGGTCGAGCAGGTCGGCCGAGATCGCCGAGGCCTCCGGCTCGTCGACCGAGGCGGGGGTGCCGCTGGGAGCGCTCATGCCGGCTCCTCCGTCTTGTGCGTGCGAGCGGCCCGCTGCGACACGGCGTTGTCGCTGGCGCCGGTGATCGCGGCGATGATCTGCTCGTAGGAGACGTCGGCGACGCGGAACTCGCCGGAGTTGTGGCCGAGCCGGAGCACGACCACCCGGTCGGCGACGGCCTGCACGTCGGCCATGTTGTGACTGATCAGGACTACGCCGAGGCCGCGCTCGCGCAGCCGCTCGACGAGGTTGAGCACCTGCGAGGTCTGCTCGACACCGAGGGCCGCCGTCGGCTCGTCGAGCATGACGACCTTCGGGTTGCCCAGCAGGGACCGGGAGATCGCCACGGTCTGCCGCTGGCCACCGGAGAGCGACGCGACCGGGATCCGCACGCTGGGGATCTTCGCCGACAGCTGCCGCAGCAGGTTCCAGCTCCGCTTTTCCATCTCGGCCTCGTTGAGCAGGCCGCCCGTGGTGACTTCGCTTCCGAGGAACAGGTTGCCCACGACGTCCAGGTTGTCGCAGAGCGCGAGGTCCTGGAACACGGTGGCGATGCCCAGGTGCTGGGCACCGGTGGGCGAGGTGATGTGTACCTCTTTGCCATCGAAGGTGATCGTGCCCTCGTCGGCCGGGTCGACGCCCGCCATGACCTTGACGAGCGTGGACTTTCCGGCGCCGTTGTCTCCGACGAGCGCCACCACCTCACCCGGGTAGACGTCGAAGCTGACGTCCGTGAGTGCTCTCACCGCACCGAAGCGCTTGTTGATGCCGCGGAGCGAGAGCACGGGCGCGCCGGTGCGCTGCTCTCTTAACGCGGACTGGCCAGTCGTCGACATGTCTCTCCCTCGCGAGTAGCTAGCTCCGCCCCGGGCACGTGAACACGTACCCGGGGCGGAGTGTAAGCCGGATTACTGCAGGCCGGCGGACTTGCAGGCGGTGGCGAACTCGGCGGTGCAGATCTGCTGCACAGTCCAGAGCTTGTCCGCCACGATCGTGCTGGCGATCTTGTCCTTGGTCGCGGCGACCACGGGGAGCAGTGCGCTCGGCACGTCCTTCTGGCCGTTGTTGACCTTGGCGTCGAGCCCGGCGGGCGTCTTGCCCTGGGCCAGGGCCACGGCGACCTCGGCGGTCTTCTCTGCCTCGGCCTTGTAGCTCTTGTAGATGGTCATGTACTGGTCACCCACGAGGATGCGCTGGATGGCTGCCAGCTCCGAGTCCTGCCCGGTGACCGGCGGGATCGTCTTGATGCCCGCGGCGCGCATCGCGGCGATGGCGCCACCGGCCATGCCGTCGTTGGCGGAGTAGACGCCGACGAAGCCCGTCTTGCCGAGGGTGGCGATCTGACCGGCCATGAACGTCTGCGCGTTCTCCGGCTTCCACTCGGGCGTGAAGAAGTCCTTCGACGGGGTGAGCTGGAAGGCGGTCTGCTTGTCGAACACCGAGTGGGCGCCCTTGTTGAACAGGAGGGCGTTGTTGTCGGTGGTCGAGCCGTTGATCATGACGATCTTGCCGCTCGTCTTGCCGTCGGCCTTGAGCTTGTCGAGCAGCGACTGCGCCTGCGCGCGGCCGACCTCTTCGTTGTCGAACGAGACGTAGGCGTCCAGGTCGGTGTTCTTGATCAGCCGGTCGTAGGCGACGACCGGGACCTTCTTGGCCTTGGCCGTGGTGGCCAGCGTGCCCGCCGACTCACCGTTGACCGGGTCGAGCACGACGACGTTCACGCCCTGCGCGAGCACGCCGTCCATCTGCTGCTTCTGCTTGTTCTCGTCCTGCGAGGCGTTCTGGTAGACGACCGTGCAGTCGCTACAGAGGGCCTTCACCTTCGCCTCGAAGATGGGCTTGTCGAACGACTCGTACCGGGTCGTCTGCGACTCGGGCAGCAGCAGGGCGATCTTCTTGCCGCTCCCGCCATTGGAGCTGCTGCTCGAGTTACTGCTCTTTTCGCATGCCGCCGCCCCGGCTACCAGCGCGACCGAAGCCGCCAGGACGACGCTACGACGAAGGATGGACAACCGAACCTCCAAGAGAACGCCTGCGAGGCGACATGTCGGTGACGAACTACGTCACTGAAGGCACCTTCAGATAACAGGCGAGGTTCTGTCAAGCTTGGTACGTAACGATTTGGGGTTTGGCTACCAAAGTTAGCCCCGTTAACAGTTACGCAACGTCATCGGGCAGAGGAAGCAACAAGCAGCCTAGCCCCGATACCCGAGTTTACGTACCCTTTGACAAAACTCGGGGCGGGACGAAAAATCTCTGCATGACCACGGTGCCCAAGCTCGAAACACTGACGGGCAATCAGCGCCGCCTGGCCGACGCGCTCCGGGCGCTCGGCCCGGCCACCCGAGCCGACCTGGCGGCAGCCACGGGGCTCTCCCGCGCGACCGTGTCGACGACGTTAGGCGATCTGACGGAACTCGGCCTGGTCGTAGAACCAGGAGGAACCACCCCGGCGGGGCCCACAGGGGGACGTCCCGCCAGCGTCGTGCAACTCTCCCCCGCCGCCGGAGTCGCGATCGGAGTCGATATCGGCCGGCGGCACCTGATGGTCGCCGTGGCCGATCTCGCCCACACCGTACTCGCCGAGGACGGCCTGCGGCTGGCCCCCGACGAGGAGCACAGCGCGCCACAGATGCTCGACCGGGCAGCAGAACTGGTGCGCGAAACCCTCGCTGCGTCGGGACGTTCGTTCGAGGACGTCGTCGGGGTCGGACTCGGGATACCAGCACCTGTGGTGACCGATACCGGGCTGATCGGTGCGTCGAACATCCTTCCGCAATGGTCGGGATTGCACCCCGCAGCCGAATTCACCAAGCGTTTGAACGTACCGGTTTGCGTCGAAAATGATGCAAACCTGGGCGCGCTCGCGGAGCACATGTGGGGAGCTGGGCGAAACAGCCGATCGCTGGTCTACCTCAAGCTTGCCACCGGGATCGGCGGCGGCATGGTCATCGGCGGCCGGCTCTTCCGCGGCGTGTCGGGGACCGCGGGCGAGATCGGGCACCTGAGCCTCGACGCGCACGGCGACGTGTGCCGCTGCGGCAACCGCGGCTGCCTCGAACTGACCTCGGGCGGCACCGCGCTCGTCGAGACGCTCCGGCGCACCCATCCGGAGGTGCAGAGCCTCAGCGAGCTGGTCCAGCTCGCCGTCGCCGGGGACGTGCCGTGCCGCCGCCTGATCGCCGACGCCGCGACCCATCTCGGCGTGGCCCTGGGCGGCCTGCTCAACCTCATGAACCCCGACCTGATCATCGTCGGCGGTGAACTCGGGCGGGCCGGTGACGTGCTGCTCGATCCGCTGCGGCACGCGCTGAGCCGGTCCGCGGTGGCCTCGGCGGTCGATGCCGTGTCGGTCCGCCAGGGCACGCTCGGGGAGCGGGCCGAGATGCTCGGGGCCGTCGCGCTGGTGCTCCGCGAAGGGGACCGGGTTCCCGCCCCGTTCTGAGTCTCGCGGCAGCGGGCTAGATCCAGGCTTCGATCTCGTCGAGGTCCGCCGGTTGCAGGCCGCGGGTGGAGTCCGGCTCGATCAGCAGTGCCCTGCCCCCCGCCGTCAGCGCGAACCGGGCCTCGCCGTGCGGGATCGCGTCGTCGTCGGTCCAGATCAGCCGCCTGCCCTCGGTGTCGAGCACGCGGAACGCCGCCAGCGCTTTCGCCGCCGCTCTCGGCAGCCCCGGGCTGGTCGCCTCCTCGGTCGTCAGGGCTGCCGCGAGCCGGGGCAGGCCGAACAGGGCTTCCAGCTGATCCGCCCACGGGCACCACGTCGAGCACCAGCGCACCTCGGCCCGTCCGCTGCGGTGCAGGGTTGCGATCCGGCCGATCAGCGCCGGGGCCCAGCGCATCGGCCACCACGCCCCGTCGGCGAGTGCCTCGCCCCGGTGCGGTGCCGCGGACCAGCCGGGGCGGGCCACGTTGAGCACGCCGTCGACGTCCAGTAACCAGACCGGGGCAGCGCTCACCCGGGCGCCAGCGTGGCCACGCACTCCACGTGCTGGGTGTTGGGGAACGCGTCGAGGATCCGCAGGCCGGCGAGCCGGTACCCCAGGCTCGCGAAGGTGGCCACGTCCCTGGCCAGGGCCGCCGGATCGCACGCCACGTACGCGATGGCCCGCGGCGCCAGGGCCGCGATCGCCGTCACGACGGCCGCGCCAGCCCCGGCCCGCGGCGGATCGAGCACCACGAGATCGGCGGCCAGCCCACCCCGGGCGAGGACGTCCTCGACGCGGCCGGTCACGATCCGCACCGGATCGTCGCGCAGGTTGCGCGCCGCGTCGGCGGTGGCGGTGCGCCCGGACTCCACGGCGGCGATCGACAGCGCCCCCGCGACCGCGCCGCCCGCCGCGACCGCGCC
>JAOPVE010000228.1 GCA_025963185.1 Actinomycetes bacterium
CGACACCACGGACGGAGGGGCGCTTGCCCTTCCAGCGCATGCGGCCGGCCTTGCCCCAGTTGATGTTGGACTGCTCGGCGTTGCCGACCTCGCCGACCGTCGCGCGGCAGCGGATGTCGACGTTGCGGACCTCACCGGACGGCATGCGCAACTGCGCGTAGGGGCCGTCCTTGGCGACCAGCTGGACGCTGGTGCCGGCCGAGCGGGCGATCTTCGCACCGCCACCGGGCCGGAGCTCGATGTTGTGGATCGTCGTACCCGTCGGGATGTTGCGCAGCGGGAGGGCGTTGCCCGGCTTGATGTCGGCACCGGGACCGGCCTCGACGAGGTCACCCTGCTTGAGGTTGCGCGGCGCCACGATGTAGCGCTTCTCGCCATCGGCGTAGTGCAGCAGCGCGATGCGGGCGGTGCGGTTGGGGTCGTACTCGATGTGAGCGACCTTGGCCGGGATGCCGTCCTTGTCGTGGCGACGGAAGTCGATGACGCGGTAGGCGCGCTTGTGGCCACCACCCTGGTGCCGCACGGTGATGCGGCCGGTCGCGTTGCGGCCGCCCTTGCTGTGCAGCGGGCGGACCAGCGACTTCTCCGGGGTGGAACGCGTGATCTCGGCGAAGTCGGCCACGCTCGAGCCACGACGGCCCGGGGTGGTCGGCTTGTACTTGCGGATACCCATATCAGTCTCTCTTCAGCTCGTGAGTCCAGTCGGTTAGCCGGGGCTAAGCGACCGGGCCCCCGAAGATCTCGATGGTGCCCTCGCGAAGCGTGACGATGGCGCGCTTGGAGGACGCCCGCTGACCGAAGCCGGCCCGGGTGCGCTTGCGCTTGCCTTGGCGGTTCAGGGTGTTGACGCTGCTGACCTTGACGTCGAAGACCTTCTCGACGGCGATCTTGATCTGCGTCTTGTTGGCGTCCGGAGCGACCAGGAACGTGTACTTGTTCTCGTCGAGCAGGCCGTAGCTCTTCTCGGAGATGACCGGGGCGAGCAGGATGTCGCGCGGGTCGGTCAGGTCGGTCATGCCGAGGCCTCCGTGACAGTGAGAGCTTCCGTGCTCGTGGCGGTCGCCTTCACGGACTTGCCCTTGGGCGGACCGGCCAGGAAGGTCGCGAGCGCACCCTCGGTGAACACGACGTCGTCGCTGACGAGGACGTCGTAGGTGTTGAGCTGGCCGGGCGAGAGCAGGTGCACGGCCTTGTGGTTGCGCAGCGACCTCCAGGTGGCGAGGTCGGTGCGCTCCGCCACGACCAGGACGTGCCGGCGCTCGCTGATCGCGGCCAGCATCGCGGTGGCGCCCTTGGTCGAGGGCACGTCGCCCCCGGTGAGGGAGTCGACGACGTGGACGCGGTCGTGCGAGAAGCGGTCGGAGAGGGCGCCACGCAGAGCGAGGGCCTTCATCTTCTTGGGGGTCCGCTGGGCGTAGTCGCGCGGCTTGGGGCCGTGCACGACGCCACCGCCGACGAACTGCGGCGCGCGGGTCGAGCCCTGACGGGCCCGGCCAGTGCCCTTCTGGCGGTAGGGCTTGCGCCCACCTCCACGGACCTCACCGCGGGTCTTCGTCGAGTGCGTGCCCTGACGGGCGGCAGCGAGCTGCGCGACGACGACCTGGTGGATCAGCGGGATGTTGACCTGGACGCCGAAGACGTCCTCCGGGAGCTCCACGCTGCGGCCGGTCGCGCCGTTGGCGCCCTTGACCTCCAGCGTCAGAGCCTTCGTCGCTTCTGCGGTGGTCACTTGGCCACTCCGCCCTTCCCGAGGCCGTTCTTGACGGCGGTGCGGACGAGAACCAGGCCACCGGTCGGGCCGGGAACGGCGCCCTTGAGGAGCAGGTAGCCCTTCTCGACGTCGATCGCGTGGACCGTGAGGTTCTGCGTGGTGGTCTTGGCGACACCCATGCGGCCGGCCATCCGGGTGCCCTTGAAGACCCGACCGGGGGTGGCGCAGGCGCCGATGGAGCCGGGCTTGCGGTGCGCGCGCTTCACGCCGTGGCCGGCGCCGAGGCCGTGGAAGTTGTGGCGCTTCATGACACCGGCGTAGCCCTTGCCCTTGCTGGTGGCGACCACGTCGACCTTCAGCGGCTTCTCGCCCGAGGGCGTGAAGATGTCGGCGGTGACCTCCTGGCCAAGGGTGTACGACGCGGCGTCCGCGGTGCGGATCTCCAGCGTGTAGCGGCGCGGCGGGACGCCCGCCTTGGCGAAGTGACCCGCCTCGGGCTTGTTGACCTTGCGGGGGTCGATCGCGCCGTAGGCGATCTGGACGGCGCTGTAGCCGTCGTTCTCGACGGTGCGGATCTGGGTGACCACGCAGGGCCCGGCCTTGACGACAGTCACCGGGACGATCCGGTTGTTGCTGTCGAAGACCTGGGTCATGCCCAGCTTCTCACCCAGGACGCCCTGGACGGTTCGGTTCGAAGTCATGTGAGTGAGCCCTTAGAGCTTGATCTCGATGTCGACGCCCGCCGGGAGGTCGAGTCGCATGAGCGAGTCGACCGTCTTCGGCGTGGGGTCGAGGATGTCGATGAGGCGCTTGTGCGTCCGCATCTCGAAG
>JAOPVE010000230.1 GCA_025963185.1 Actinomycetes bacterium
CGATCGTGCGGGCTGTCGTGGACGCCCACGGCGGATCCGTCCGGGCACAGCCCCTCGCCGGCGGAGGCCTGGAGGTCACGGTCGCGCTGCCGTCCGCCAGCGCCACGGGATCCGACGCCGAGGTCACGGTGGCCCACGTCGTCGCCCAATCCCGTCCCAGGACCTGATCCCCGCAGCCTCCGCGCCAGCTGTACACGCCCACCCTCCTTCCGAAGCGTGTGCCGTTCTGCCGGTCAGGGCCGGTCCAGCGGCACACACTTCGCGCAGGGCTCCCGCGGGCGCCGTGTGGCCCGGGACAGGGTGCGGGTTGTCGGCTGCTGCCCGGCGCGCCGCCGGAGCCCTGGCACCGGCGTGCGGATCGTCCCGGCTGAGTGCGTATTGCCGCAGGCTGGGCGGTTGTCCGGGCGATCGGATGGGCCGGGGGAGTGGCGCGGCCCTGTTACCCTCGCGGCGAACCCAGCCAGGCCAGCGGGCCGGGCGGACACCAGGGCGTATCCTTACCGGGTCCGGCTCTGCCGTCCTCACCCACCCGGGTGGCCGGTTCCGCGCCGGCGACCGTGTGCGGCCGAACGTCGGCCGCTCCAGAGAGAGGAACACCGTTCCGCGATGGAAATCGCTCTGTCGATCACGCTCGTCGTCACGAGCCTGCTGCTCGTCGCCCTGATCCTGCTGCACCGCGGCAAGGGTGGGGGCCTGTCCAGCATGTTCGGCGGCGGTGTGTCGTCCAACCTGGCTGGTTCGTCGATCGCCGAGAAGAACCTCGACCGGTTCACGATCGCGATCGGAGTGATCTGGTTCGCGTGCATCGTCGGCCTCGGCCTGCTGCTCAAGGCGGCCGGTAGCTGACACGTACGACGGCGCCCCACTTTCACCCCACACGCACGTCGTAGAACAGGAGCACTAGCCGTGGCTGGTGGCAACGCCATTCGTGGTACCCGTGTTGGAGCAGGACCGATGGGAGAGGCCGAGCGTGGCGAGTCCGCCCCGCGCGTGCACATCCCGTTCTTCTGTGCCAACGGGCATATCACTCGTCCGTCGTTCGCCATGGAGGCGGCAATCCCTGACCATTGGGACTGCCCCCGGTGCGGGCTTCCCGCTGGGCAGAACTCCGAGGCGCCGCCCGCGGCGCCCCGTACCGAGCCCTACAAGACCCACCTCGCGTACGTCCGCGAGCGCCGTAGTGATGCCGATGGCGAGGCGATCCTCGAAGAGGCCCTCGCCAAGCTGCGGGAGCGCCGCGGCGGCGCCTGAGCACCGCCAAGCAACCCCCAGCAGCGCCCGGCCCCCCTTCATGGGAGGCCGGGCGCTGCTGTGTCCCCGCAAGCCCCGAAGTGTGTGCCGCTGGACCGGTCAGGACCGGCAGAGCGGCACACACTTCGCCGGGGGTGCGGGCGTCCGTGTCTGGCGGTTCGGGGTGAGCTTGCCCGCGCGCCTGCGCCGTCGTGAACTGTCGGGGAAGTTGCGGCTATCACCGGCGAAGTGGGCGCGAATACCCGAATAGTCCCGTTCTTGGCGGGCGGGCGGCGGCCGGCAGGGTCGGCGCTCGCGGGCGGGCGGGTGCGGGTGGAGGCTCGGCGGGCTCGTGGGGCGGTGTTAGGTGCGGAGGCTCCACATCGGTTTGGGGATCTCCGCCGCGGCCTCGCGGTCGAGCAGCCACAGGGTGCGCAGGCGTCCCCGGGCGCCCGCCGCGGGGATCTGTACCGGCCCCGCCCCGCGTGCGGCGGCACCGAGCGCGTGGGCCTTGGCCGCGCCCGCGGCGACGAGCCAGACCTCGTCGGCGCTCTGGATCACCGGGAACGTCAGCGTGATCCGCGTCGGGGGTGGCTTGGGGCAGCCGCGGACCGCCGTGGCGAGCCGCCCGTCGTGCGCCGCGGGGGACTCGGGAAAGATCGAGGCCACGTGCCCCTCGCCGCCGACCCCGAGCAGCAGGACGTCGATCGCGGGGACCTCCCGGCCCGGCCGCGCGGCGCTCGCCAGTTCGGCGGCGTACCGGGCGGCCGCGGCCTCCGGATCGTCGCCGTCCGGCCCGTCGGACGGCGGCATGGGGTGTACCCGGGCCGGATCCAGGGGTACGAGGTCGAGGAGCGCGGCCCTGGCCTGGAGTTCGTTGCGGTCCGGATCGCTGGACGGCACGAACCGCTCGTCGCCCCACCACAGGTTCAGCCCGCGCCAGTCGATCGCCGCGCGGGCCGGACCGGCGGCGAGCCGACGTAGCACGTCGATGCCCAGCCCGCCGCCGGTGAGGACCACGGTGGCCTCGCCCCTGGCCTCCTGCGCCTCGACGATCCGGGTCATGAGCTGGGACGCCGCCGCCTCGGCGACCGCGGCGGCGTCCCGGTAGACCTGGACCTCGAGGTTGTCCAGCGACCGGGTCATCCGGCGGCCGGCACCGCGTCGCGCCACACGTGTACCCGCGCGCGTGGCCGCTGGTCGAGCACCAGGCCGGTCGCCGCGGACAGGGCGGCGGCGTAGGGCTCGTCGGGGTCGAGCCGGCGCAGCTCCTCGGCGAGTGGCTCGCCGACGTCCCGGCGCTGGAGCGGGAGCCGCCGGTCCTGGACCCCGGTGCGGTGCATGAGCGCGGAGAACCCGTCGTGCCGGCTGATCGACAGTTCGGTGTCGTCCTCGAGCTTGAGGTAGACCTCGGTGATGCCGGGGCCGGCCGAGTCGGTCTGCTCGGCGCTGATCCCGAGCCGCGCCCGCAGCCAGCCGCCGAGCAGGTACGCGGACGGGTTCTTGGGCGCCGCCGCGATCCGCGCCGACACCACGCGGTGGGTGCCGAGGGTGTCGAACGCCCCCGCGAGCAGCGCGCGCCACGGGGTGGCTCTGGTCCAGGCGAGGTCGGTGTCGCCCGGCACGTAGTCGGCGGCACGGATCTGCAGGGCCGCGATCGGATCCGCGGCCTGCGCGGCGTCGGTCACCCGCCGGTCGGCGAACACGCCCAGCGGATCGTAGGCGATCCGCTCGGGCGCCTCGCCGTGCCACCAGGTCACCACGGGCACGTCGGGCGCGAGTAGCGGCAGGGTCACGGACTCGGCGTGCAGCGCGAGGCGGCCGTACATCCGCATCACGACGGCCTCGCCGGGACCGAGCCGGCCGCCGATCGAGATCTCGGCGTCGAGCCGGGGCTGCGGCGCGTCGATCTGCCTGCGGACCACGATCAGCACCCGGCAGGGGTGCGCCGCGGCCGCCTTGGTGGCGGCGACCTCGGCCTCGGCCACCTTCTTCTCGTCGGCGACGACCACGAGGGTCAGCGCGAGCCCGGAGACCATCCCGGCGCCGCGCCGAGCCTCGCCGAGTGCCTTGACCACCTCGGTGCCGGTGGTGTCCCACAGCGTGGTCATGCTGTTCTCCCCAGGTAGGTGCTCACGAGCGGGGCGGTCATGGCCGCCGCCAGTGCCGGCCGTCGACGGCCACCATGTCGTCGGCGGCCTTCGGGCCCCACTCGCCGGCCCGGTACTTGTGCGGCTTGTGGCCGGCCCAGTACTCCTCCAGCGGATCGATGATCCGCCAGCTGGCGTCGACCTCCTCGGCGTGCGGGAACAGCGTGGAGTCGCCGAGCATGACGTCCAGGACGAGCCGCTCGTACGCCTCGGGGGAGGACTCGGTGAACGCGGCGCCGTAGAGGAAGTCCATCGCGACGTCCCGGACCTCCATCGCGCTGCCGGGCACCTTGGACCCGAACTTCAGCGTGATGCCCTCGTCAGGCTGGACCCGGATCACGAGCTGGTTGTTGCCGAGGGACTCGGTGTCGGTCTCGGCGAACGGCAGGTGCGGGGCCTTCTTGAAGACCACGGCGATCTCGGTGACCCGCCGGGGCAGGCGCTTGCCGGTGCGGACGTAGAACGGCACCCCGCCCCACCGCCGGGTCTGCACGAGCAGCCGGACGGCCACGTAGGTCTCGGTGGTGGAGTCCGGCGGGACGCCCTCCTCCTCCAGGTAGCCCTTGGCGCGCTGCCCCGCGAGCCAGCCCTGTTCGTACTGGCCGCGGACCGCGTACAGGTCCCGCTGGTCGCCTTCGGGGATGCCGACCGCCGTGAGGATCTTCAGCTTCTCGGCCCGGATCGCGTCCGCGGAGAAGCTGACCGGCTCCTCCATCGCGGTCAGGGCGAGCAACTGGAGCAGGTGGTTCTGGAGCACGTCACGGGCCGCGCCGGTGGCGTCGTAGAACGCGGCGCGCGATCCGATGCCCACGTCCTCGGCCATCGTGATCTGGACCGAGTCGACGTAGTTGGAGTTCCAGACCGGATCGAACAGCGTGTTGGCGAACCGCAGCGCGAGCAGGTTCTGGACGGTCTCCTTGCCCAGGTAGTGGTCGATCCGGAAGACGTCCTCGGGGGTGAAGACGTGGTCGACCAGTTCGTTGAGTTCCCGGCTGGACTGCACGTCGTGCCCGAACGGCTTCTCGACCACGACCCGCCGCCACCCCCCGGAGGCCTCGTTGTCGGCCATCCCGGTGCGCTCCATCTGCTTGAGCACCACCGGGAACTGCGTCGGGGGGACGGACAGGTAGAACGCGGCGTTGCCCAGGATTCCGTGGCTCTCGCGCAGGTCGTCCAGAGTCTGGGAGAGCCGGTCGAACGCGTCGTCGTCGTCGAAGGATCCGGGGACGAACTTGAGGTTGCCCGCGAGCCGGGCCCACACCTCTTCCTGCCACGGGGTCCGGGCGTGCTCCTGGATCGCGTCGCGGGCCGCGGCCTCGAAGTCGGCGTCGGTCCAGTCGCGCCGGGCGAAGCCGAGCACCACGAAGCCCGGCGGCAGCAGCCCGCGGCTGGCCAGGTCGTACACCGCGGGCAGCAGCTTCTTGTGCGCCAGGTCGCCGGAGACCCCGAAGATCACCAGTGCGCAGGGCGCGGGGACCCGCGGCAGCCGCCGGTCGGCGGGATCGCGGAGCGGGTTGGTCGGCAACCCGCCGGTACGGTTCATCACCGCAGCGCCTCCAGGAGCTGCTCGAGGCCGGTCGGCCGGCTGGTCAGGTGCAGGCGCAGCACGGGACGCCCGCGCCCGGCGAGGGCTTCGAGGTCGCCGGCGGCCTGTGCGGCCTGCAGCACCCCGAAGGTGTACGGCTTGCCGGGGACCGGCAGGTCTTCGGTGACCGCCCCGGTGATCTGCAGGAACGCGCCGTTCTGCGGTCCGCCCTTGTGGTACTGGCCGGTCGAGTGCAGGAACCGCGGCGCCCAGCCGAAGGTGACCGGGTGCGGGGTGCGGGTGGCGAGCGCGGGCCGCAGCGTGGCGGCGGCTGAGTCGCCGAAGCGGTCCAGGTAGGCCATCACGGCGAGGTAGCCGCGGCCTCCGATCGCCGAGAGCAGCGCGCCCACCGCGTCGGCCACGGTGGCCGCCCCGCCGAGCAGCCCGGCGTCGCCGTAGACCTCGACGGATCCTTCGGTGAAGGCCGGAGTGGTGCGCGCCGGTCCCGAGGCCAGGATCTTGGCGGTGTTCTCCTTCGACTCGGCCACGTTGGGCTGGTCGAAGGGGTCGATGCCGAGGATCTTCCCGGTGATCGCCGTGGCGTACTCCCAGGCCATGAACTGCGCGCCGAGGGATCCGTTGACGGTGAGGTCGGGCTTGGAACCGGCGCCGGGCACGGCACCGGGGTGCAGCGAGCCGCCGGCGGTGACCAGCAGGACGTCGTCGCCGGTGGTGCCGTGCGCGGTCGGGTTCTCCACGACGACCGGCAGGACGCCCTTGCCCTGCTTGCCGGTGGACTCGGCGATGAGCTGCTCGGCCCAGTCGCCCAGGCCGAGGATCCCGGTGCCGTCCTCGGCGATGACGAGCTTGTCGCGCCCGGCCGTGGCGGCGGATCCGATGGCGGCCCCCAGCACGAGCGCCGGGTTGTTCTCCTCGATGAGCGAGGACCGGGTGGCCTCGGCCTCGTCGAGCAGCTCGGTGACGTTCACGCCGAGCAGCGCGGCCGGGACCAGCCCGAACGCGGTCAGCGCGCTGTACCGGCCGCCGACGTTCGGATCCGCGAGGAACACCGCCCGTGCCCCCAGCTCGCGGGCCGTGGACTCCAGCGGCGAGCCCGGGTCGGTGACGACGACGAACCGCCGTCCCGCCTCCTCGGCGGACAGTCCCAGGTCGAGGAAGGCCTGGTGGAATGCGCGGCGGTGGCTGTCGGTCTCGACCGTCCCGCCGGACTTGCTGGACACCACCACCACCGTGCGGCGCAGGGTGCCCTCGTCGGCGAGCGCGGCGCGCACCTGGTGCGGATCGGTGGTGTCGAGCACCGTGAGGTCCTTGCCCAGGGTGCGGGCGATCACCTCGGGGGCCAGCGACGAGCCGCCCATTCCGGCCAGCACGATGTGGTCCAGGCCCTCGTCGTGCAGTTCGGTGTGCAGTTCGGCGAGCGGGGCGACCAGCGCGCGGGAGATCGCGGGCGCCTCGATCCAGCCGAGCCGGATCGAGGCCTCGCTCTCGGCCTCCGGTCCCCACAGCGTGGGATCCTTGGCCAGCAGCCGCGCGGGCACGTCCTCGGCGGCGAGCGCGTCGAGCGTCTCGGCGATGCCGGGGATCGACCCGGCGCCGGTGACGGTCAGCCCGCCACCGGTGACGGCGAGGTCCAGGGTCGTCATCGTGCGGCCTCCACGTTCTCGGCGGAGCCGAGCTGCGTGCGGACGGATTCGAGCAGGTCCTTCCACGACGCCTCGAACTTCTCCACGCCCTCGCGCTCGAGCACGTCGACGACGTCGTCGTAGCTGACGCCGAGCGCGTTGAGCCGCTCCATCACGGCGTGCGCCTCCCCGTAGTAGCCGGTGACGGTGTCGCCGCGGATCTCGCCGTGGTCGGCCACCGCGTTGAGGGTCGCCTCGGGCATGGTGTTGACCGTGCCGGGCGCGACCAGTTCCTCGACGTACATGGTGTCGCGCAGCGTCGGGTCCTTGACCCCGGTGGAGGCCCACAGCGGGCGCTGCGGGCGGGCGCCGGCGTCGGCGAGGGCCTGCCAGCGCGATCCGGAGAACTTCTTCTCGTACAGCTCGTAGGCGAGCCGGGCGTTCGCCACGCCGGCCTTGCCGCGCAGTGCGGCCGCCTCGTCGCCGCCGATCTTCTCCAGCCGCTTGTCGACCTCGGTGTCCACCCGGGACACGAAGAAGGAGGCGACCGATCCGAGCCCGGACAGGTCGTGGCCGTTCTCCCTGGCCTGCTCCATCCCGGCGAAGAACGCGTCGATCACGGCGTCGTAGCGCTGGAGGCTGAAGATCAGCGTGACGTTCACGCTGATCCCGGCCGCCAGGGTCGCGGTGATCGCCGGGAGGCCCTCGGGCGTGGCCGGGATCTTGATGAAGACGTTCGGCCGGTCGACCAGCCACCACAGTGCCTTGGCCTCGGCGATCGTGCGGGCGCTGTCACCGGCCAGCCGCGGGTCGACCTCGATCGACACCCGGCCGTCCACGCCGTGGGAGGCGTCGTAGGCGGGGCGCAGCACGTCGGCGGCCTCGCGCACGTCCGCGGTGGTGATGGAGCGGACTGCCTCCTCCAGGTCCACCCCCCGCAGGGCCAGCTCGCCGGCCTGCTGGTCGTAGGCGTGCCCCTGCTCGAGCGCCTTGGCGAAGATCGTCGGATTGGTCGTGACGCCGACGACGTGCTTCTCGCGCATGAGCTGGTCCAGGTTGCCGCTGGTCAGCCGTGCGCGGGACAGGTCGTCGAGCCAGATCGAGACGCCGGCCGCAGCCAGGGCGTCCAGTGCTGGGTTGCTCATCGTGGTCCCCTTCTCGTCGTCGTGCGCGCTCAGCCCTGTGCCTGCCCGGACCGCTCCAGGCTTCGCCGCGCGGCCGCGACGGCCGCCTCGGCGGTGAGCCCGAACTGCTCGTACAGCACCTGGTAGGGGGCGGATGCCCCGAAGTGCTCGAGGCTGACAGCCTCTCCGGCGTCACCGATCAGGTCACGCCAGCTCATCGCGATGCCCGCCTCTACAGAGACGCGCGCGCGGACCGCCGCCGGGAGCACGCTTTCGCGATACCCGGCGTCCTGCGCGTCGAACCACTCGCGGCACGGGATCGACACCACACGGGCGGGAATGCCGTCCGCTTCGAGCTGGTCCCGGGCGGCCATGGCGATCTGGACCTCCGAGCCCGAGCCCATGAGGATGATCCGCGGCACGCCGCCGGTCGCCTCGGCCAGCACGTAGCCGCCCCTGGTGACCCCCTCGGCGGATCCGCACACCGCGCGGTCCCACAACGGCACGTCGTGGCGGGTCAGGCACAGGGCGGCGGGCCGGTCGGTGATCTCCAGGATCCGGCGCCAGGCCACGGCGGTCTCGTTGGCGTCGGCGGGCCGGACCACGTCCAGCCCCGGGATCGCCCGCAGCGCGGTCAGGTGCTCCACCGGCTGGTGGGTGGGGCCGTCCTCGCCGAGGCCGATCGAGTCGTGGGTCCAGACGTAGGTGACCGGCAGGCCCATGAGTGCGGCGAGGCGCACCGGGGGCCGCATGTAGTCGGAGAACACCAGGAACGTGCCGCCGTAGGGCCGGGTCGGGCCGTGCAGCACGATGCCGTTCATGATCGAGCCCATGGCGTGCTCGCGGATCCCGAAGTGCAGGGTCCGCCCGTAGGGGCCGCCGGGGAACGACTTGGTCTGGTGCTCGGCCGGCACGAAGGACGGCTCGCCCTTCATGGTGGTGTTGTTGCTGCCGGCCAGGTCGGCCGATCCGCCCCACAGCTCGGGCATGATCGGGGCCAGCGCCGACAGCACCTCGCCGGACGCGACCCGGGTGGCCACGCCCTTCTCGCTGGGCTCCCAGCTGGGCAGCGCCTCGGCCAGGCCTTCGGGCAGCGAGCGGTCCTTGAGCCGGTCGAACAGGGCCTTGCGCTCGGGGTTGGCCGTGGCCCACGTGCCGAACGACTTCTGCCACTCACTCTTGAGGGCCTCGCCGCGCTCGACGACCTCCCGGGCGTGGCCGAGCACCTCGTCGCTGACCTCGAAGGACTGCGCCGGATCGAACCCGAGCAGCTCCTTGGTCGCCGCGACCTCGTCCTTGCCCAGCGCGGACCCGTGCGCCTTGCCCGTGCCCCGCTTGTTCGGCGCCGGGTACCCGATCACCGTGCGGACCGCGATGAAGCTCGGCCGGGACGTCTCGGCGCGGGCGGCCTCGTAGGCGGCGTACAGCGCCTGGACGTCCTCGCCGTCCTCGACCCGCTGGACGTGCCAGCCGTACGCGGCGTACCGGGCGCACACGTCCTCGCTGAACGCGATCGCCGTGTCGTCCTCAATGGAGATGTGATTGTCGTCCCACAGCAGGCACAGGTTGCCCAGCTGCTGGTGACCGGCCAGGGAGGAGGCCTCGCTGCTGACGCCCTCCTCCAGGTCGCCGTCGGAGGCGAAGCACCAGATGTTGTGGTCGAACGGGCTGGCACCGGGCTCGGCTTCGGGGTCGAACAGGCCCCGCTCGCGGCGCGACGCGAACGCCATGCCGACCGCGTTCGCCACGCCCTGGCCCAGTGGGCCGGTGGTGGTCTCGACCCCCCGGGTGTGGCCGTGTTCGGGGTGGCCCGGAGTCAGGCTGCCCCACTGGCGCAGCGACTTGAGGTCGTCGACGGTCAGGCCGTATCCACTGAGGAAGAGCTGGATGTACAGCGTGAGGCTGGAGTGCCCGCAGGAGAGGACGAAGCGGTCGCGGCCGGTCCAGTCCGGATCCGCCGGGTCGTGCCGCAGCACCCGCTGGAATAGCAGGTACGCGGCCGGCGCGAGGCTCATCGCCGTGCCTGGGTGGCCGTTGCCGGCCTTCTCCACGGCGTCCATGGCGAGCACGCGGACGGTGTCGACGGCCCGCCGATCCACCTCGGACCAATCGAGAGTCGGGACCTGCTGATCGGTAGTGGTCACAAGCGGTGTCTTTCTCCCCTGGCGGTGGACCGCGCCCGCGCACTCGCAGCGCCGGGCGCTCAGTCCGACCCTACCGACCCGCTGGGCGGGCATGTAGCGGCACGCGGCGCCGGCAGCCCACCGTTCACCCGCGCGCCGTCCCGGGGCGGGCCGGAAGCCCCGCCGCCACGCGCCCCAGGGCGGTGACAAACCGTCGACGGCACGTCGACTACTATCGCCGGGTCGGGGCCCGAGCGGTTCCCGGCGGGCCCAGAACGCCGGTGGAGAGGTGGACGCGAGCGTGACCCGGCAGTGCACTCGGCGTCCCTTCGGCCAGGGGACGCGATGACCTCCCTCGCCGAAGCGCCGGCCGGAACGGGCGCGAGCCAGGCCCGCCGTACCCCGCTGAGCGTCGTCGCCGCGTACGTGGCGCTGACCAAGCCCCGGATCATCGAACTGCTGCTGGTCAGCACCGTCCCGACGATGTTCCTGGCCGCGCACGGCTTCCCGAAGCTCGGCCTCGTGCTCGCCACGCTCGCCGGCGGGTCACTCGCCGCGGGCAGCGCGAACGCACTGAACTGCTACATCGACCGCGACATCGACGTGGTGATGACCCGCACGGCGCGCCGCCCGCTGGCCCGCCACACCGTCACCCCGCGGGCCGCGCTGGTGTTCGGCATCACACTCGGGGTGCTCGCCACCGCCCTGCTGTGGGTCACCACGAACCTGCTGGCCGCCGGGCTCGCGGTCGCGGCGATCCTGTTCTACGTGCTCGTCTACACCCTGCTACTGAAGCGGCGGACCTCGCAGAACATCGTCTGGGGCGGCGCGGCCGGGTGCATGCCGGTGCTGATCGGCTGGGCCGCCGTCACCGGCAGCCTGGGCTGGGCGCCGCTGGTCCTGTTCGGCGTCATCTTCTTCTGGACCCCGCCGCACTACTGGCCGCTGGCGATGAAGTTCAAGGACGACTACGCCAGGGCCGGGGTGCCGATGCTGCCCGTGGTCGCCACCCCGCACGCCGTCGCGAAGCAGATCGTCGCGTACTCGTGGGCGATGGTCGCGACCTCCCTCGTGCTCTGGCCGCTCGCCACCGGGTGGATCTACGGGGCCGGCGCGCTGGTCAACGGCGCGGTCTTCCTGGTGGGCGCGCACCGGCTGGAGCGCGGGATCGCCGCCGGGCGCAAGGTCAAGCCGATGACGCTGTTCCACCTGTCGATCCAGTACCTGACCGTGCTGTTCGCCCTCGTCGCGATCGACGCGCTCGTCTTCTCCTAGGGCCTGTTTCATAACGCAGCTGACCGGCTCCGCCGGACTCAGAAAACGGACCGGCGGCGTCGCCGGCACACCGGGATAGAACACCGCTATCCCGGCGCACCTGCGTCTTGCCGGACCGTCCCCTGAGCCGCGGCTCGCTCGGCCAGAGATTATGAAACAGGCCCTAGTCTGAGCGGCATGAGCGATTCCCTTGCCGCCGCCCTGCGCGCGTTCGGCCAGCGGCACGGCGGCGCGACCGCCGTCCTGTCCTACACCGGCCGCCGCGGCACCCGGATCGCCCTCGTCGGCGCCGACGGCCGCTGGGGCGACCTGATGGCCCCCGGCCAGGCCGAGGCGGCCGCCGCCTGCGAGTCCGCGGGCGTGCCCGTCTCCGCGGGGTGGGACCGCGAGCTCACCGGGACCGTCCGCACCGGCCCGGAGGAGTGGCGGCGCATGGGCGGGGCCCGCCGCCCGTGACGGCGGTCGTACTCGCCACCTGCGCGGACCTGCCGGGAATGGACACCGACAACGCGCTCGCCCTGCCCGCCCTCGCCGCCGCCGGGGTGGACGCCCGGGTGGCCCGCTGGGACGACCCCGCCGAGGACTGGTCCGGCTGCGACCTCGTGGTGATCCGCTCGACCTGGGACTACACCACCCGGGTCGGGGAGTACCTGCGCTGGGCCGAGTCCGTGCCGAGGCTCGCGAACCCGGCCAAGGTCCTGCGGTGGAACACCGACAAGCGGTACCTGCGCGACCTGGAGGCCGCCGGGGTGCCCGTGGTCCCCACGACCTGGATCGAGCCCGGCGGCGCGCCCGTCCTGCCGGTGAGCGGCGAGTACGTCATCAAGCCCGCTGTGAGCATCGGCGCGCTGGACACCGGGCGGTACCGGGCGGGCGCGGACGACGATCCGGCCCGGGCGCACCTCTCCCGGCTGCTGGGAGCCGGGCGCACGGTGATGATCCAGCCCTACCTCGGCGCGGTCGACACCGCGGGGGAGACCTCGCTGCTCTACCTCGGCGGGACGTTCAGCCACGGGGCGCGCAAGGCCGCGCTGCTGGACGGCCCGGACCAGGGCGAGCGGGAGTACCGCGACCAGGTGATCACCGCCCGGGAGCCGTCGGCGGCCGAGCACGCGGTGGCCGGGGCGGCGCTCGCCCAGGTCGGCGGCGACCTGCTGTACGCCCGGGTCGACCTGGTGCCCGGGGCGGACGGCGAGCCGCTGCTGCTGGAACTGGAGCTGACCGAGCCGTCGCTGTTCTTCGGGATGGATCCGGGGTCGCCGGCCCGGTTCGCCGAGGCCGTCAGGCGGTGGGCCGCACGCGGGTGAGGAACAGCACCCGGAGCGCGGCGATCCACAGCGCGGCGGATCCGGCGACGTGCAGCCCGACGAGCAGCACCGGCAGGCCCGTGAAGTACTGGGTGAAGCCGATCGCGCCCTGCGCCAGTTCGGCGGCGAGCAGCACCAGGGCCGCGTCGCGCAGCGCCCGGTGGCCCGTCGCGGCGTAGGCCAGGATCGCCGCGATCGTCAGCCCCACCAGCAGGAACACCGCGTCGGCGTGCAACTGGGCGACCTGGGCGGGATCCAGCCCGGTGCGGGTGGCGTGGTCGTCTCCCGCGTGCGGTCCGCTGCCGGTCACCACCGTGCCCACGAGCAGGACCGCGCCCGCGCTGATCGCCACCCCGCGGCCGAGCCACACGAGCGGCGCCGGACCGGTGTACTCGCGCGGGCCGTCGCCCTCGCCGGATCGCACCCACAGCGCGTACGCGCCGTAGACCAGCGCGGCCGAGACTCCGAAGTGCAGCGACACCGACCACGGATTGAGACTGGTCCGGACCGTGATCCCGCCCACGACCGCCTGCGCGACGAACCCGCCGAACTGGGCGAGCGCCAGCGCGACGAGCGCCCGCCGCCGGGGACGGCCGAGGATCGCCGCGACGATCGCCGCGCCCACCACGAGCGCCACCACGATGGTCAGCAGCCGGTTGCCGAACTCGATGTACCCGTGGATCCCCAGCGCCGCCGTGTTGGTGTACGACGAGTCGGTGCACCGCGGCCACGTCGGGCAGCCCAGCCCGGATCCGGTGAGCCGGACCGCCGCGCCCGTCACGATGATCAGCGCGTTGCCGATCAGCACCGCCAGTGCGAGCCACCGCACGAGCGGGGTGGTGCGCCTGGCGCGCGCGTCCGCCTCGGGGGGTGCCTGCGTCGCCACTGCCACCTGGGTTACTCCCATCGGAACGTCCGCGCGGCCGCCGTGATCGTCACGACCGCCCACAGCACGAGGATCAGCCACACCCGCCCCGGCGCCGGATCCCCGCCCAGCACCGCCCGGAGCCCGTCGGTCAGCGCGGTGATCGGCAGCCACTGCAGCACGGTCCGGATCGCGGCGGGCGCGGCGGTGAGCGGCACGGCGATCCCGCCCGCCGCCCCGAGCAGCAGGTACAGCAGGTTCGCCCCGGCCAGGGTGGCCTCGGCCCGCAGCGTCCCGGCCATGAGCAACGCCAGCCCGGAGAACGCGGCCGCGGCGAGCGCGATCAGGGCGAGCGCGGGCACGATCCCGCGCAGGTCCGGCCGCCAGCCCAGCGCGAACCCGACCACGCCGACGATCACGCACTGCCCGGCGAGGATCACGAGCACCGCCAGGCTCTTGGCCAGCAGCAGCCCCCAGCGCGGCAGCGCGGACGCGCCGAGCCGCTTGAGCACCCCGTAGGACCGCTCGAAGCCCGTCGAGATCGCCTGCCCGGTGAACGCGGTCGACATCACGGCCAGCGCGAGCACCCCCGGGACCAGGAACGCGGCCCGGTCACCCCCGGGCAGCCGCAGCGCGTCCAGCTTGTCGATGCCCACGAGCAGCAGGACCGGGATCACCAGGGTGAGCACCAGCGACTCGCCGCGCCGCAGCGTCAGGCGGATCTCCATGGCGGCCTGGCGGCCCACGATCCGGCTCATCGGGGCACGGCCCGGGGCGGGGGAGAGGGTGAGTGCACTCATGTGCGCAGCTCCCGTCCGGTCAGGTCGAGGAAGACGTCCTCAAGGGTCCGCTGGCTGGTGTTCAGGGCCGCGACCAGGGCGTTGTGCTCGGCGCACCAGGCGGCGACCGTGGCCACCGCCGCGGGGCTGACCGGCCCGGTGAGCTGGTACCGCCCCGGGCTGGCCTCGGCGACCGCGAACCCGGGCAGCAGCTCGCGCAGGTCCGCCACCGGCAGCCCGGGGACCGACGCGAACGTCAGCTGGCCGGTGCCGGTGGTGCTGCTGAGCTGGGCGCTCGTCAGCTCGGCGGGACTCCCGGCTCCCACGACCCGGCCGCCGTCGATGATCACCACCTGGTCGGCGAGCTGTTCCGCCTCGTCCATGAAGTGGGTGGTGAGCAGCACCGCCACGCCGGATCCGCGCAGCTCGCGCACCAGATCCCAGGTCGCGCGCCGGCTCTGCGGATCCATCCCGGCAGTCGGCTCGTCGAGGAACACCAGTTCGGGGCGCCCGGCCAGGGCCATCGCCAGGGACAGCCGCTGTTTCTCGCCGCCGGACAGCCGCCGGTACGGGGTGTTCGCCACCGGGCCGAGGGCGAGCCGCTCGGTCAGCGCGGCCAGGTCGAGGGGGTTCGCGGCGAACGAGGCCACCAGCGCCAGCATCTCTCCGGCCCGCGCCCCCGGGTACACCCCGCCAGACTGGAGCATCACGCCGATCCGCGGGGTCAGCTCGTCGTGCGCGGCCACCGGATCGAGCCCCAGCACCCGGACGGTCCCCGAATCGGGGCGCCGGTAGCCCTCGCAGACCTCGACCGTGCTGGTCTTGCCTGCGCCGTTGGGGCCGAGGAGCGCGACGACGGTGCCTGGCGGGACGGCGAGGCTCACGCCGTCGACCGCCGTGCGAGCGCCGTACCGCTTGACGAGGGAATCCACCTCGACGGCGGGACGAGTCATGGCGGGAAGTCTACGCAGCGTCGGCGGTTTGCCCGGCACTGGCCCGCCGTCACGCTCGCGCGGCGGACCTGCCCGCCCGCGCGGCACAATCGGGCATCCCCCGCGAGGCCAGGGCAGCGCGTTTGCCGCGGACGGTAAGTTCGGCAGCTATGCACCCCATGACCGCGGGCAACGCATGACCGCCGGCCTCGCCCGGGGCGGTCCCCAGTTCGTCGTGACGCTCTCGTGCGCCGACCGGCCCGGGATCGTCGCCGCCGTCTCCAGCCTGCTCGCCGAGGCGGGCTGCAACATCCTGGACAGCCAGCAGTTCGGGGATCCGCACAGCGCGCGGTTCTTCATGCGCGTCCACGTCGAGGCGATGGAGACCTCGCTGACGGCGGCTGACCTGCGCGAGGCGTTCGAGGGGATCGCCAGCACGTTCGGCATGGACTGGCAGCTCAACGACCTCTCCCTGCGCCCGCGGGTGCTCATCATGGTGTCCAAGGCCGGGCACTGCCTCAACGACCTGCTGTTCCGGCGCGAGAGCGGCTACCTCGACGTCGACGTGCCCGCGATCGTGTCCAACCACCCCGACTTCGCCGCGCTCGCCCGCTGGCACGGGATCGGGTTCCACCACGTGCCGGTCACCCCCGAGACCCGCGCGGACGCCGAGGCCACGCTGCTCTCCCTCGTCGACGAGCACCGGATCGACCTCGTCGTGCTCGCCCGCTATATGCAGGTGCTCTCGGACGACCTGTGCAAGGCGCTCGCCGGGCGCGCGATCAACATCCACCACTCGTTCCTGCCGAGCTTCAAGGGCGCCCGCCCGTACCACCAGGCATTCGAGCGTGGCGTGAAGCTGATCGGCGCGACCGCCCACTACGTCACGGCCCAGCTCGACGAGGGTCCGATCATCGAGCAGCAGGTGGAGCGGGTCGACCACACCCAGCGCCCCGAGGACCTGGTGGCCGCCGGCCGCGACGTCGAGTGCCTGGCACTCGCCAAGGCGGTCCGCTGGCACGTCGAGCACCGGATCGTCATCAACGGATCCCGCACCGTCATCTTCCGCTGAGGCGGCCGTCGCCGTGGCCCCGGCGGTCCGGTGCCGCGCGAACTGCGCCAGCGCCGCCCGGGCCGAGTGAGCATCGATGACCAGAATGTGTGGTTTGTCGTCCAATGAGATCTGAACCTGCAGCGTCAGGCGGTCCTGGTACCTGCGGACGCCCGGTTTGACGCCGAACAGGGGATATGTCACTCGCTGGGCGCCGGGATGGGCCGGCGGGTGAGGCGCGGCGTGGCGAAGGCGACCACGGCGGGGAGGGAGAAGAGCCGTGCGGCCGCGGATCCGACCGGGCCCGTCAGCACGCCGCCGGTCTCGGTGAACGCGGCCCCGACCTGCGCGAAATCCGCCGAGTGGGCGATCGCCGCGCGGTAGGTGATCCATTCGCTGGTGCCGCCGGGCCGCAGCACCGCGCAGCCGTTCTCCTCGTCCGGGATCCCCGGCACCCGCGCCTCGGCCAGGTGCAGCGCCGTGCACTGGCCGAAGTCCACCCCCACCATCAGGATCCGCGCACCGGCGGCCTCCATCGCCGCGACCGGCGAGCGCTCCCCGAACGGGCACTCCAGGTCGTGCACGCTCATCAGCGGCCCGGCCAGCGAGCCCACCGCGGCGAACGAGAACTGCGGGTGCCCACTGCGGATCGCACCCGGCCACCGCCGCACCACCTCCGGCACGGCCCCCATGCCCCGGCTCGGCGTGATCGCCGGGTCGTACCCGGGCATCGCCGCGCGGATCACCGGCCACCACTCCTCCGGCACCGGCGGCGCGCGCCACCAGCGGGGATCGGAGTTCTCTCCGGTCTGGGCCGGGACCACGAGCGTGCCCGCACGTCCGAGCACGTCGAGCAGTGCGTGGGCGAACGCGGGCGCGCCCCCGGCGATCCAGCCCATGGACGAGAGCGAGGAGTGGACGAGCAGCACCTCGCCGGGCGCCACGCCGAGCGCCCGCAGATCCGCGGCGAGGCTGTCCCGGGTGCGGGGGCGATCCGTGGCGGCGATGAGCGCGGCCTCGTGCTCGATGTGGGCGTTCGTCACGAGTTCGAGGCTAGGACGCCCGCCCAACACCGAACTGCGGTAACCGCGACCGGCCGGGACCGGCCGCAGTTACCGCGCTTCGCAGGAGGGTTACTGGCTCAGGATCGCGAACCGGCCCTCGATGTCGGACCGGCGCGCCCGCCTTGCTGGCGCACCTCGGCCGGCGCGCCCGCCGCCAGCACGCCCGGCGGGACCGCCAGCCCGCCCAGTATTGAGCGGATCCGCGCCCCTTAGGACTGGAAAATGCCCCTTCTGTCTGGCGGGGGTACCTGACTTTTGCCGCCGTTCTTTCGGCCTGTCGCGGCGGAACGGTGCTGGTGGCGGCGGCTCCCAGATCCGTGAGCTGGCTCTTTGCGTTTTCTCGCCGCCGTGGTGCGCTCCGGAGGGGCTCGCGCAGCCCGGTTAGGTAACCCTTAGTGATCGTGTTCACCGGATCCGGCTTGGCGGTTCCGAAAGAAATACGCAAGGATGTTGTTGTGAAATACATGGCGGCGCTCCGCACGGTGCTCTGCACCGTGCAGACCATGGAGCGCGCCGGAGCCGGCGGAACGAGGTGAGGTGCGTGGACCAGCCCAGCGAACAGGCAAGCGAGCATGTCGTGGACATCCGCACGCGTGACCGAGTCGTGCGGCTGCTGCTCGAACGTGGCCCGGCTACCACGGCCGCGCTCAGTGAGCTGCTCGGGCTCAGCCCGGCCGCCGTCCGCCGCCACCTCGACGCGCTGGCCGCCACCGGCAGCGTGACCGCGCGCGACCAGCAGGCCAGGGGTCCTCGCGGCCGCGGCCGCCCGGCGCGCGCGTTCGCGCTCACCGACGCCGGCCGGGCCGGCTTCCCGCACACCTACGACGACCTGGCCGCCACCGCGCTGCGCTACCTCGCTCGCGTGGGCGGCCACGACGCCGTCACCGCGTTCGCCACCGAGCGCGTCGCCGAACTCGAAGACCGCTGCCGCGCGGCCATGGACGGCGCCGGCGAAGACCCGATCGCCCGCCGCGAGGCGCTCGCCGACGCGCTGTCGGCCGAGGGCTACGCCGCGAGCGCCACGGCCATCGCCACCGGCGGCCAGCTCTGCCAGCACCACTGCCCGGTCGCGCACGTGGCCGCCGAGTTCCCCCAGCTGTGCGAGGCCGAGACCGCCGTCATCGGGCGGCTGGTCGGCAGCCACGTCCAGCGCCTAGCAACGATCGCCCACGGCGACGGGGTCTGCACCACTCACATCCCGTCGCCGCAAGTCACCACCCGTTCCGGGAGGACGCCCGCATGACCACCACTCCTCAGGCCGCCCCGCTCACCCAGGACGAGCAGATTGCGTCGCTGGGCAACTACGAGTTCGGCTGGTCCGACACCGACACCGCCGGTGCCACCGCGCGGCGCGGCCTCAACGAGGACGTGGTGCGCAACATCTCGGCGCTGAAGAACGAGCCCGAGTGGATGCTCGCGCTGCGCCTCAAGGGCCTCAAGCTGTTCGGCAAGAAGCCGATGCCCACCTGGGGATCGGACCTGTCGGGCATCGACTTCGACAACATCAAGTACTTCGTGCGCTCCACCGAGAAGCAGGCCGCCACCTGGGACGACCTGCCGGCGGAGATCAAGAACACCTACGACCGGCTCGGCATCCCGGAGGCGGAGAAGCAGCGCCTGGTGTCCGGCGTCGCGGCGCAGTACGAGTCCGAGGTCGTCTACCACAAGATCCGGGAGGACCTCGAGGAGCAGGGCGTCATCTTCCTCGACACCGACACCGGCCTGCGCGAGCACCCGGAGATCTTCCAGGAGTACTTCGGATCCGTGATCCCGGTCGGCGACAACAAGTTCGCCGCCCTGAACACCTCCGTGTGGTCCGGCGGATCGTTCATCTACGTGCCCAAGGGCGTCCACGTCGACATCCCGCTGCAGGCCTACTTCCGGATCAACACCGAGAACATGGGCCAGTTCGAGCGCACCCTGATCATCGTCGACGAGGGCGCGTACGTGCACTACGTCGAGGGCTGCACCGCGCCGATCTACTCGTCTGACTCGCTGCACTCCGCGGTCGTGGAGATCATCGTCAAGAAGAACGCCCGGTGCCGGTACACGACGATCCAGAACTGGTCGAACAACGTGTACAACCT
>JAOPVE010000232.1 GCA_025963185.1 Actinomycetes bacterium
GCAGTCACTGGTGGGCCATCCCTCTCGTCCAGATCGGTGCCGTCCGTGGCCCGTCGAGGGCGCCGCGCGGCCGGGGAACTGTACCCGCGGGCCGTCACCCCCGCAGGGCGGTGGGCGTGGAATGCGAGCCGCCCCGGGTGGCGGCCCGGGGCGGTTCGGCTGGTGCGGACGTGGGCTACTCGCCCGCGTCCCGCTGCACGGCCGGCGCCACCGCGGGCTGGACGGCGGGTGTGGGCGGCGCCGGGGTGGCTGCCACCGGCACCGCGGGGTGCGGCGCGTCCCCGTTGGGCGCGTCCCCGTTGGGCTTGGGGGTACCGCCGAGCATGTTGCCGATCCCCTCGAGCGCCTTGCCCAGTTCGGCGGGGACGATCCACAGCTTGTTCGCGCTGCCCTGGGCGATCTGCGGGAGCATCTGCAGGTACTGGTAGGACAGCAGCTTCTGGTCGGGGTTGCCGGCGTGGATCGCGCCGAACACCGTCTCGATCGCCTTCGCCTGACCCTCGGCTTCCAGCATGCGTGAGGTACGCGAACCCTCGGCCCGCAGGATCGCGGCCTGCTTCTCACCCTCGGCGGTGAGGATCTGCGACTGCTTCACACCCTCGGCCGTGAGGATCGCCGCGCGCCGGTCGCGCTCGGCCCGCATCTGCTTCTCCATCGACGCCTGGATCGACTGCGGCGGGTCGATGGCCTTGAGCTCGACCCGGTTGACCCGGATCCCCCACTTGCCCGTCGCCTCGTCGAGAACCAGGCGCAGCTTGCTGTTGATCTCGTCTCGGCTGGTCAGGGTCTGCTCGAGGTTGAGCCCGCCGATGACGTTGCGCAGGGTGGTGACCGTGAGCTGCTCGATCGCCTGGATGAAGTTCGCGATCTCGTACGTGGCCGCGCGCGGGTCGGTGACCTGGAAGTAGATGACCGTGTCGATCCCGACGACGAGGTTGTCCTCGGTGATGACCGGCTGCGGCGGGAACGAGACGACCTGCTCGCGGAGGTCGATCAGCGGCCGGACCTTGTCGACGAACGGCATGACGACCGTGAGGCCCGGGGTCAGTGTGCGGCTGTACCGGCCGAGCCGCTCGACGACGGCCGCCCTGGCCTGCGGGATGATGCGCACGGACCGCGCCAGCACGATCAGCACGATCACGATCGGGACGGCGACGACCAGCAGCCCCGCGAGTCCTTCCATTACGGTTGCCTCCATACGATGGCGGTAGCGCCCTGAATGTCGATGACCTGGACCTTCTGGCCAGGCTGGAGCTGCTGGGTGGCGTCGAACGGCCGGGCGGTCCACTCCTCCCCGCCGATCTTCACCAGCCCGCCGGTCTCGGTGACCGGCTGGAGAACCAGTGCCGTGGCGCCTTTGAGGGCGTCGACGCCGGTTCGGGTGTGATCGCCGATCGGGGTCAGCCGGCGCCGCGCCAGCGGGCGGACGACGGCGAGCGCGAGCAGCGAGACCACGGCGAAGACCAGGGCCTGGATCAGCAGATTCAGGCCCAGGGCAGCCGTGATCGACGCGGCCAGCGCACCGGCCGCGAACATGATGAGGACCAGGTCGAGGGAAAAGATCTCCGCGACGACCAGCCCGACGCTGGCGACTAGCCAGATCACCCAGGGGCGCACGTGACGATCGTCCCACGGCGTGTCACTGCGCCGGCGGGCAAGCGGCGGCCCGGTGGCACGGAATCCTCAGGTCCTGCTCAAGCGGGGGCTGCGCTGGCCTCAGCCGGAGGCGGGTTCGCCGTATTCGTCCGCGGTGACGAAGTCGATGAGCCGTTCCACGGCGCCGAGCAGTGGGGTGTCGAGGTCGGCGTAGGTGTTCACCGCGCCCAGGACCCGCCGCCACATCTCGTTCACATCCGAGACGCCGAGCGCCGCGCAGACGCCCTCCTTCCACGGCACCCCGCGGGGCACCTGCGGCCACGCCCGGATCCCCACGGCGGCCGGGCGCACCGCCTGCCACACGTCGACGTAGGGATGGCCGGTGACCAGGACGTGCGGGTTGCGGACCTCGGCCACGATCCGGCTCTCCTTGCTGCCGGGCACGAGGTGGTCGACCAGCACGCCGAGTCTGCGCGCCGCCGTGGGGGCGAAGTCACGGACCACCGCGGCCAGGTCGTCGATCCCGTGCAGGGGTTCGACGACGACGCCCTCGATGCGCAGGTCGTCGCCCCAGACGCGCTCGACGAGGGCCGCGTCGTGGATGCCCTCGACGTAGATCCGGCTGGCCTTGGCGGTGCGGGCCCGGGCTCCGGCGACCGCGATGGATCCGGACGCCGTGCGGCGCTGCGCCGGGGCCGCTGCGGCCGGGGCCGGGCGGGTCAGCGTCACGAGCTGGCCGTCGAGCAGGAACCCGGCGGGCAGGAGCGGGAAGACCCGCCGGGCTCCCCGGCGGTCCTCCAGCGTAACCGTGTCCTTACTGGACGCTACGATGGCGCCACAAAAGCCGGTGCCCGCCTCCTCGACGACGATGTCGAGGTCAGCGGGCACCGTGGGGATGGTTTTCTTGCGACGCCAGTCACCGGCGAGGACGTCGCGGCCATAGTTACTGTCCACCGCGCGACGGTATCGCCCCGTCATGCCGGTGAGAGGACAGGCTCGCCGCGGCCGGTTGCCGCGAGCCCGCCCCGGCCGCTCCATCAGGTGAAGATGCTCACACCACCCGGGCCCACCAGGAGCCCCACGATGATGAGCACGATCCCCCAGAGCATCTGCCCGCGGACCAGCGAGACGATGCCGGAGACGACGAGAATGACCGCGAGAATCCATAAGATAGTTCCCATGCGGGAAGGATGACCCGATCCTTCAGGCTTCAAACATGCCCGGAGAAAACGTGAGTCACAGTCCGGTCACAGCACTGACCCGGTCCTGCGCGCCCCGACCGTCCACTGCGGCCGGACGTGGCCGCCCAGTCCCATGTGGACCGGTTCGTCCCGTGCGGCGGCGGCCGTGACCTCCGGCGTGCCCCGGTCCGCGCTGCTCGCCGCGTGGCTGCGGGCCTGGCGCGCGGGGCTGGCGTCCTTCGACGAGCTGGTCGACCACTTCGCCGATCCGGGAGTCGAGGAGACCGCCGAGGATCTGCCAGGCCAGCTCGCCGCCGCGCCCCTGCGGATCGCCCTCACCGCGTTCTCCACGGTGCCCGCCGCGCGGATCCGGGTGGTGCTGCCCGCCGCCGGGGATCCGCGCGGGCTGCCCGGCCCGGGACCGTTCACCTCCGCCGCGCTGGCCGCGGGCGAGGCCGTCGTGTGCGGCGATACCGGCCTGGTGCCGCGGACCGAGACCCGCCGGTCCGGATCCGGGGACCACTGGGAGGTCATCACCTGGCGCGGCTACCCCGTTCCGGCCGCGCCCCCGGATCCGCTGACCGTGCCCGAGGCCGAGCACGACCTGCTGCTTGCGCTGCGCGAGTCCGCCGACGCGCTGATCCGGCTCGACGTGGCCCGGTGGCGGCCCGAGCTCGCCGGCGCGCTGACCGGGCTGCGCAACGCCGAGCCCGAGTCCGCCCTTCCGCCGGGATACGGGCCGCGGTGCCACCGGGTGCTGGCGAAGGCGGTGACGGTCTCGCAGATCCTCGAACTGGCCGCCGGCGACGCGCCGGGCGGCGCGGTGACCGCCTGGGAAGCCGCCGAGCGGGACGCCGTGCTCCGGCCGCTCGCCGTGGCGGCCCGGCGCGCCCTGGTCAGCGCCGTCAACGCGCCACTGTAGCTACTGCTTATATAAGCTGAACCTGATACGATGCGCCGCATGATCGATGTGACAGAACAGATCAGCGCGGTGCGGCGGCAGGTCGGCGCCCGGACGCTGGAATCCGGCGAGGCCCGGATCGTGACCGTGAGCCAGTCCTACGGAGTCCCCCTCGACGACCTGTGGGACGCATGCACCGACGCCGAGCGCATCTCGCGCTGGTTCCTCCCCTGCTCGGGCGAGCTCAAGGCGGGCGGCCACTACGAGCTCGCCGGCAACGCCAGCGGGACCGTCACGCGCTGCGATCCCCCGCAGGGCTTCGACGCGACCTGGGAGTACGGCGGCGAGGTGAGCTGGATCGAGGTGCGGCTCACACCCGAGTCCCCCGGCCGCACGCAGTTCCGCCTCGACCACATCGCGCACGTCGACGACGCCCGCTGGCTGGAGTTCGGGCCGGGCGCGGTCGGCGTCGGCTGGGACTCGGGCCTGCTCGGCCTCGCCCAGCACCTCGCGACCGGCAAGTCCATGGACCCCGCCGAGGGCCAAGCCTGGGCCGCCTCGCCGGAGGGCAAGCGCTTCATGACGCTGAGCAGCGAGAGCTGGCGCGCCGCCAGCGTCGAGGCCGGCACGGACCCCGCCGAGGCCAAGGAAGCCGCCGACCGCACCACGGCGGCCTACACCGGCGCCAGCTAGCCCCGCGCGACCACCCCGCCCGCCGAGCCCGCACCCGTCCCTCCGCCGGAACTGTTCGGGTATTCGCGCCCAAACCGGGCGCGGATGACAGCAACAGCCCCGACAGTTCGCCAAGAGCGGGCGGGGCGGGGCGCGGGAAACGGCGGACGCGCCCGCCGCCAGTACCCCCGCCCAGAGGTACCGGCGACGAGCGCGCCACATTCCGGTTGAGCCATGCTCGGAAGGTCAGCCCTTGACGCTGGCCTTCCTCACCGCCGGAACGGTGATCTGTGGTGCGACGACGCCGGCCATCGTGGCCCGAGCGGCCGTGCCCGTCTTGGTGGCGCCGATGCCGCCCTTGGCCGTGACGACGGGCGGGCAGCCGTGGGTGTAGCAGGCCAGCGCGGTCAGCGCGGGCTTGGCCGTGAAGTCGCGGCGGATCAGCCCGCGGTTGTTCTGGTGGTACGCCCCGTCCACGGTCAGGTCCCGGCTGGTGTACCAGAACACGTTGGTGACCTGCGGGTACTTCGCCTGGATCAGCGCGAGGCTGCGGGTGAGGTAGTCGGCCTGGACCGCCTCGCTGACTCCGAGGTACCAGACCGGCGTGCTCGCGGTGTTCGGGTGCGAGGACCAGCCGAACTCGGTGAACCAGATCGGCACGGCCGCCTGCCCGTTGCGGGCCATCAGTTCGGCCAGCGCCGGAGTGTGAGTCAGGCGGGCACGTCCGGCGGACGGGTTGACGTCCTCGGGCGCCACGTCGGCCTTGCCCTGGTAGGGGTGCACGGCCATGACGTCGAAGGATCCCTTGGCGCCGGCCGCGTAGGCCGCCGAGATCCAGTCGGTGTCGACGAACATCGTCCCGGCAAACACGACCTTCGCAGCCGGGTTGCCCGCCTTGACCGCGGGGTAGCTGGCCTTGAGCAGCCGCGTGTAGGCGGCCGGATCGGCGGGGTTGAGGAACTCGGCCGCGTTGGGCTCGTTCCACACCTCCCAGGCCTGAACGGTCTTCCACCGCGCCGCGGACCACTTCAGCGCGTCCGCGTAGTCCTGCAGGTTCTTGGGCAGGACGCGCTTGTCGGCCGATCCACTGGCCCACTGGGGGGTGAGCCAGAACGTGCCGAGGACGTTGAGGCCACGATCCGCGGCCATCTTGATCACCTTGTCGACAAGGGGGACGCCCCACCCGGTGTCGTACTGGCCGCGCTGCTTCGGGGCGATCATCGACCAGGAGATGTCGATCCGCACCCAGGTCGCGCCCGAGGCCTTGAGCAGGTCGAGGATCCTGGCCCGGTCGCTGTCGGACAGCTCGGCCCACGTGCCGTGGAACTGGGCGCCGACCGCGAGCTTCGTGGCGGCCGTGCGGGGCGCCACCGGCCCGGCGGGTGCGGCGGTGGCGGCCGTGGCGGTGGCGGGGCTGACGAGGGCGAGAGCGGCGAGGGCGGCGATCCCCACGGCGATCAGCGCGGCCATCCGGCGGCGGCCGGTGGCGGGGTGGGCGGTGGGGCGGCTCATGCCCCGACAGTCGGTGCCCTAGCCGCGGATCGGAGTGCGGACCGGGTGCCGGAGGGTTGCCGCGGACCCGAACGGATCCACGAGGGCTACCGTCGCGCTACCAGTAGGGACGAACTGCCCAAATCGGACATAGGCCGTTCGGGTGGGATCGGGTGGCCGCTCCGGCGCTCACGCCGGGCGGCGGCGGGGGGCGGGGCAGCAGCCCGCGGATCCGCAGGCCAGGTTCTGCCCCAGTTCGCTCAGTTCCCGGACCGGCCCCGCACCCGGCTCGCACCGCTCCAGCACCAGCTCGCGGACCATCGCCACGAACCGCGGATCCGTTCCCGGCGTCGCCGCCCGCGCGAAGCCCAGGCCCAGCTTCGCCGCGGTCCCGGCGGCCTCGTTGTCCAGGTCCCACAGCACTTCGAGGTGGTCGCTGACGAACCCGATCGGGCTGACGACGACGTCCGTGGCACCCTCGGCGGCGAGGTCGGCGAGGTGGTCGTTGACGTCCGGCTCCAGCCACGGCACCTGCGGCGGGCCGCTGCGGCTCTGCCAGACCAGGGACCAGGGCAGGCCCGGGGCGGCGGCCGAGGCGACCAGGCCCGCGGCGGCGAGCAACTGCCGGCGGTACAGGTCGCCGCCGGGTCCGCTGGTGTCGTTCATGGCGACCGGGATGCTGTGGGCGGTGAAGACGATCCGCCGGTCCGGGCCGGTCAGCGTGGCCAGCGCGGCGGCGACGGCGTCCGTGTGCGGCGCGACAAACCCCGGATGGTCGTAGTAGTGCCGCAGCTTGGCGATCGCCGGGGCGCCCTCGCCCGCGGCGGCCACGGCCCGGCCGATGTCGTCGAGGTACTGGCGGCAGCCCGAGTAGGACGCGTACGCCGAGGTGGCGAACGCCAGCGCCGACCGGACCCCGTCCGCGCGCATCTGCCCGACGGCGTCCTCGGCGTAGGGGTGCCAGTTGCGGTTGCCCCAGTACACCGGCAGGTCCAGCCCGTGCGCGGCGAAGTCCGCCCGGATCGCCGACAGCAGCGCCCGGTTCTGGTCGTTGATCGGCGAGATCCCGCCGAAGTGCTGGTAGTGCTGGGCCACGTCGAGCAGGCGCTCGCGCGGCACGCCGCGACCCCGGGTGACGTTCTCGAGGAACGGCAGCACGTCGTCGGGACCCTCGGGCCCGCCGAAGGACAGCAGCAGCACGGCATCGAACACAGCGTCCATCCTGCCCGCTGGCAGGGCGGGCCACCCGCCGGGGCGGCCCGCGCCACACCGGCGTGTCAGGTGCCGATCGCGTGGAACCCGCCGTCGACGTGGACGATCTCGCCCGTCGTCGCGGGGAACCAGTCCGAGAGCAGGCTCACACAGGCCTTGGCGGTCGGCTCCGGATCCGAGAGGTTCCACCCCAGCGGCGCCCGGGTCGCCCAAGCCTCCTCGAACTGCTCGAACCCGGGGATGCTCCGCGCGGCCATCGTGCGCAGCGGGCCGGCGGCGACCAGGTTGACCCGGATCCCCTTCGGCCCGAGATCACGCGCCAGGTACCGGGACGCCGACTCCAGCCCCGCCTTGGCCACGCCCATCCAGTCGTAGACCGGCCACGCCTTCGCCGCGTCGAACGTCAGGCCGACGATCGATCCGCCCTCGCCCATGAGGGGCAGCGCGGCCACGGCCAGGGACTTCAGCGAGAACGTCGAGACGTGCAGCGCGGTCGCCACGTCGTCCCACGGCGCGGTGAGGAACCCGCCGCCGAGGCAGGACTGCGGCGCGAACCCGATCGAGTGCACCACGCCGTCGATGCCGTCGGCGTGCTCGCGGACCCGGTCCGCCAGGCTGTCCAGGTGCTCGGGGTTGGTCACGTCCAGCTCGATCACCGGGGCCGGCGCCGGCAGCCGCTTGGCGATCCGCTCGACCAGCGACATCCGGCCGAAGCCCGTCAGCACCACCTGCGCGCCCTGCTCCTGCGCGATCTTGGCGATCGAGAACCCGATCGAGGCGTCCGTGATGACGCCGGTGACCAGCAGCCGCTTGCCTTCCAGCAGCAATCCACCCACGAGGGCGCTCCTTCTATCTGGGGGGGTCTGTAGAGGATCAGTAGTGCCGGCGGGTCAGTGGCCCATGCCCAGGCCGCCGTCGACCGGGATCACGGCGCCGGTGACGTACGCCGCGGCGTCGCTGGCCAGCCAGGTGACCACACCCGCGACCTCCTCGGGCGAGGCGTACCGGCCCAGCGGCACCGACGCGAGGATCTCCTTCTTGCGATCCTCGGGCAGCGCCGCCGTCATGTCCGTGTCAACGAATCCGGGGGCCACGACGTTCGCGGTGATCGAACGGGATCCGAGTTCGCGCGCGATCGAGCGGGCCATCCCGACCAGCCCCGCCTTCGAAGCGGCGTAGTTGACCTGGCCGGCGGATCCGGACAGCCCGACCACCGAGGAGATGAAGATGAGTCGGCCGCGGCGAGCCCGCAGCATCTTCGCGGCGGCGCGCTTGGCGACCCGGTAGGAGCCGGTGAGGTTCGCGTCGAGGACCCGGGTGAACTGGTCCTCGGTCATGCGCAGCAGCAGGGTGTCGTCCGTGATTCCCGCGTTGGCCACGAGGATCTCGACCGGCCCGTGCTCGGCCTCGACCGCGGCGAACGCGGCCTCGACGGATCCCGAGTCCGTCACGTCGCACTTCACCCCGAACAGCCCCTCGGGCGCACCGGACCCGCGATGGGTCACGGCGACCTGGTCGCCCTGCGCCGCGAACGCGCGTGCGATGGCCAGCCCGATGCCCCTGTTCCCACCGGTGACCAGGACACTGCGGCCCACGGGGATCCCCCTCTCGACGACGTTCCGTTTCCGGCGAGGCTATGGGTTACCCGTGGGTAGCTGTTAGCGCCGGGCGGCGTACAGTCGCCCAATGCGTGCGATTCAGATCACCTCGTTCGGCGGCCCTGAGGTCCTCAACGTCACTGAGCTGCCCGATCCGGTAGCGCCGGACGGTTTCGACGTCATCGACGTCACCGCCGCCGGGGTCAACTATGCCGACACCCACCAGGCCGAGAACTCCTACCTGGCACCGCAGTCGCTGCCGCTGGTACCCGGATCCGAGGTGGCGGGCAGGCGCGCCGACGGCACCCGGGTCGTCGCGCTCACGGGCAGCGGCGGGTACGCCGAGAAGGCTGTGACGCATCCGTCGGCGGCCTTCGAGATTCCCGACGGGATCGACGACGCCACCGCGCTGGCCCTGGTGTTGCAGGGGCTCACGGCCTGGCACCTGCTGCGCACCACCACCCACCTGCAGCCCGGCGAGACAGTCGTGGTGCACGCGGCCGGCGGCGGGGTGGGCACGATCGCCGTCCAGCTCGCGAAGGTCTTCGGCGCCGGGCGGGTCATCGCCACCGCGTCCACACCGGACAAGCGCCAGCTCGCCACCGAACTCGGCGCCGACGCCACCGTGGACACCGGGACGGAGGACCTCGCGGCCGCGCTGCAGGAGGCCAACGGGGGCCGGAAGGTCGACGTCGTGCTGGAGATGACCGGCGGCCCGGTGTTCGACGCCAGCCTCGCCGCGCTCGCCCCGTTCGGCCGGATCGGCTTCTACGGCATGGCCTCGCGCGAGGAGCCCTCGCCGATCCGCCCGGGGGCTCTGCTCCGCGGATCCAGCGGGGTCATCGGCTTCTGGCTCGCCCACTGCATCGGGCGCCCGGAGATGATGCACCCGCCGATGCAGGAGCTGTTCGCCCTGGCGGCGAAGGGTGAACTACGGGCCGTGATCGGCGGAACCTACGCCCTCGCGGACGCCCGCGAAGCCCACGACGCCCTCCGCAACCGCCGCTCGGTAGGCAAGCTAATCCTCGATCCGACTAGGTAGTTCGGGTTTGTGCTCTAAACCTGGAGCCCGCCGAGGTGCACGAGATGCAAGCGGCGAGGTTCGCCAGGTCCCGGTGTTGTACCTGGCGGTTCTCGCGGCGCCGCAGATCGTGTGCCTCGGCGGGCCGCGCACCTAGGGCAACCTGGAGGTCCAGATGAGGGACATCGCGGCGGCAGCCAAGGCAAACAACAACGCTATGCCGACGAACCACTGGGTGATCTCCTGCGGGGTGGACCGGTAGCCGATCGAGCTGCCGAGGTCGCGGTAGACGTCCTTGAGCTCGCTCGCGGTCACGGCCTCATAGAACTTGCCTTCGGTGGCGCTGGCGATCGCGGCGAGGGAGTCCCGGTCGACGGGGACGGCCGTGCGCGCGCCGTTGAGGTCCACGACGCCTTCCTGGGTGCCGAACGCGATCGTCGAGACCGGCACGTTGGCGTTCTTCGCGGCCTTTGCGGCTTCCTCGTTGGGCCGGCCGTAGGTCGTGAACCCGTCCGAGAGCAGGACGATCCGCGCGGGCGGCGGACCGGCGGCTCCGTCCGCGGGCACGGTCTGGATCGCCTGCAGCGACGCGTAGATCGCTTCGCCGATCGCCGTGGACTCCTGCAGTTGCAGCGAGTCGATCGCGGACGTGACCTGCTCGTGGCTCTTCGTGGGGGACACCACGACGGTGGCGCTCTTGGCGAAGGAGACCAGCGCGACGTTGAACGAGCGGGGCAGCTCACCGACGAACAGCTTCGCCGCCTCCTTCGCGGCCTGGATCCGGGTGGGCTCGATGTCGGTGGCCTGCATCGACAGCGACACGTCGATCGCGACCACGATCGTGGCGCGCTCGAGCGGCTCCTGGATGTCGGTGGCCGGCTTGGCCATGCCCGTCGCCAGCGTGAACAGCGCGAGCAGCAACGTGACGGCCGCCACGTGCCGCCGCCAGCCGGGGCCCTTGGGGGCGATCGACTGGAGCAGCGCCACGTTCGTGAAGCGCACCGCGTACGTCTTGCGCCGGAACTGGACCAGCACGTAGGCCCCAGCGACGGCCAGCACCGCCAGGACCGACAGCAGCCACCACGGCTGAAGGAAGCGGATCATCGAGTCGTCCCCCTGCTGCGTCCCCGCCGGGAGGCGGCGACGAATCGCACGATGTCGAGTAGCCAGTCGGAGTCGGTGCGCAGCCGCAGGTGCGCGGCCCCGGCGTGGCGGATGGCGGCGCTGATCGCGTCGCGCTGCTCGGCCGCGGCGCGCGCGTACGCCTCCCGCAGGCTCTTGCTGGAGGTCTGCACCTCGTGCAGGCGCCCGGTCTCGGGATCGGCCACGGTGAGGATCCCGACCTCGGGCAGCGCCAGTTCCCGCGGATCGACGATCTCGATCGCGAGCACGTCGTGCCGGACCGCGAGCTTGCGCATCGGCCACTCCCACGCCGGATCGGCGAGGAAGTCCGAGATCACCACGGCCATCCCGCGGCGGCGCGGCGGCCTGTTGAGCAGGTCGACCGCGGCCGCCAGGTCGGTGGCCGCGCCGGTGCCCGCGCGGGGCGTTCCGGCGATCCGGCGGAGCATGCCCTGGGCGTTGATCCGGCCGCCGCGCGCGGGCATCCGGACCGTCTGCTGGCCGTTGGTGACGACCGCGCCGATCCGGTTGCCGCCGCGGACGGTGAGGTAGGTGATCGCCGCCGCGGCCGCGAACGCCAGGTCCCGCTTCTCGCAGCGGGCCGTGCCGAAGTCCAGGCTCGCGGACAGGTCGAGGCAGATCCAGGTTTCGAGTTCACGGTCCGCGACGGTCTGGCGGACATGCGGGACCGTGGTGCGCGCGGTGACCGGCCAGTCCATCCGGCGCACGTCGTCACCGGGGCGGTACTCCCGGGACTCCCCCGCCTCCGATCCGGAGCCGGGCAGGAGCCCGAGGTAGTCGCCCTGGAGCAGTCCGTCGAGCTTGCGGGTGATGAGCAGCTGGAGCCGCTTGAGGACGACCTCGGCCTTGTCGGTCGACAGGCTGGGCGGCGGCCCGCCGAGCGCTCCGGGACCGGGCGCGGGCCGCGCGGTGGGCAGCACCGCGGCGGGCGAGCCGGACGGCCGCCCGATCCGGGGCAGGCGAGGACTCACG
>JAOPVE010000258.1 GCA_025963185.1 Actinomycetes bacterium
CGCGCGGGCTCACCGGACCGCGGGACCTCGCCGAGCACCGGTTCGACTTCTCGTTCTCCGGCCTCAAGACCGCGGTCGCCCGCTGGGTCGAGGCGCGGGAGCGCTCCGGCGAGCCGGTCCCCGTGAACGACGTGGCGGCCTCGTTCCAGGAGGCGGTCGTGGACGTGCTGACCGCGAAGGCGATCGGCGCGTGCCGCGAGCAGGGCGTCGAGACGCTGCTGGTCGGCGGTGGGGTGGCCGCCAACTCGCGGCTGCGGGCGCTCGCCGGACAGCGCTGTGAGGCCGCCGGGATCACGCTGCGCGTCCCCAGGCCCAAGCTCTGCACCGACAACGGGGCAATGGTCGCCGCACTCGGATCGCACCTCGTCTCGGCCGGGATCGCCCCCTCGCCGCTCGACCTCCCCGCCGACTCCTCGATGCCGGTCACGCAGGTGGTCGCGTGATCGTGCGGATGTGGGAGGTCAAGGCGCACCCCGAGGCCCACCACGACCTGCTGACCTGGGTCTGCGAGATCGGCGTGCCCCGGCTGGAAGCCGAGGTCGCGCACATCTCCTCGGAGGTCTTCACGTCCACGGATCACCGGGTCGTGGTCATCTCGAAGTGGCGCGGGTACGAGCCGCGCGACTTACCGGATCCGCCGGGGCACTACGTCCGGCGCGCGCCGCACGTGTGGGACTTCACCCCGGTGGATCGCTGAGGATCATCGAGGGCGCCCCGGCGATCCGGGTGAGGAACACCGTGGCCTCCCGGTCCCCGCGCAGCTTGAGCTGGGGCCGCAGTTGCTCGGGCGTCACCGCGGATCCGCGCTTCTTGATCGTCAGCCGTCCCACCCCCCGGGCGGCGAGCAGCGCGCGCAGGCGCTTCACCGAGAACCCCAGAACGCCGGTCACCTCGTAGCGGCGCGCGAACGGCGTGTCCACCGGATCGTCCGAGGTCAGGTACGCGATCGACGGATCCACGAGGTTCGCCCCCAGCAGATCCGCCAGCTCGGCCACGAGGTGGGAGCGGACCACGGCGCCGTCCGGGTCGTAGATCCACCGCCGCAGCGGACCGGTGCCGGCACGCCGTTCGCCGGATCCGGTGAGTGCCGCGCCCGAGGGCAGCAGCGTCGCGCGGCGGTCCGCGGAGGCGAACGGGCCGAACCACAGGGCTGCCTCGACCACGTCCCCGCCGACGGACACCCACTCGGCCTCCGCGCCGGCCGGGACCAGCTCGTGACCGATCCCCGGCGCGACCTTGACCCCGGTGCGCGGGATCCGCTCGGCGAGCGAGAGCAGGAACGGCCACGGCGGCGAGTACGCCGACGGATCGAATACCCGCCGCCCACCCGCCCGCCGCGCCGGATCGCAGAACGCCGCGTCGAAGCCGTCCAGCGGGAAGGTGGTGACGTCCCCGCACACCACCTCGGCGCCCGGCGCGTTGAGGCGGGCCGCGGCCACGGTCCCGGGCGAGAGGTCCACGCCGGTCGCCGCGAGCCCGGCCTCGGTGAAGGCGGTCAGGTCGGAGCCGATCCCGCAGCACAGGTCGGCGATCCGGGTGGCGCCCGCGGCCGCGAACCGGGCGGCCCGGCGGGCGGCCACCGCGGGGCGGGTCGCCTGCTCCAGCCCGTCGGGGGTGAAGTACATCGACGCGGCCCGCTCGCCGAACTTGGCCACTGCCCGTTCGCGCAGTCTCGCCTGCGTCAGCGCGGCAGCCGCGAGCGCCGGATCGTGGCCGTCCGCCCGTAGCCGGCTGGCGGCCACCAGCGGATCCGCCTCGCCCAGTGCCATCGCCGCGGACAGCGCCGCCTGGCCGGACGTCGTCAGCAGCGCCTCGATGTCCACGGGGCCATCCTGCGGGCTTGACGGCCGTCCCCAAAATCGGGTGCAGCATCTCGTGCCCGCCGCGCGTGTTACCGGCGACACCTCTCATCGAACGGGGAATCCAGAAGTGGTCACCGGCGATCCGCCCGACTTCGACGAGCTCTATGCGAGCAGCTTCACCGGTGTGGCGGTCCAGCTCTACGCGTACTTCGGTGACCTGGCCGAGGCGCAGGATGTCACCCAGGAGGCGTTCTGCCGGGCCTGGCAGCGCTGGGCCACCGTGAGCAGGTACGACGATCCGGTGGCGTGGGTGCGCAAGGTCGCGTGGCGGCTCGCGATCAGCCGGTGGCGCCGGATCAAGACGGCGGTGCTGCACGTGCGGCGGTCGTCCGAGGTCCACGCGCCCGCGCTCGACGGGGTGCGGGTGGACGTGATCCGCGCACTCGCCCAGCTGCCCGCGGATCAGCGCCGGGCGATCGTCCTGCACCACCTGGCCGGGCTGTCGACGAGCGAGATCGCCGCGGACGCCGGGTGGCCGACGGAACGGTCCGCTCGTGGCTGACCCGCGGCCGCGCGGCCTTACGGTCCCAGCTCGCGCTCGTCGACCCGATCCCCGGAGAGCACGACCTCAGCAGCCTGAAGGAGGTGCGCTGACATGAACGACACCGACTCCCAGCTCGACGAGATCCTCGGTGCCCTGCGGGGCACCGCGGTCGCGCAGTTCCGGCCGCCGGGCGCCGGGGCCGTCCGCCGCACCGTCCAGCGCCGCCAAACCACCCAGCGGATCGCCGCCGGGGCCGCCGCCGTAGCGATCCTGGGCGGTGCCGCCGGGGTGCTCGCGCTGCACCACGGCCAGCCGGACTCGGTCACGCCAGTGCCCGCCAGCCCGGCCCCCGCCGTGATCGCGACCCCGAGCCCGGCCGGGCCGCCCTCGCCGGATCCCGTCCCGCCGCCGCGAGCCGTCGGCAACCCGCTGGCGAAGGTGGACTGGCCGAACGCCACCCTCCCGACCCCACCCGGCCAGGGCGACTGCCCGGCGGCGACGGCGCACTTCCGGGCCGGATCGGCGACCGGCCCCGGCGGTGCCTCCTGGCGCCTCTTCGGCACGGCCCGCGGATCGTTCACCAAGCCGGTCTACGCGGACGTGCTCGGGGATCCGACGCCCGAGGCGATCGTCGAGCTCGACTGTTACGTCGGCCACCCGAGCAGCTACCTCGTCGTGGTGTACACGGCGGCGGCGGACGGCTCGCCCGCGCTCGGCGGAGTCGTCACCTCCGCGGGCCCGGACCTGCTGGAGTGGATCAGCGCGGTCGCGGTGAAGGACCGGGTGGTGACCGTGGCGATCCACGGCGATCCGCAGAAGGCCGGGGTGGCTGCCCGCACGACGATCCGGAACATGGTCTGGAGCGTGAGCCGGTTCGTGCACGCCGATCCGAAGCTGGCGATCCTCGACGCGGACCACCGGGCGGCCGTCTACGACCTGCCCGCGGCGGGTGGCTGCCCGGCGTACTCGGGCCCGGTCCCGCAGCCGGGGACCACGGGGAACTGGGACTACGGCAGCCCCACCGAGCAGGCCACGGCGGCGGTCGGCGACCTGGACGGCGACGGCCGCGACGAGGAACTGGCGATCGCGAACTGCCTGGGCGATACCGGCGGCGCGCAGGTGGTGGTGGCGTTGCGGGTGAGCGCTGCCGGGCAGATCACCACGCTGGGCACGGTCGCCGTGCTGCCGCACCCGCTGGGCGCCCCACTGATCGGCGCGCTCGGGATCGGCGGCGGCAGGGCCAAGATCACCGTGTCGGGCGCGATCACCCAGTACCGCTGGACCGGCGAAAAGTTCACGCGGGCCTGACCGCGCGCCGGGCGCTGCCCCTAGTGGAGAGCGCCCGTCGCGGTCAGTTGAGCCGGGGGTGTTCGATGAAGGCGTCGGGACCAGGGAAGATGAGCCCCCGGTGCCCGTCGCCGAACTGCACGAGATACGGCGGCCGCCCGTCGTTGCCGCGTACCTCCAGGATCTCTCCCACCTGGTCGTGTACACCCACGGTGTGGCTGTGGACGTGGACCATGTCCCCGATTGTCGCGTTCATGTAAGGCGCACCTCCGCCAAGGTCGCGAACTGAATCGTTACCAGTCTCGCCAATGCCGGCCGGGATTCCAAGACCCCGAACCGGGCGGGTTCGGGCGCGCCGCGCCGGGCTGGCACTCGGCTTGACGGAGTGCTAGCCCGTGATTAGTGTCGCGGTTAGCACTCGACTGTCGAGTGTGCCAACTGAACGAGGCAGCCCGATCCCCGCGACGGCGGGCCGCTGAGTGGATCGCATACACATTCCGTGTGAACCCCAGGAGGGGGAGGTCAGCTCGTGACGACCGCCACCAAGGTCAAGATCAAGCCGCTCGAGGACCGCATCGTCGTCCAGGCCAGCGAGGCCGAGACCACGACTGCGTCGGGCATCGTGATTCCGGACACCGCCAAGGAGAAGCCGCAGGAGGGCACCGTCATCGCGGTCGGCCCCGGCCGCTTCGACGACAACGGCAACCGGGTTCCGCTCGACGTCAAGGTCGGTGACACCGTCATCTACTCGAAGTACGGCGGCACCGAGGTCAAGTACTCCGGCGAGGAGTACCTGGTGCTCTCCGCACGCGACGTCCTCGCGATCGTCGAGAAGTAGTTCCGCTGTCGGGACGCCCCGGAGCCACTCGGCGATCCGGGGCGTTTCGCGTGAAAGGACCCCAGGAATGCCCAAGATCCTCAGCTTCTCCGACGACGCACGCGCCGGTCTCGAGCGCGGCGTCAACAAACTCGCCAACGTCGTCAAGGTGACGCTGGGCCCGAAGGGCCGCAATGTCGTCCTGGAGCAGAAGTTCGGCGCCCAGACGATCACCAACGACGGCGTGACGATCGCGCGCGAGATCGAGCTCTCCGACCCGTACGAGAACCTCGGCGCGCAGCTCGCCAAGGAGGTCGCCACCAAGACGAACGACGTCGCTGGTGACGGCACCACCACGGCCACCGTGCTCGCGCAGGCCATGGTCCGCGAGGGGCTGCGCAACGTCGCCGCCGGCGCGGGCCCGATCAGCCTCAAGCGCGGGATCGACCAGGCCGCCACCGCGGTCAGCGAGGCGCTGCTCGCGCTCGCCATCGAGGTCGACACCACCGAGTCGATCGCCAGCGTCGCGACGATCTCCGCCCAGGACCCGATCATCGGCAAGCTCATCGCCGAGGCACTCGAGGCCGTCGGCAAGGACGGCGTGATCACGGTCGAAGAGTCGAACACGGCCGAGACCGAGCTCGTCATCACCGAGGGCATGCAGTTCGACAAGGGCTACCTCTCGCCGTACTTCGTCACCGACACCGAGTCGATGGAGTCGGTCCTCGACGACGCCCGCGTCCTCATCACCACCGGCAAGATCTCCTCGATCGGCGAGCTGCTTCCGCTGCTCGAAAAGGTCGTCGAGACCAAGAAGCCGCTGCTGATCATCGCCGAGGACGTCGAGGGCGAGGCGCTCTCGACCCTGGTCGTCAACTCGATCCGCAAGACGTTCACGGTCGTGGCGGTCAAGGCTCCGGCGTTCGGCGACCGCCGCAAGGCGATCCTGCAGGACATCGCCGCCCTGACCGGCGCCCAGGTCGTCTCGGCCGAGGTCGGCCTCAAGCTCGACCAGTCCGGCCTGGAGGTGCTCGGCAGCGCCCGGCGCGTCACGGTCACCAAGGACCTGACGACGATCGTCGACGGCGGCGGTGACAAGGCCGAGCTCCAGGGCCGGATCGCGCAGATCAAGGCCGAGGCCGAGGCGTCCGACTCCGACTGGGACCGCGAGAAGCTGCAGGAGCGGCTGGCGAAGCTCGCCGGCGGCGTCAGCGTGAT
>JAOPVE010000278.1 GCA_025963185.1 Actinomycetes bacterium
CTCGGCGGAGGGATCGAGCGCTACGTCGAGACCATCCAGACGTCGCTGCGCTTCCTCGGCTTGACCGCTGACCGCCTCGATCTTCACCAGGACCGGCAGTCCCGCACGCACACGGCACACCGAGGCCTCTACCGCCGCGTGCGGGCACAGCTGACCGGCGACCGCGAGCCGGCCAGGCTCGTGGTGGCGCACATGAACCTGCTCCCCACGGCGCTGGCCGCCGCGCGCCGGCGCGACATCGACGGCATCACCGTCGTCCTGCACGGCGCCGAGTTCTGGTCGGCGACCCGGCACAACGTGATCTACCGGATGCTCGCGCGCCGCGGCGTCCGGCCAGTCGCCGTCAGCGGCTTCAGCGCGGGCGCGCTCTTCCCCCGGGTCCGGGCCATGGTGCTCCCACCGGGGCTGTCGCCGGAGTGGTTCGCCACCCTCGTCGCAGCCGCCCACGCGCCACGTGAGGCGCGGCCCGGCGTCCGGCTGATGACCTCGTTCCGGCTCTCGGGCTGGCGGGAGAAGGGGCTGCCGGCGCTCGTCGAGGCGATCCGGCTCACCGGCCGGACCGACATCCAGCTCACGGTGTGTGGGAGCGGCGCGCCCGAGCCCGAACTCGACGAGCTCATCACGGCCACGCCCTTCTGCTCGCTGCGGTCCAACCTGCCCGACGCCGATCTCGCCGCCGAGTTCGCCGCCGCGGATCTGTTCGTCCTCGCGACCCGGCTGCAGAACGCCCCGATCGCGGCCGGAGAGGGGTTCGGGCTCGTGCTGCTCGAAGCCCAGGTGGCCGGGACGCCCGTGGTCGCGCCCGCCTACGGCGGCTCCAGCGACGCGTTCCGCGCGGGAGTCACGGGAGCCTCACCGGCGGATCAGTCGCCACAGGCCCTTGCCCGCGTCCTCGGCGAGATTCTGTCCGATCCGCAGCGGATCGGCGAGATGGGTATCGCGGCCGCGGCGTGGTCCCGCGAGCAGTTCCACCCGGCCAGGTACGCCGCCCTCGCCTGCGCACGGCTCCTCTGACCCGACCGGCTAAGCCCAGATCCGGGACGGCACCGGCCCGGACTGGCTCGCGAACAGAAGGCTGGTGACCGTGGCGATCCCGGTGAACGAGAAGAGCGAACGTATCGTGGTCGTCGGGCAGGGCTACGTGGGTCTCCCGCTCGCGATGCGCGCGGTCGAGGTCGGATTCGACGTCGTCGGCCTCGACGTCAGCGAGAGCCGGGTCGCCGACCTTGCCGCCGGCCGCTCCTACATCGAGGACGTTCCGGACGGCCAGCTGCGCGCCGCCCTGACGTCCGGCCACTACGTCCCCACCGCGGACTACCAGGACACCGCCGGCTTCTCGGTCGCCGTCATCACCGTGCCCACACCGCTGCGGGACCGGTCGCCCGACGTCTCGTTCATCGCCGAGGCCGGCCGGCAGCTCTCGCCGCACGTGACGCCCGGCAGCCTCATCGTCCTGGAGTCCACGACCTACCCGGGGACCACCGAGGACCTGCTCCGCCCCGTCCTGGAAGCCGGCAGCGGACTCGCCGCCGGCGAGGACTTCCTGCTCGCCTACAGTCCCGAGCGGATCGATCCCGGCAACACCGAATGGAATCTGGAGACGACCCCCAAGATCGTCGCCGGACTCGACCAGCGATCGCTGAACGCTGCCGCCGCCTTCTACGGCAAGATCACCCACCAGGTGGTGCCGGTGTCCACCCTGCGGGCCGCGGAGTGCACCAAGTTGCTGGAGAACACCTATCGGCACGTCAACATCGCGCTGGTCAACGAGCTCGCGATCTTCGCCCGCGAGCTGGGCGTCGACATCTGGGAGGTCATCGACGCGGCCGCGACCAAGCCGTTCGGTTTCATGCGGTTCACACCGGGGCCGGGCGTCGGCGGTCATTGCCTGCCCATCGATCCGGCGTACCTGTCGTGGCACGTCAAGCAGGCGACCGGCCGCAACTTCCGGCTGGTGGAGCTCGCGTGCGACGTCAACGAGCACATGCCGGACTACGTGGTGCAGCGGGTGACCCTGGCACTCAACGCCCGGCAGAAGCCCGTGCGCGGATCATCCATCCTGGTGGTCGGGCTCGCGTACAAGAAGAACAGCAGCGACGCCCGGGAGTCGCCGGCGACCCGCGTGGTGGAGCTGCTGGGCGAGCTCGGCGCCCGGGTCAGCGCGGCGGACGCGCTGGTCAACCCGCGCCACCTGGCCGGCCAGGCCGAGCGGGTCGAGATCACGGCGCCGCTGCTCGCCGAAACCGACGCGGTCCTGCTGCTGACCAGCCACGACGACGTCGACTACGACCTCATCCAGCAGAGCGCGCCGTGGGTCCTGGACTGCTGCCACCGGCTGCGCGGGGCCAACATCGAGCACCTGTAGGCGGTCAGAGGGCGGCGCCGGAGAGCCAGTCGAAGTACGCCACGGGGTCAAAGGGGTTCACGGCCAGCGGCGGCAGCACCATGCGCAGCGCCTGGATGCAGGCCTGGGCCAGCGAGTCGGGATCGGCCTTGCCGAAGGGGACCAGCGCATCGCCGGCGACCTCCCGGTTGGTGGCGGTGTCCAGCCCGACGACGGGGGTGCGGGACAGCCGCGCCTCGGCGGCCGGGTAGCCGAAGGACTCCACCTCGCCGGGGTAGAACAGCACACTGGACCGGCTGTGCAGGTCGTCCACCTCGGCAGCCGTGACGCGGCCGGCCGGCTCCAGGCCCGCCGTCTCGCTCACCCGCGCGCTCCGCAGTTCCCCGGCGGTACAGGTGACCTGGACGCGGAAGGCGGGATACTCGGCGCGCACCTTCGGAACCGCGGCCGCGAGCGTCCGCAGGTGCAATTCGATGTCCTTGAACGGCGCGAACAGCACGGGGCAGAGCAGCACCGCGCCCGCGTCGCGCGTCCACACCGGCGGCGTGAGCGGGTGGGCGCGCACCACCGTGCGGTCCGCCAGCCACGGCAGCCGGTCCAGCACCCGGTCGTGCATGCTCCGGGTCGGGACGACCACGACGTCCGCCCGGCGCAGCAGCGCGGTCACGAGCCGGGCCTGGCCCTCGACCCGGCGCACCAGGCCGGGCGGCATCCGCTTCTTCTCCCCGGCGCGCAGGAAATGCAGCGCGTTGCGCAGCAGCACCCACCGCTCGGCCCAGCCGCCGGCGGCCGAATAGTTGTTGAGGGCGACGAAACGCCGGAGCCGGGGCTCGGCGGCCAGCCGGGCCTCCCGCCGCGCGAGGTACGGAATGGACAACATCCGCCCGGATCCGGCGACGCGCAGGCCGGCCCCTCGTGTCCGGCGGTAGCCGTCGAGTTCGTCGGCGAACCGCCGCGCGCCGCCCATCTGGCCGCCGGCCACGTCGAGCAGCGTCCGCATCGTTTCCCCTTGCTCACGCTCCGGCGGAGGCCCGCGAAACCACCCCGCGCCACGCCCCTCTGGGGAAACCGCCTAGTAGCGCTTTATCGGGAATAATGGTCCTGAACGTATCAAACGGGACTACGCGGATGGCACCACCGAGCCGTCACCACACGCGAAGGAGGTGCCCATGCGTACATTCCGCCACTGGACTCCGCGCTACGTCTACGACCGGGTTCGCGAGATGCGGTACAGCGCCGGGCATCCGGACCACCCGTGGCTCACCCCGCAGGCCAACCAGATCCTGGAGACCATGCTCCGGCCGTCCGACCACGGCCTGGAGTTCGGCTCCGGCCGGAGCACCTCCTGGCTCGGCGGGCATTCGGGCCACCTCACGAGCGTCGAGCACGACCAGGGCTGGCACGCCACCGTGTCCGCGCGGCTCAAGGAGCGCGAACTGCACAACGTGGACTACGTCTTCGCCCCCCGTGACGTTCCCGACGACCGCGGCGACCAGAGCGAGTACGTCACGGTCGCCGCCCGGTTCGCCGACGCGAGCCTCGACTTCGCGCTGGTCGACGGCATCTACCGCGACTACAGCGCGCTGGCCGCCATCCCGAAACTGCGATCCGGCGGACTGCTCGTCATCGACAACGTCAACTGGTTCCTGCCCTCACGATCGAGGTCGCCGAACTCGCGGACGCTCGCGCAGGGGGCGGACGGCCCGATCTGGGACGAGGTCCGCACGGCGATGGCGGACTGGCGCAGGATCTGGACCTGCTCGGGCGTCTGGGACACCGCGCTCTTCTTCAAGCCCTAGGAGCACCCGGTGACGGTCCGGTCGATGGCCGAGCAGCTGACCCATCGGATCGTGCTGCGCCGGCGGCTCCCCCGCCCCTTCCACCAGGTGCGCTTGTACACCTCGTCCGAGGCGGGGCTGCGCTACCTGCGGCCCCGGCTCACCGGCGTCGATCCGCCCCTGCTGCGGCTGGTCGAGCTGACCGTCACGCCCGGCAGCGTCGTCTGGGACATCGGCGCCAACGTCGGCCTGTTCAGCCTGGCCGCGGCGGCCGCCGCCGGAAAGGACGGCCTGGTGCTCGCGGTCGAGCCCGATTCCTGGCTCGTGAACCTGCTGCGCCGGTCACAGGCCGCGAACGCCGGGCTGGCTCCGGTGCAGGTGCTGCCGATCGCGGTGAGCGACACGAACGGGGTCAGCCGCTTCTCGATCGCCCGGCGCAATCGCTCGACGAACTTCCTCGACGGCTACGGATCCACCCAGACCGGCGGCGCCCGGCGCGTCGACCTGGTACCGACCGGGACGCTCGACTGGCTCGCGGGCTACTTTCCGCTGCCCGACGTGCTGAAGATCGATATCGAGGGCGCCGAGCTCCTGGCGCTCGCCGGCGGTCACGACGTCCTCGCGCACCGGCCGACGCTGATCTGCGAGGTCGCCGGGGAAAACTCCGGACAGGTGCGGGACCTGCTCCGTCCGCACGGCTATGTCTTCTACGACGGCGACGCCGCCGATCCGCTGTGGGCGCCCGTGCCCGACCCGCCGTACCTGACGCTCGGCATCGCCGAGAACTGACGACAGACCTTCCACCGGCGAGAGAAGTCCCAGAATGCCCGACCACGGATTGATCGACGGTTTCGAGCGCCCGACCGCCCTTCCCGCCAGCGCCGCCGAGGCCGAGCGCTGGCAGGAGGCGAACCGGCAGTGGTGGGAGTCCCACCCCATGGAGTACGACTGGAGCGGCACCGCCACCGGCGCCCGCGGAACGCCGGCCTTCTACGAGCGCATCGACCAGGCGTTCCTGACCGCGGCGCAAACGTTCCTGCCCGCCCGCGAGCGCGCCTTCGACCAGCTGATCCCGTACGGCGAACTGCCCACGATGGACGTCCTGGAGATCGGGATCGGCAGCGGCACCCACGCCGCCCTGATCGCCGCCCACGCCAGAACCTTCACGGGCATCGACCTCACCGCCCAGGCGGTCGCCAACACCCAGGGCCGGTTCACCATCCTCGGGCTGGACGGTGACCTGCGGCAGATGGACGCCGAGCGGCTCGACTTCCCCGACTCCACCTTCGACTTCGTCTGGAGCTGGGGCGTGCTGCACCACAGCGCGAACACCCCGCAGATCCTCGCGGAGATTCGCCGGGTGCTGCGGCCGGGCGGCCGGGCCGTCGTGATGGTCTATCACCGCAGCTTCTGGGGCTACTTCGTGATGAGCGGGCTGATCCGCGGCCTGCTGACCGGTGACCTGCTGCGCACCCGGTCGCTGCACCGGACCGTCCAGCGCGGCACCGACGGCGCGCTCGCCCGCTACTACTCGCCGCGCGAATGGCGATCGCTGGCCGCCACCCAGGGGCTGCCCGTCGAGCGGCTCCGGATCTGCGGGGACAAGCCGGAGATGATCCCGCTGCCCAGCGGGCGGATCAAGACCGCGATCCTCGCGGCGCTGCCGGACGCGGTGTCCCGGTTCTTCCTGAACCGGCTCCGCCAGGGCAGCTTCCTGATCGCCTCACACCGCCGCTGAGGTGCCGTTATCTGGACTGGCCACCCGCCGGACGCCCTCGACCAGGAGGAACCAGCCAGCCCGGTCACCCGTCAGGCGGGCGATTCCCGGCGCGACCCGGCGATCCCAGTGGGTCAGCACGGGGGTGATCCGCAGCTCGGTCAGCAGATCCCCGAGGCAGCGGGCCAGTTCAGGGCGGGTGTAGGCGCGGGTGCCTGTGCTCTCGATGTGCGCCACGGCACGGCCGAGGGTCATCGCCGGGCGGAACCGCAACAGCCCGAAGCGGACCCACGCGGCCGCCGCGAGCCAGGAGTGCCGGTGGTAGACCATCACCGCGTACCGGCCACCGGGGCGCAGCACCCGGGCGGCCTCGCGGAGCGCCCGTTCGCTGCGGGGCGTGTGGTGCAGCACCCCCCACGACCACACGATGTCGAACGAGGCGTCCGCGAACGGGAGGTCCTCGGCGTCGGCGACACCGAGCCCGGCCCGCAGGCCCTCGGCGCGCAGCCGGTCCGCCGTGATGGCGACCGCCCGCTCGGTGAGGTCCACACCGGTCATCCGGGC
>JAOPVE010000045.1 GCA_025963185.1 Actinomycetes bacterium
TCACGACGTCACCGGGGCGGACGGGCCGCCCGGCGGCGAGGTGAGAGCACCCAGCCTGGCACAGCGTCGATGACTCCCACCTCCTCGGATCCTCATGCCCAGTTCGTTCCGGGCGCGGCGAACACTACCCCACCGCCGTTCCGCGGCCTTCGCCGTCGTTACTTGTGTGGTCAAGTAGCACGCACTCATTGGCGAAATGTGGCCGGTTCCAGCCGGGACCGCAGGGCGTCGAGGTCATCCAGGAACCAGACGTGGCGGCCGCGGTTGCACTCGGCGACCAGCCCCCGCAGCGCGGTGCTGCGCGCCAGGTGGGCGGAGATGTCCCCGGTGACCACCAGGCGGCGCTGGTAGGAGGTGAACTTCTGGAGGATCTGCCCGGCGATCCCCGTGCTCAGGTCGAAGAAGCCCTCCCCCAGGCGCTCGGCCGGGACGGCGACCCACTCGGCGTCGTCACCGAGGGCCACGGCGATGACGTCCATGGCGTCTCCCTCGGTGCGCATCGGCGGGCCGGCCGGATCGCAGACCAGCACGACGACGCCGCCAACGCGGGTCAGGACGTCACCCATCACGCCCCACCGCCCTGGTGGAGGAACGCGGCCGCGGCGGTCGTCTGGTCGGGCAGGTGATGGCCGGCGTCCTGGGCGAGGACGACCGTGGCGCTGGGAATGTTCGCGCCGATCCGCCGGGCGGTGTCGCGGGAGTCGAGCAGCGCGTCCTGGGCACCGAGGACGGCGAGCACCGGCATCGTGAGCCGCCGCAGCTGGCCGTCCGTGAAGGTGGGGATCCGCTCGCGGCGGGGCCGGAAGTTCCGGGCGACCAGCAGGGGAAACGACGGATCGGCGCCGCTGGTATCGACGGCCGGGCCGAGTGCGACGCGCAGAGTGCGGCGCAGCCCCCACTCGCCGAATGGCCGCAGCAGCAGGGCCGTGAGCAGGAAGCGGGGCCGGACGGGTCCGATGCCGCTGGGCGAGATCAGGGCGAGGCGGGTGACGCGCTCGGGGTGCTCGGTCGCGTAGCTGGTGGCGATCCAGCCGCCGAGGGAGATCCCGGCGAGTGCGGTGTGGGTGAGGCCGAGGGCGTCCTGGACGTCGCCGAGCCAGGCCGAGTAGGCGCCGGAGGCCAGCGTGGGCCGGGCGGGTGTGCTCAGGCCGGGCTCGCCGGGGACGTCCACGGCGTAGACGCGCAGGTGCTGGGACCACCCGGGGATCTGCCGCAGCCAGTAGGCGGCGTTCGCCCCGGATCCCTGGAGCGCGATCACGGGCGGCGCGTCCTCGGGCCCGGACGCGACGACGAAGGTGTCCCCCGCCCTGGTGGGGATCGTGAACTGCCGGCTGGGGACCGGCCAGGCGGCGAGGATCTCGCGGTAGCGCTGCTCGACGGCTATGGCTCCGGCTGCGGATCGGTAGTGGTTCATGGGGTCTCCTCCTCCAGCAGGGCGTCGACAAGGCGGAGGACGGCGGCGGTGGATCCGGGGCTGCCGAGCACGACGAGAGTGAGGCGGCCCCGGGCGGGGTCGTGGCTGGTCTGGACGCGCAGCGGTGCGTCGCCGTCGCGGGGTGCCTGGGCGGAGGCGAGGACGAGGGTGCTGATCCGGTGGGCGAGCGCCGGGCTGATCCCGTCGGCGTGGACGACCGAGGTGACCTCGGCCGTGGGCGCGTCTGTCGTGGGGCCAGCGGCGGGCGAGGCGGGCTGGGGGGCGCCGGTGAAGGCGTCGAGGTCGGCGCCGGTGATGCGGTACTGCTTGCCGATCCGGGTGGCCTTGAGGCGGCCGTCGCGGACGTAGTTGCGGACGGTCCGGACGTGGAGGCCGAGTTGGGCGGCGACTTGTTCGGGTGAGTACAGATCCTCAGGCATTCCTTATCCTTCCCTGTTACTCCGCATCATGCCAGAGAAAGGGAAGGTTAGGGAAGATCATCGATCCAGCGGAGTGCGCCGGCCGTGGTGCTGGCGAGCGGTGCGGCCGGGGGCGGGGGGCGGTCGACCATGACCACGGCGATCCCCAGTTCGCGGGCGGCGCCGAGCTTGGCCGCGGTGAGGGCTCCCCCGCTGTCCTTGGTGACGAGCGTGCCGATCCGGTGCTCGCGCAGCAGGTCCCGCTCGGCGGGCAGGGTGAAGGGGCCGCGGCTGAGCAGGATCCGGTGGTGGGCGGGCAGGGGCGGGGCCGGCGGATCGACGGAGCGGATCAGGAACCAGCAGTCGGGCCGGTCCGCGAAGGGGGCGAGGCCCTGGCGGCCCACGGTGAGGAAGACGCGTCCGGTGACGGCGCGGGCGGCCTCGGCGAGCGAGGGCACCCGCAGCCAGTCGTCGCCGGGCTGTTCGGTCCAGCCGGGCCGGCGCAGGACGACGAGGGGAACCCCCGCCTGAGCGCAGGCGGCCACCGCCGAGGCGGTCATCGCGGCGGCGAACGGGTGGGTGGCGTCGGCGACCGCGGTGATCCGGTGTTCGCGCAGGTAGCGGGCCAGGCCGTCGGGTCCGCCGAACCCGCCGATCCGGATCTCGCCGGGGGGTAGCCGGGGTGCTGTGACCCGCCCGGCGAGCGAGCTGACGACGGCGATCCCGGCGGCGTGGAGCGCGGCGGCGAGTTCCCGGCCTTCGGCGGTCCCCCCAAGGACGAGGACTCGCCGCGGCAGCAGGACGCGGCTCAGCTGCGGCACCGCTCGGCGGAGTACAGGTGGCTGTCGGGGAACTGGGCGGCGGTGAGGGCTGCTCCGGCGACGATCACGGCGGTGCGCCGGATCCCGGCCTCGGCGACCTGTCCGGCGATGTCCGCGAGGGTGCCGCGCAGGATCAGCTCGTCGTCCCTGCTGGCCCTCGCCACCACCGCGACGGGGCAGTCCTCGCCGTAGCTGGCGGCGAGTTCCGCTGCGACCTCGGCGATCCGCTGGACGGCGAGGTGCAGCACGATTGTGGCGCGGCTGGCTCCGAGGGTGGCGAGGTCCTCCCCCGGCGGCATCGGGGTCGCGCGCTGGGCGGTCCGGGTGAGGATCACGGTCTGGGCCACGCCGGGGACCGTGAGCTCGCGGCGCAGCGAGGCGGCCGCCGCGGCGAACGCGGGCACCCCGGGGGTGATGTCGTAGGGGATCCCGGCCGCGTCGAGCCGCCTGACCTGCTCGGCGACGGCGCTGAACACGGACGGATCCCCAGAGCACAGCCGGGCCACGTCCAGCCCGGCGGCGTGCGCGGCGGCGAGTTCGGCGACGATCTCGTCGAGGGTGAGGTTCGCGGTGTCGACGAGCCGGGCTCCGGGCGGGCAGTGTCCGAGCAGCTCGGCGGGCACGAGGCTGCCCGCGTATAGGCACACCGGCGAGGACGCGATGAGGCGCTGGCCGCGGACCGTGATCAGGTCGGCGGCGCCGGGTCCGGCCCCGATGAAGTGGACGGTCACGGCTTGGTCACCGCCCACTGGGTCACCGGCATGGCCGGCCGCCAGCCGGTGAAGCCGCCGACGGGCGCGGCGCGGCTCACGGCGATCCGGGTCAGCTCGCCGCCGAGTTCGGCGTACCGGCTGGCGAGCGCCTGTTCGGTTTCGAGGGTGACGGCGGTGGCGACGAGCCGTCCGCCGGGGCGCAGGGCGTGCCAGGTGTCGTGGAGGAGGCCGGGGGTGGTGGCGCCGCCGCCGACGAAGATGGCGTCGGGTGCGGGGAGCCCGGCGAGTGCGGCCGGGGCGGGTGCGGTGACGACGCGCAGGGCGGGGACGCCGAGTGCGGCGGCGTTCGCGGCGATGCGGGCGGATCGGGTGGGGTCGCGTTCGATGGCGATCGCCTGGCAGGTGGGGTGGGTGCGCATCCACTCGATGGCGATACTGCCGGATCCGGCGCCGACGTCCCAGAGGAGCTGGCCGGGGACGGGGGCGAGGGCGGCGAGGGTGATGACACGGATCTCGCGTTTGGTGAGCTGGCCGTCGGTGTCGTAGGCGGTGTCGGGCAGGCCCGGGGTGGTGGGGAGCAGGGGCGCGCCGGGCTCGGGGACGCAGTCGACGGCGACGACGTGGAGCGGATCGACGTCCGGGTGGTCCCAGTGCGTGGCGGTGCCGGTGAGCTGGCGTTCGGCGGGCCCGCCGAGCTGTTCGAGGACGGTCAGGTGGCTCGGCCCGTAGCCGCGCGCGCACAGCAGGGCGGCGATCTGGGCGGGGGTGGCGGATCCGGGGCTGAGCACGAGGATCTGCCGGCCGGGCTGGACGAGGGGGTGCAGGGTCTCGGTGGGCTGGCCGACGAGGCTGGTGACGGCGGTCCGGTCGGCGCGCCACCCGAGCCGGGCCCGTGCGAGCGACACCGAGGACGGGTGGGGCAGCACTCGCACCTGGCCGGGGCCGAGGAGGCGGACCAGGGTGGATCCGATCCCGTAGCAGGTCGGATCCCCGCTGGCGAGCACGCAGATCGTCTCGTCGCGGTGCTCGGCGAGGATCCCGGGGATCGCGGGGACGAGTGGGGTGGGCCACGGGATCCGGGTGGCCGGGCCATCAGCAACGAGCCCGGCGGGGATCAGGGCGAGCTGGCGGTCGCTGCCGACGAGCACGGTGGCTGCGGTGATCGCGGCGCGGGTAGCGGGCGGGAGGCCGTCCCAGCCGCCGGCGCCGATGCCCGCGACGGTGACGGGGTGCGCGAGTTCCATCGTGACGCTGGCCTTGTTCACACGCTGCCCAGGATCCGCTGGACGGCGATCTCGATGACGACCCGCTCGGGGTTCTCGCGGGGCTCGCGGTAGCGCTCGGCGTACCGGCGGACCCCTTCGGCGACGGATTCGGCGCCGGTGCGTACCCGGGCCTGCCCTTCGAGGGTGGACCAGCGGCGGCCGTCGACCTGGCAGATCGCGACGGGCAGGGTGCCGGCCTCGGCGACGTTGCGGGCCTTGCGGGAGTTGGCCGAGGTGATGATGCGGGCGGTGCCGGTGTCCAGGTCGAGAGTGACGCCGACGGGGACGACGTGGGGGGTGCCGTCGGGGCGGATCGTGGTGAGGGTGGCCAGGTGCCGTTCGGCCCAGAAGGCGCGAAACTCCTCGGTGGTGTCCGCCAGGGTCCGGGGCTGTCCGGCAGCAGTGGCCATGGGTGCAGGTTAGAGCACCGGCTCGGCGCGGCCGGTGGTCAGTCCCGTGCGCGCGGCCGGGCCGGGTGGAGCGGGTCCCCGATCCTGGGGGTCCACAGCGGAGCGGCCTCGCCGTACCGGTTGTGCCACCCGGCGGAATCCCTCGGTGCCAGCGCGGAAGCCCATCGTGCGGTCACAGGTTCTTGACATCCGCTCTCTAGGGTCCCGTTGATGAAGCCGCAGCTCAGCACCACTGCCGCCGGTCTCGTGACCGGTCTGGCCGGCGCGCGTCTGGTCAGTGGGGATCCCGCTACCGTGATCGGCGGAGTGGGGCTCGACTGGCGCTGTCCTGGCCCGGGGACCGTGTTCGTGGCCGCGCCGGGCGGCGAGCGGTTCGCCTCGGAGGCGGTCGCGCGGGGCGCGGTGGCGGTGGTGGCCGGCGATCCGGGCGCGGTCGAGGTCCCGGCCGGGGTCCCGGTGGTGGGGATGATGCGTGCAGACTCGGCGCCGGCGCACCTGGCCGGGGATGTGGCTGCGGCGCTGTACGGCGATCCGTCGCGGGTCATGACGGTGGTGGGGGTGACGGGGACCGCGGGGAAGACGACGACGGTCCGGCTGATCGCGGCGGCGCTGGAGGCCTCGGGGGTGCGCTCGGGCTGCCTGACCGGCCCGCTGGGGCGAGCCGGGGGCGTGCACCGGGCGCTGGCGGGGCTCGCGCTGGACGGCTGCGGGGCCGCGGCGGTCGAGGCGAGTTCGGTGGCGCTGGCCGCGGACGAGCTGCGCGGCTGTTCGGCGGCGGCCGCGGTCCTGACGAACCTGAGCCCGGACCGGCTGGAGGCCCACGGGTCGATGGAGGCCTACCTCGCGGCGAAGGCGAGCCTGTTCACCCTGGTCGGGGACGGTGGCCTCGGGGTCCTCAACGCCGACAGCCCGGTCGCGCCGCTGTTCGCCCGGTACTGCCGCGGGCGGGTTCTGACGTTCGGGGTTCGGGCCCGGGCCGATGTGCGCGCCCGCGCGATCCGGATCGACGGTGGCGGCGCGGCGTTCACAGTGGACACCCCGTGGGGATCGGCGGAGGTCGCGACCCCGCTGGCCGGGGCGATGAACGTGGCGAACTGGCTCGCGGCTGCCGCAGTGGTGCTGGGTCTCGGCGCGGACCTGGCCGATGTGGTCGCCGCCGCGCGGTCCACGACGGTCCCCGGCCGGATGGAGCGGATCGAGTGCGGGCAGGACTTCGGGGTCGTCGTGGACGCGGCGAGGACCCCGTCGGCGCTGGCGGCGGCTCTGCGGGCGGTCCGCGACCAGACCCGGGGACGGCTGCTGGTCGGGTTCGGGCACGGCGGCGGGCTGGAGGCGGGGAACCGGCCCGCGCTCGGATCGGTGGCCGCGAGCCTGGCCGACGTCACGGTCCTCACCGCGGACGATCCGGGTGGCGAGGACCCCGGGGCGATCGCCGCGCAGATCCGGACCGGGGCCGCGTGCGAGTCCCGACCGCTGGCCGGCCGGCTCGTGGTCGAGCTGGACCGCGCGGCGGCGATCCGGCGGCTGGTGGCGATGGCCG
>JAOPVE010000318.1 GCA_025963185.1 Actinomycetes bacterium
GAGATCCGGGTCTGGGAGGAGCCGACGATCAGCAGGCAGCGCATGTCGATCCGCGTGGTGTCGAGGTCGGCGAGGGTGGTGACCTGCACGGACTCGTCCGGTCCGCCCACGTCTCTGCCGACGATCACGGGGGTCTCGGGCGCCCGGTGCTCCAGCAGCAGAGCCTTGGTCTTGGCGATCTGCTCGGTCCGGGTTCGCGAGGCCGGGTTGTAGAGGGCGATCACGAGGTCCGCGGCGGCGGCGGCGGCCAGGCGGGCGGCGATCACGTCCCAGGGCTTGAGGCGGTCGGAGAGCGAGAGCACGCAGAAGTCGTGGCCCAGCGGGGCGCCCGCGCGGCTCGCGACGGCCTGGGCGGCGGTCAGGCCGGGGACGATCCGGACGGGGACGTCCTTCCAGCGCGGATCCTCGGCGACTTCGAGCACCGCGGCGGCCATGGCGAACACCCCTGGGTCGCCCGACGAGATCACCGCGACCCGGCGGCCGCGCAGGGCCAGGTCCAGGGCGAACGCCGCGCGCTCGGCCTCGACCCGGTTGTCCGAGGCGTGCCGGTTCTGGCGGGGGTTGGGCGCGATCCGGGCCAGGTAGGGGGCGTAGCCGACCAGCTCGTCGGCCTCGGCGATGGCCGCCTGTGCCTCCGGGGTCAGCCAGTCCCGCCCGGCGGGTCCAAGGCCGACGACCGTCACACTCCCGGCGGGTTCGCCCACGTCGGCGCAGGTCACGGGGCTGGTGGTGGTGGTCAGCGGGCTGGGCAGCAGGGCGAGGGAGAAGTAGGGGACCGTCTCCGGGTCCACGTCGGCCAGCGGGAGCGCGCGCTCGTTCTCGGTGGTCGCGCGCTCGACGTACCAGGCGTCGGCGAGCCGTCCGGAGGTCTCCAGCGCCTCCCGGACCCCGGCGAACGTGCGGCCGAGCTTCATGATCGCCGCCGAGCCGGGCGCCGCGAGCCGGGCCGCGAGCTCGTCCGGCGGGAGGGTGCCGGGCAGGACGGTGAGCACCTCGTCGCGCTCGACGAGCGGCCGGCCTAGCACCGCCGCGGCCGCGTTCACCGAGGTCACCCCCGGTATGACGGCGGTCTCGTACCGATCCGCGAGCCGCTTGTGCATGTGCATGTAGGACCCGTAGAAGAACGGATCGCCCTCGGCCAGCACGACGACGTCGCGCCCGGCGTCGAGGTGGGCGGCGAGCCGGGCCGCCGCCGCGGTGTAGAACTCGTCGATCGCGCCCTGGTAGCCGCCGGGGTGGCCGGTGGTCTCGGTGGTGACGGGGTAGACCAGCGGCTCCTCGATCTGGCCTTCGCGCAGGTAGGGCTCGGCGATCGAGCGGGCGATACTGCGGCCGTGCCGGGCGGAGTGGTAGGCGATCACGTCGGCCGCGCCGATCAGCCGCGCGGCCTTGACCGTCACCAGTTCCGGATCGCCGGGTCCGAGCCCGACCCCGTACAGCCGCCCTGTCGTCATCACTCTTCCTCGCTGGCGAGGGCGTTGACGGCCGCCGCCGTGATCGCGCTGCCGCCGCGCCGGCCACGCACGACAATGTGCTCCAACCCGGACTCGGCGAGTGCGTGCTTGGACTCCGCCGCGCCGATGAACCCCACCGGGATACCGAGGATCAGGGCCGGTTCCGGCGCGCCCGCCTCGATGAGTTCGAGCAGCCGGAACAGCGCGGTGGGGGCGTTGCCGATCGCGACGACGGATCCGCCGAGCCGGCCGGCCCACAGGTCCAGGGCGGCGGCGCTGCGGGTGGTGCCCAGTGCGGCGGCGAGATCCGGGACCGACGGATCACGCAGCGTGCACACCACCTCGTTGGCGGCCGGGAGCCGCTTGCGGGTGATCCCGGCGGCCACCATCTCGGCGTCGCAGAGGATCGGTGCGCCCGCGAGCAGTGCCTTGCGCCCGGCGTCCGCCGCATCGGGGCTGTATGCAAGGTCGCTGACCAGGTCGGTCATGCCGCACGCGTGGATCATCCGGACCGCGACCCGGGCCATGGACGGCGGGAGGCCGGTCAGGTCCGCCTCGGCGCGGATCGTCGCGAACGACTGCCGGTAGATCTCGGCCCCGTCGGTGACGTAACTGTGAGTCATCGGATCTCCCGTACGGCGGCGGCGGGGGCGTTCTCGGCGAGGATCCGGCCGCCGCGGCTGATCTCGTAGCCGCCGCCGGTCGCGAGCACGCGCGTGAACTCCCCGGACGGGCTGCCGCAGCCGCGGTCGCAGCCGATCCAGTGCACCGGGCGCGGTCCGGGCGCGGGCAGGTTCGCGGCCGCGTCGGATCGCACGTCCGCACGGGACTTCGCGCAGCCCGGCAGCCCAGCACACGCGGTGACTCCGGCCCACGGCGAGGACGCGTCGAGCACCAGTCCGGCCGCGGCCAGCGGCGCGGTCGCGGGCTGGCCAGGCACGACGATGCCGCGCCACGGGGTGATCGTGAAAGCCGGGGCGCGGGTGCCGAGCAGGGCAGCCGCCTGGTCCTGGGTAAGGCGGCCGAGGGGAACGAGGACGCCCAGGGCACCGGGCAGGACCCCGACGGGGGGCGCCACGGTCGGCGCGGGCACCATGACGGGAACCCCGCGTCCCCCGGCTCTGGCGGCGATCGCGGCCGGGCCGTTGTCCAGTTCGGACAGCCGCCACGCCGTCCCGCCCTGCGCGGTGCGCTCGTCGAGGAAGTCGTGCGCGGCGGCGAGCAGGTTCGCGAGCGGATCCCCGCCGGGCAGTCCGCAGCGATGGCCCGCCAGCAGGATCTCGCCGTCCGGCAGCGCGGTCAGGTCGGCTCGGAGGGCGAGGGTGTCGCCGGATCCGCCGTCGAGGGCGAACAGGAACCGGCCGGGCAGGGCGGCGAGTCCGGGATCCGCGCGCAGGGCCGCGTCGAGTTCGCGGACGGGGAGGTCCGCCAGCGGGGACGCCACGATGTTGCGCACCAGTTCGTGGGTCCGGGAGGGCAGGAGTCCGGCCGCGCTCAGCGCCGCCGCGAGTGGCTCGGCGGCGTCCGCGGACAGGCCACGGAGCTGCGCGTTTCCCCGCGAGGTCAGCTCCAGGTTCCCGTCCCCGAACCGGGCCGCCAGCGCCGCGAGTGCGGCGAGCTGGCCCGCGGCGATCCGCCCGCCGGGCAGCCGGACCCGCGCCAGGGCGCCGTCCGCGGCGTCGTGCAGCCGCAGCGCGCCGGGGCAGGCGTCCGGGCCGGATCGCGGTCCAGCGGGTCGAGTGGGCACCCGCCGGATACTACGGAGGCCGCCGCGGACCGGGCCGCCCGCGGTTGGGGATCTCACAGCGGCGCGCTCCGCACGGCGCGTGAGTTGACGGCGCGCGGATCGGGTCACCAGAGTGGGCGTCCGTGACCCGAGTCCTCCTGTTGTCGACGTCCGATACCGATCTGCTGAGCGCCAAGGCCAGCGGCGCCGAGTTCCGGCTCGCGAATCCGGCCCGGGTGGCGGTGGACGACCTGCCGGGGCTGCTCGACGGCGTGGACCTCGCCGTGGTGCGGATCCTCGGCGGCCAGCGGGCCTGGGAGGACGGGCTCGCGGCGCTGCTGACGGGCCCGGTCCCCGTGGTGGTGCTGGGCGGCGAGCAGGCGGCGGACGCCGAGCTGATGCGGCTCTCGACGGTCCCCGCCGGGGTCTGCGCCGAGGCGCACGCGTACCTGTCGTGCGGCGGCCCGGCGAACCTGGCCGAGCTGCACCGATTCCTCACCGACACCGTGCTGCTGACCGGTCACGGGTTCGCGCCGCCCGTCCCCGCGCCCACCTGGGGACACCTGGAGCGGACCGCGGCGAACACCACCGGTCCGGCGATCGCCGTCCTGTACTACCGGGCGCACCACCTGGCCGGGAACACCGCGTTCGCCGAGGGCCTGTGCCGCGCCATCGAGGACCAGGGCGGGCGGCCGGTCCCGCTGTTCTGCGCCTCGCTGCGGACCGCCGAGCCCGACCTGCTCGCGGTCCTGCGCCAGGTGGACGCCCTGGTCGTGACCGTCCTCGCCGCCGGAGGCACCCGTCCGGCCACGGCGAGCGCCGGTGGCGACGACGAGGCGTGGGATGTCGGGGTGCTGGCCGAGCTGGACGTGCCGATCCTGCAGGGGCTGTGCCTGACCAGCTCGCGGTCGGTGTGGGAGGCGAGCGACGACGGGCTGTCCCCGCTGGACGCGGCGACCCAGGTGGCGATCCCGGAGTTCGACGGCCGGATCATCACGGTGCCGTTCTCGTTCAAGGAGACCGGCGAGGACGGCCTGCCGGTGTACGTGGCGGATCCGGAGCGGGCGGCGCGGGTCGCCGGGATCGCGGTGAAGCACGCCCGGCTGCGGCACATCCCGGTGGGGGAGAAGAAGATCGCGCTGATGCTCTCGGCGTACCCGACGAAGCACTCGCGGATCGGCAACGCCGTCGGCCTGGACACCCCGGCGAGCACGGTGCGGCTGCTGCGGGCGATGGGCGAGCGCGGGTACCGGATCGGCGAGCTGCCCGGGGTGGCGGACCAGAACGGCGACGCGCTGATCCACGCGCTGATCGCGGCGGGTGGCCAGGACCCGGACTGGTTGACCGAGGCGCAGCTGGCGGGCAACCCGGTGCGGATCCCCGGGGTGGTCTACCGGGAGTGGTTCGCCACCTTGCCCGCGGACCTGCGCGAGTCGGTGACGGGCGCGTGGGGCGAGGCTCCTGGCGAGCTGTACACCGACGGCGGTGACATCGTGCTGGCCGCGCTGCGCAGCGAGAACGTGGTGGTGATGGTGCAGCCGCCGCGCGGGTTCGGGGCGAATCCGGTGGCGATCTACCACGATCCGGACCTGCCGCCGAGCCACCACTACCTCGCCGCGTACCGGTGGCTGGCGGGCGAGTTCGGGGCGGACGCGGTGGTCCACGTCGGCAAGCACGGGAACCTGGAGTGGCTGCCGGGCAAGAACGCGGGGATGTCGGCCTCGTGTGGCACGGACGCGGCCCTGGGCGATCTGCCGCTGGTGTACCCGTTCCTGGTCAACGATCCGGGGGAGGGCACGCAGGCGAAGCGGCGGGCACACGCGACGCTGGTCGGGCACCTGATCCCGCCGATGGCGAGGGCGGAGTCGTACGGGGACATCGCGCGGCTGGAGCAGTTGCTCGACGAGCACGCGAACATCGCGATGCTGGATCCGGCGAAGTTGCCGGCGATCCGGGCGCAGATCTGGACGCTGATCCAGGCCGCGCGGCTCGACCACGACCTGGGGCTGGACGACCGGCCGCGGGATGCCGAGTTCGACGAGTTCATCCTGCACGTCGACGGGTGGCTGTGTGAGGTGAAGGACGCGCAGATCCGGGACGGGCTGCACGTGCTGGGCTCGGCGCCGTCCGGCGAGGCGCGGGTGAACCTGGTGCTGGCGATGCTGCGGGCGCGGCAGATGTGGGGTGGGCAGGTGGCCGCGCTGCCCGGGTTGCGGGAGGCGCTGGGGCTGTCGGAGTCCGACGGGACCCGGGGCGACACCGACGCGACCGAGGCGGTGGCTCGCGAGCTGGTGGCGGCGATGGAGGCGGCGGGGTGGCCCACTGGCGAGCCCGCCGTGTCCGGGGTGACCGCGCAGGTGCTCGGGCGGGAGGATGCGCAGGTCACGACGGTGCTGGGGTTCGCGGCGGCCGAGATCGTGCCGAGGCTGGCGCGCACCACCGACGAGCTGACCCACGTGCTGCACGCGCTCGACGGCGGGTACGTACCGGCAGGCCCCAGCGGATCGCCGTTGCGCGGGCTCGTCAACGTCCTGCCGACGGGGCGGAACTTCTACTCGGTGGACCCGAAGGCGATCCCGAGTGGGCTGGCGTGGGAGACCGGCCAGGCCATGGCGGACTCGCTGCTGGCCCGGTACCGCGCTGACACGGGGGAGTGGCCGCGGTCCGTGGGGCTGTCGGTGTGGGGTACCAGCGCGATGCGGACGGCCGGGGACGACATCGCCGAGGTCCTGGCGCTGCTGGGGGTCCGGCCGGTGTGGGACGAGGCCTCGCGGCGGGTCACCGGGCTGGAGCCGATCGCCCTCGCGGAGCTGGGGCGGCCGCGGATCGACGTGACGATCCGCATCTCGGGTTTCTTCCGGGACGCGTTCCCGCACGTGGTGTCCATGCTGGACGACGCGGTGCAGCTCGCGGCCGGGCTGGACGAGCCGGCCGAGGACAACTACGTGCGCGCCCACGCGCTGGCCGACCGTGACGAGCACGGCGACTGGCGCCGGGCCACGCTGCGGATCTTCGGGTCGAAGCCGGGCGCGTACGGGGCCGGGATCCTGCCGCTGATCGACAGCCGGAACTGGCGCGACGACGCGGATCTCGCCGAGGTGTACGCGGTGTGGGGCGGCTTCGCGTACGGCCGGGACCTGCACGGCGAGCCCGCGCGCCCGGACATGGAGTCGGCGTACCGGCGGATCGCGGTCGCGGCCAAGAACGTCGACACCCGCGAGCACGACATCGCGGACTCCGACGACTACTTCCAGTACCACGGCGGGATGATCGCGACGGTCCGGGCGCTGACCGGGCGCGCCCCGGCCGCGTACATCGGGGACAACACGAACCCGGACGCGGCCCGGACCCGCAGCCTGACCGAGGAGACGGCCCGGGTGTTCCGGGCCCGGGTGGTCAACCCGCGCTGGATCGCGGCCATGCGCCGCCACGGCTACAAGGGCGCCTTCGAGCTGGCGGCCACGGTGGACTACCTGTTCGGCTACGACGCGACCGCCGGGGTCGTCGCGGACTGGATGTACGAGCAGCTGGCGAGCGCCTACGTGCTGGATCCGGAGAATCAGGCGTTCCTGTCCGAGGCGAATCCGTGGGCGCTGCACGGGATCGCGGAGCGGCTGCTGGAGGCGGCGGACCGCAAGCTGTGGTCGGCGCCGGAGCCGGAGACGATCGCGGCCCTGCAGGAGGTGTTCCTGCGCACCGAGGGCGACCTGGAGCAGGACTAGCGGACCTGGGCGCTGACCTGGGGTGAGGCGATCGGTGCCCAGCTGGTGAACAGGCGGCGGAAGTAGGCGCCGTGCTCGGCGGCGATCCCCGGATCGTGGGCGGCGACGTCGAGTTCGTTGAGGATCGTCAGGTCGGCGAAGTCGCGCAGGTCCGCCGGGCCGAGGGTGCCGGTGTGGCCGGTGAAGCGGTCGGTGACCTGCGCGGTCTCGGCGAGGTGTGGCCAGGTGCGGTCGCGGTCGCACGCGCCGTACCGGTAGACGATGGCCTCGGCGTCCGCGCCGATCAGGGCTCGCAGGGTGCCGCGGTCGTCGTGGCTGGTCAGGGCGGTGGTGAATCCGTCGGTGCCGTATGCGGCGTGGGTGAGCCCGGCGAGCGCGAGGGTGGGCCCGAGGCCGAGATCGGTGATCCAGGCGTGGACGCGCAGGAGGTGGTCGTAAAGGCTGCCGCCGGCGTGGGGCAGGTCCCGGGCGCTGTGGGCGGCGAGCCAGCGGTGTACATCGGTCACTGCAGGCTCGCCGTGATCATGTCGATGAGTCCCTGATAGCTCTCGCTGGCGTCCTCGGCGAGGCCGAACCCGCCCTGGGCTTCGAGAGTAGCGAAGCCGTGCGCGGCCGCGCGGATCCGGCGGGTGGCGTGGATCGCGTCCTGGCCGGTCAGCCCGTACCCGGCGAGGACGGCGAGGACAACGTCGAGCATCCCGGAGGCGGCGCGGGCGAGGTCCGGATCCCCGAGGGGCTGGACGGGCATCGCCGCGTACCGGTGGGGGTGGGCGAGCACGTAGTCCCGCCAGGCGTGCAGGAGGGCGGCGACGGCGTCGTCTCCGCTGCGGCCGGTGGCGGCGGCGCGCAGCCGGGCGGTGAGCTCGCCGATCACCCGGAGCGCGACGAGGTGGCGCAGCCCGGACGCGCCCGGCACGTGTTTGTACAGGGAGGGCGCGGCGACTCCGACGTGCCCGGCGACGGCGGCGAGGGTGGGCGCGCTGTCGCCGGCGTCGAGGAGTTCGAGTGCGGCGTCGACGACGGCGACCGGCGTGAGGCCCGCTCTAGGCACGGGCGGCCGTCAGCAGGGCGTCCATGGCCTGGGCGGTGGCCTCGGGTAGTTCGGCCTGCGGGTAGTGGCCGGCGCCGTCGATCATGGCGATCTCGGTGCTGGCCGCGCCGGTGAGCAGGGCCTGGGCCTCGCGGGCGGCGGCGGCCGGATCGGGGTAGTCCGGGTCCTTGCTGCCGTGAACGATCAGCACGGGGCAGCGGATCTGCCCGGCGACCGCGCTCCAGTGGGCGTTTCCCGGCGCGACCACGCCGCGGACCGCGGCCATCCGGCCCGGCTGGCGCAGAGTCGCGCGCATGCGGGAGACGTACTCGCTGAGGTCGGCGGGCTTGCGGGTGGTGAACAGGCTGCGGAAGTACAGCCCCCACAGCAGCGGGCTGCGCAGGACGAGGTACTGCGCGGCGGCCATCAGCGCGTTCGGCGTGGGCTCGCTGGCGAAGGTGGAGATCAGGACGAGCCCGGCGACGAGGCCGGGTTCGGTGGCGGCGAGGAACGCGGCGGATCCGGCGCCGGAGGAGTTCCCGGCGATGATCGCGGGCCCGCCGAGGTGCCGGATCAGCGCGGCGAGGTCCGCTCCGGTGGACTGCTGGCTGGTGTCGGGCCAGACCGCGCTGGACTCGCCGTGGCCGCGGGCGTCGAGGGTGGCGACCCGGTAGCCGCGGCTGGTGAGCAGCGGGGTGAGGAAGCGGAAGGTGGCGCGGCTGTCGCCCATCCCGTGCACGCCGACGACGAGCGGCCCGCCGCCGGGGCCCTCCACGTCGTAGGCGAGCCGGCCACCGGGCACATCGACAAACTGGCTACTTGTCATAGCCAGAAAGCTATGCCAATTAGCCAGAGCGCGCAAGGGGGCCCCTGGGGGTCTGCGCAGTGCTGGGCGCATCGAGCCCGGGGCGGGTGCTCGTCGTCGTTCAGTCCTCTTCTTCGCCGTCGGTGTTCTCACATCGGCTGTAGAGGATTCATCTTCGGTGAGGAGTATGCATCCGGCTGGTAATATTCCTTCCGGCTACATTAAGGATGATATCCTTCAATTCGGCCAGGGCTTCGATTCGATAGCTAGCCCGTGAAAAGTCCTGTGCTCTCGTAAAGTCGTTATGGACAATGGCGCAGTCAATACCGGCCGCTACGGCCGAGTTCAGCCCTCTGGATGAATCCTCGACAACCAGTGTCTCTTCTTTGGTGGCCCCGAGGCGCTTTAAGCCGGTCAGGTATGGTTCCGGGTGCGGCTTGGCGAGCTTGTAGTCTTCGCGAACAAGAACGAAATCCATGAACTTCGTAACTTGGCGCTGTTCGTGGATAATTGCAAAATCCACACGATTTGCAGTCGTCACTATGGCCATGCGGACGTATTTTGACAGCTCAGCGAGAGCATCAACGACGCCTTCGATCTCAATGGCCTCCGTTCTCAAATACTCCTGATAATAGACATTACGAACCTCACGCTGCCTGCTGATGGCCTGTTCATCAATACCTGCAGCCCTGGCTTGGGCCCAGGTGCCCAAGCCCAGGTTCACGTCCCGGACGTAGTGATCCTTGTCCAAAGTCAATCCGATGTCCGCCAGGGCGCGTTCTCCGGCTTGGTAATACCAGAATTCGGTATCTACCAGAACGCCATCATGATCGAAGAGTATGTACTTTTTCGCTGTCAAGGAGATCACTGATCCGTTCGTTCGCCTGCCGCAGCTCGTCGATCAAGGGCCGGCCGACCCGAGTCCACTCGCGGGACGGAACTCGCTCGTCGCGCGCTTACCGCTGCCAGTCGTAGGGCGTCGTCGTCGAGACTTTGACCAAGCCGGAACGTTCGAGGATCGGGCGCGAGTACTCGGTGGAGTCGCTGTTGATCAGTGTCTTGCCCATTCCCAGTGCTGAGCGGGCGCGCGCGGCCGTCAGCGCGCGGTAGATCCCCCGGCCGCGCCACTCCGCACGGGTCGCGCCGCCCCAAATCCCGGCGAAGCTGGTCCCCGGCACCGGCTCCAGCCGGCCGGCGCTGACGATCC
>JAOPVE010000361.1 GCA_025963185.1 Actinomycetes bacterium
ATTCCTGTTCCAGAGACCTCCGGTGCCCGAGCCCGAACTCACCCCGCGCGCCCGCAACCGCGCGATCCGCGACGAACTCCGCCTCGTCCCCTGACCCGGCCTAGTCCCCTGATCCCGCCTAGTCCCCTGACCCGGCCTCGTCCCCTGATGCTGGGCCGCCGTACCCACGGTGGTCTTGTTAGCGGTTATGGCCGACCGCCTCCGGCGGGTCGTGCCATGAACCGCTAACAAGAACCCACCGCACCGGGGCTCGGGGCTCCGGCCCCCTCGGTCGTGCTCGTCGGGCGCTCAGGGCGAGGTCAGAGGACCAGGTTGAGGTGGCGGGGGGCCGTGCCCAGGGTGATGCGCTGGCCCCAGGCGAGGGTCAGGTGGTCGGCCTCGACGCCGTCGGCGAACACGACGAGGCGGTCGCTTTCGCAGGTCAGCTCCAGCGTGCTCCCATGACTCAGCTCTCCAGCGGTAAGGGTGGCGCCGGTCGCCGGGGACGGCCAGGCCTCCCGGACGAACCAGCAGAGGGTGTCCGCGTCCGGCGCCGGGAGCAGGGGTCCGGCGTTGCGGTCGTGGGCGATCGAGGCGCACCAGCCCGTGGATCCGGTGCCGGTGCCCGCGAGTACGCCCGAGGAGGACTGGCGCTCGGTCCGGCCGTCCGCGGTGCGCAGCACATACCGGGCCGACTGGTGACTCGCGTGGCCGACGTAGAGCTCGTTGAGTCCGGTGAGGACCTGGCCGTCGTCCAGGGTCGCCGCGGCCATGACCCGCCGGCCCAGGACCGCGCGCCCGGCGACGACGGCCCCGAGCAGGTCCCGCACCGAGGCGGCCTGGTGGCGCACCAGCACGCCCGGGTTGCGGCCCGGCTCCGGATCCACCCCGATGACCGGCTGGCCGTCGAGGTACTTCGCCACATTCGCGACGAGGCCGTCCTGCCCGGCGACGATCACGATGTCCTCTGGTGCGAACAGGAACCGGTCGAGATCGGACCGGTCCACGTGCCCCCGCCGCCAGTGCACCGGGATCGCGGCACCCACCGTGGCCAGCGCGGATGCCAGCGCGTCGTGCCGGGCATCCGCGTCGGCGAGGGTGCGCCCGCGGGACCGCAGGTAGAACTCGGCGGCCGCCCTGGTGCCATGCCGCGCGATCAGCTCGTCCCGTTCGGACGGCCGGGTGACCACCACGACCCGCGGCGCGAGGCTCATCGCGGATCGCCGCCCAGCTTCGCCAGCAGTCCGCTGATGAGGTCGGGGGTGACGGTGAGCTGGCCGATCGCGGGTAGCCGCCCGGCGAGTTCGCGGGCGGCGAGCGCGTGCAGGGTGGCGACGGGCACGGCCGCCGCAGCCTCCAGCGCGGCCCGTTCGGCCTCGGCGAAGGCGGCCCCGTCGAGGCGCTTCGCGTCGGCGTGCGCGGCGGCGAGCGTGCGCTCGCGCTCGGCCTCGGACTCGATGCGGATCCGGTCCGCGGCCGCCCGCTCGGTGGCCTTCCTGCGCGCGTTGGCGCCCTCCTGGATGACCAGCAGTTCCTCTCGCTTGGCGAGTTCGATCTTGTTCTGGAGCTCGTTCTCGGCGATCGCCCGCTCGCGCTCGACCGCGTTGGCGCGCCGCTCGTAGGTGGCCCGGTCGGCCGTGCCCTGGACCGCTTCACGCGCCGGAGTCTGCAGGGCCCGTTCGAGTTCGGGCTCGGGGCGGACCGCGACCACGCGCACGGCCACGATCTCGACCCCCACCTCGGCGAGGCGGCCGTCGGCGGACAGCGCGGCCGCGATCCGCTCTCGGATCGGCCCGACGGCCTCGGTCACCGCCTGGGTCAGCGGGAGCCCGGCGAGCAGGTCGAGGGCGGGCTGCTGGGCGAGTTCGGCGAGGGATCCGGCGATCTGGTCGAGTGGGGTCCGCCGCCAGGCGCCGGTGAGGGGGTCGATGCTGAAGTCGATCCGGGTGGCTGCGGTGGCGGGGACGGTGATCCGGTAGGTGATCGTGGCCTGGACGGTGACGTCCTGGAAGTCGCTGGTGCGGGCGTGGAAGAGCAGGGGCAGCTCGCGGTCGTCGACGGGCACCTCGGAGAGCACGGCGGTGATCGCGCGGAACCGGAAGGTGAGGCCGACGCCCTCGTGCCGGATGCGGCCGCGGACCCGGTGGCTGACGTAGGTGGTGGGGGTGCCCCGCAGCTGGCGCAGGAACAGCCGGCGGGTGATGTCTGCCATGATGAACTCCTCTGTATCGTCGGAGTGACGATAAAGGGCGGAGCTAATTCTCGTCAATGTGAGGAGAAGTACATGCCGGAATATCCGCCGTTCGCGGTGACCGCCGATCTGGTCGTGTTCACGATCCGCGACGGCGAGCTGTGCGTGCTCGTGATCTGCCGGGGCGAAGAACCCTTCGCCGGATCGTGGGCACTGCCCGGCGGTTTCGTCCGGCCCGGGGAGAACCTCGACGAGGCGGCCGAGCGGGAGCTGATCGAGGAGACCTCGCTCGGCGGCGCGGTGGCCCACCTCGAACAGCTCGGCAGCTACGGCGGCCCCGACCGGGATCCGCGGATGCGGGTCGTCACGGTCGCCTACCTCGCGCTGGTCCCCGAGCTGCCGGTGCCCGTGGCGGGCGGGGACGCCAGCGACGCCTCGTGGCGGCCGGTCCGCGAGCTGAAGCCGGACTCACTCGCGTTCGACCACGCCCGGATCCTGGCCGACGGGCTCGACCGGGCCCGCGCCAAGCTGGAGTACTCGCCGCTCGCCGCCGCCTTCTGCCAGCCCGAGTTCACCGTGGCCGACCTGCGGCGGGTCTACGAGATCGTGTGGGACACCGAGCTGGATCCGCGCAACTTCCACCGCAAGGTCACCAGCGTGCCCGGCTTCCTCGAACCCACCGGCGGGACCACCGCGGGCGAGCGCGGCCGGCCCGCCCTGCTGTTCCGCCGTGGCGAGGCGACCCTGCTGCACCCGGCGATGCTCCGGCCGGTCCGCTGAGCGTGACCGGGTGTCGGCCGGTGGCCGGTCCGGTGTAGTCCGGTTGCGGGGGATCCGGAGCCATTGCCGCAGGTCATGGCCGGTTTGTACCTTCGGCGGAATGGACGCCACCCCGCACCAGCAGCCCTCGGCCGGATCGCTCGTGGAGTCCGCGGCGCAGCTCGCGCTCGGCCAGCTTCGGGCCCGAGTCGGCCAGCCCGGATCCGCCGCGATGCGGGAGTTCCCCGGCCTGCTCGCGATGGTGGACCAGCACGCGGCCTCGGTCCGGGACGCACTTGGTGGCCGGATCCGCCCCGAAGACCTCGCCGCCTACGCCGACGGTGTGTCCGACATCGCGGCGAGCCACGGCTGGACCCTCGACACAGCCCTCGGCAACGCCCTCGCGAACGGCTGGACCAGCGCGTCCTGGCCGCTGCTCCGCCTGCTCGCGGTCTGCGCCCTCGCCGAATCCTGCGCGAACGGCTGAGCGGCGAGAACGGCTGAGCGGCGAGAACGGCGAGAACGGCGACAACGGCGAGTACCGCGAGAACGGCTGAGGGGCAGGCCCGCCGCCCCGCCCCTCAGCCGTTGTCTTCGCTGGTCAGCCGGAGTATGGCTGGTCCTGACCAGGCATACTGGAGCTGTACACGTCGCTCTCGTAGGGGTCGCCGATTTCTGGTCCGCCCATCGAAGACGGGATCGGCTGGGTCATCTCGCCCGCCGCGTGGCTCTGGCCGGCCGAGTACGCCCTGGCCTGGCTCGCGAGCGCCGGCGCCTCGCTCTCGGCCCGGTTCAGCCAGTTCTCCCAGCGCGCCTGCATCGGCCTGACCAGCCCGCCGCCCGCCCCGACGACGATCACGCCGCCGACGGTCGCGAGCACGGCGATCAGCACCGGGGTGGTGACCGTGGTGGCCACGCCGATCTGGTTGAGCGCGGCGATGATCCCCAGGCCCATGATGAACACCGAGGTGATCGTGCCGAGCATCCGGCCGTACGAGACCCCGCTGAGCGCGCCGGAGATCAGGTCGCGGCAGGCTCGGGCGATCGCGGCGGCGACGACCACGATGACGATCGCCACGAAGGCCTTGGGCAGCCAGCCGACGACCCCCTTGATCAGGTCGGACACCGGGTTCGGCCCCCAGATGCCGAACGCGAGTTGCAGGGTGAACAGCACGACGGTGTAGTAGACGAGCTTGGCGACGATGTCGGACGCGTCGTAGGTGCTCTTCGCGAGCGCGGTCTTGATCCCGCCGCGCTCGACGGCCCGGTCGAACCCGATCCGGCCGAGCACCTTGTCCACGGCCTTGGCGATCATCTTCGCGACCAGGAACCCGACGACGAGGATCGCCACGAACGCGACCGCCTTCGGCAGGAAGGTCGCGACCTGGCGCATCATGTCGCCGAAGGCATTACTCCAGGTTGCAGGCATGCCGTTTCTCCTTCGGATGCGATCCCCGGTGGATCCGCTGATCCGGGCATACCCTCTCAAACCACCATTTGACACATAACGGACAAAACTCGCCGGCCGGGAGGTTCGGACCGGAGGCCACCCCGGAGGTCGGGCGAGAAGCTCAGGCGGGGCGGATCAGCGCCGCTCGGCCGGGATCGCGAGCGTGATCGACGCCGACGTGATCGCCGGAGACTCCTCCAGCCGGTCCTTGAGTTCCGCCACGTCGCTGATCAGGGCCGACGCCGGACCGTCCACCAGTTCCGGCTTCGGCACCACCTCGGCCGTGACCAGGAGCTGGGCCGGGCCGATGTAGATCGCCTGCAAGTCCCGGATCGAGGCGATCCAGTCGGACTCCATGATCGCCTCGCGCACCCGGGCCACCACGTCAGCCGGGGCGGACTCGTCCACGAGCAGGCCCTTCGTGCGCCGCGCGAGCAGCCAGGCGACCGTCATGAGCAGGATCCCGATCGCGATGCTGGCCAGGGCGTCCCACAGCGCCTGCCCGGTGACGAGGTGCAGCACCAGCGCGGCGAACGCGAGGGCCAGGCCGATCAGCGCCGCGGAGTCTTCGAGGAACACGGCGGCCGCGCTCGGATCCGACACCCGTTTGAGGTGTTCGAGGATGGTCCGGCTGCGCTCCTTCGCGCCGGATCGCAGTTGCTTGAGCGCGGTCAGCCAGGAGATCGACTCGAAGACGGCGGCCACGAGCAGCACGCCAAGGCCGATCCACGGCGATTCCAGCGGCTCGGGCAGGAGCCAGCTGCGCACTCCCTCGGCGATCGAGAGCAGTCCGCCGACGAGGAACACGCCGAGCGCGGCCAGGAACGCCCAGAAGAACCGCTCCTGGCCGTAGCCGAAGGGGTGCTGCCGATCCGCCTTGCGGGACGAGCGCTGGAGGCCGATGAACAGCAGCAACTGGTTCCCGGTGTCCGCGACGGAGTGGGCGGTCTCGGCCCACAGCGCCGCGGATCCGGTGAGCAGCGCGGCGACACCCTTGGCGAGGGCGATCGCCAGGTTCGCGCTGGCCGCCACGACGACCGTGCGCAGGCTCTCGCCGTCCCGGTCGGTTTGGCTGGTGGAGGCGGCGCTGTCGGTCTGGGTCACATCCAGTCCCTGCGGGTCGGCGGCATGGCCACGGCGCCGCCGACCTCGGGCACGACACCGAGCACCTGATGGATCGATACCCCGCCGTCCTCGAAACCCAACGCGGATCCGGCCATGTAGAGCCGCCAGATCCTGGCCCTGGCCTCGCCCGCCATCGCGACGGCCTCGTCCCAGTGCGATTCGAGGTTCGCGATCCAGGCGCGCAGGGTCAGCGCGTAGTGCTCGCGCAGGGACTCGACGTCCCGCACCTCGAAGCCCGCGTCCTCCATCGCCAGTACGACCTGGCCGACGTCCATCAGTTCACCGTCGGGGAAGACGTACCGGCCGATGAACGAGCGGCGGCCGAGGGCCGATCCGCCGATCGAGGAGATCGCGTGGTTGAGCAGCCGTCCCCGCGGCCCGAGCAGGCCGTGCAACGTCGTGAAGTACTGGCCCATCCGCTTGCGGCCGACGTGCTCGAACATGCCGACCGACGAGATCGCGTCGAAGCGCTCGCCGCTCAGGTCGCGGTAGTCCTGCAGCCGGACCTCCACCTGGTCGCCCAGCCCCGCGGCGGCCACCCGCTCGCGGGCGAGCGCGGCCTGCTCCTGGCTGATCGTCACCCCGACCACCTGGACGCCGTGGGCCGCGGCGGCGTGCAGGGCCAGCGATCCCCAGCCGCAGCCCACGTCGAGCAGCCGCATGTCCTGGCGCAGACCCAGCTTGCGGGCGATCAGCTCGTGCTTGGCCGACTGGGCCTCTTCCAGCGTGGTCGTCCCCGGATCGGTGAACCGCGCGCACGAGTACGTCATGCTCGGCCCGAGGACCAGCCGGTAGAAGTCGTTGCCCACGTCGTAGTGGTGGGAGATGTCGTAGGCGTCCCGGCCGCGCGAGTGCAGCCAGCCGTGCGGGCGGGCCTCCTCGGGCGGGGGCGCGGGCGGGCGGCCGAGCACGCCGAGGCTGGCCGCCGCCCGTAACGCCGCGAGGCCACCCCGCACGCCGAGCTTCGTGTCGCGGTCCGCGCCGGTCTGCACCGCGCGCAGCGTGCGGTAGATGTCGCCGTCGATGTCGAGGTCGCCCGCCACGAACGCGCGGCCGAGCCCGAGTTCGCCGAGCGCCCACATCATCCGGCGGACCGCGTCCGGCGACTGCACCCGGATCGTCCCCGGGCCGTCGACGGGCCCGATGGCGCTGCCGTCCCAGAATTCGATCCGGACCGGCGGGTGGGAGCCGAACGCCGTGGTCAGCAGCGGAGTGAAGGCGTCCGCCGCGGGGACGCGAGCCGCCTGACGATCGGGACTGTGCGTGACCATACGAATGCTCCTTCGCGGCCGGCCGATGCTGTTGTCATCTTCGTCCGTGCGTCTTTCCCGCGAAAGGGCCGTGAAACTCGTCACGGTTCACCCGGGATCCGGCGCAAAAGCGTGAAAGGCCCCGGCTCCCGCGATAGTTGCGCACGTATCTCACTCTGTCCGGACAACCCCCACAGCAGCACCACCAGCAACGGAGTGTGGCGTGACCGTAACCCCCGATCTGGCGCCCGACGACGTCATGGAGGCCGATCCCCGGCGAGTGACCCCCCGGCAGCGGGCCGCCGGAGTGATCGTGACCGCAGCCGTCCTGCTCGGCGGCGGATACGTCCTCCACCAGCGCGAAGCCGGCGCGGCGACCTCGCAGGCCGAGCACGCCCAGTCCGTACTCGACAGTGCGGCCGCGGTCATGCCCGCCACCGGAACCGTCGTCGCCCACGGCACCGAGACGGACGTGCGCACGCCGAGACTCATCGGCGGATCCAAGGCCGTCGAGCCCGGCCACTACCGCATCGACGTGGTCTGCATCGGTGCCGGAACCCTGGAACTCGACGTCACCGTGGGCGGCACCGGCCAGGCGATGATGCTGCGCTGCAAGCCCACGGCGATGTCCCAGTCGCAGCAACTCGACGTCCCCGAGGCCGCGACCGGCGTCACCATCGAGCGCGGCGCGACCCTCGCCGACATCGTCTCCTGGCAACTCGTCAAACTCTGACCTCGCCCAACGGCCAGAAATGCAAAAAGGCCGCAGCGGATCGGTGTGAGCGATCCGCCGCGGCCCTTGTTCTTGACGCTCTTTACGTGCCCGGAGTCGGACCGTCGGTCGGCGAGCTGGTTGCGGTCGGACTCGCACTCGGGGAGGCACTGGGCGAGGCCGACGGCGACGCGGCAGCACTGGCCGACGGCGATGCGGTCGGGTCGGGATCCGGGATCGTCTGTGGATCTTGCGCGAGCGGCTTGATCTTGCTTGGTCCCGCTGCGCGCAGCCCCGACGGAGCTGTGATGGTCGCCGGGTTGCTGGCGGCGCTCGCGGCCGTCCAGCTTCGGAACTTCGCCGTCACGGAGTAGGT
>JAOPVE010000387.1 GCA_025963185.1 Actinomycetes bacterium
CTCGTACCACCACCCGTCCATGATCGACAGGTTGAGCGCGCCGTACAGCGCCGCCTTCATGCCCGACGTGCCGCACGCCTCGAGCGGACGCAGCGCGTTGTTCAGCCAGACGTCCACACCCCAGTACAGGTAGCGGGCCATGCCGATGTCGTAGTCGGGCAGGAAGGTGATGCGGTGCCGCACCGCCGGGTCGTCGGCGAAGCGCACCATCTGCTGGATCAGCAGCTTGCCGCCGTCGTCGGCGGGGTGGGACTTACCGGCGATCACCATCTGGATCGGCCGCTTGGGGTCCAGCAGCAGCGCCTTGAGCCGGGCGGGATCGCGCAGCATCAGCGTGAGCCGCTTGTAGGAGGGCACCCGGCGGGCGAAGCCGATGGTGAGCGCGTCCGGATCGAAGACGTTGTCCACCCAGGCCAGTTCGGCCTCGGTCTGGCCCCGGCGCAGCATCGAGCTGCGGACCCGCCGCCGGACCTCCTGCACGAGCCGGTCGCGCAGCGTGCGGCGGAGCTTCCAGATCTCCCCGCTGTCGGCGTTCTCGACCCCCGACCAGCCGGCCGCGGACATGACACCGATGTCGACTCCGAGCATGGAGATCTCGCGCGCGGCCCACGTGGGGACGTGCACGCCGTTGGTCACCGAGCTGATCGGCACCTCGGCGGTCTCGAAGTCGGGCCACAGGCCGGCGAACATGCCCCGGCTGACCTCGCCGTGCAGCAGGCTGACGCCGTTGGCGCGCTGGCCGAGCCGCAGCCCCATGTGGGCCATGTTGAACACCGACGGGTCGTCCTCGGCGCCGAGAGCGAGGATCCGGTCGACGGGCAGCCCCGGGACCGCGTTCTCGCCACCGAACACGTGCCCGATGAGGTCTCGGGAGAACCGGTCGATGCCGGCCGGGACGGGGGTGTGCGTAGTGAACACCGTCCCGGCGCGGACGGCCTGGAGTGCCTCGTCGAAGGTGAGTCCCTCTCCGGCGACGAGCTCGCGGATCCGCTCGACGCCGAGGAAGCCGGCGTGGCCCTCGTTGGTGTGGAAGACCTCGGGTGCGGGCTCACCGGTCAGGGCGCAGTAGGCCCGGACGGCCCGGACCCCGCCGATCCCCAGCAGCAGTTCCTGGCGGAGCCGGTGGTCGGCGCCGCCGCCGTAGAGCCGGTCGGTGACCGTGCGCTCGGTGGGGGCGTTGTCCTCGATGTCGGCGTCGAGGAGCAGCAGTGGCACGCGCCCGACCTGGGCCTTCCAGACGTGCGCGCGCAGCACCTGGCCCTCGGGCAGGTCCACGGAGACCTGGAGCGGGTGGTCCTCGGCGTCGGTGAGCCGGGTGAGCGCGAGCCCGTGCGGATCAAGCGACGGGTAGTGCTCAACCTGCCACCCGTCGCTGGTCAGCGACTGGTTGAAGTATCCGGATCGATACAGCAGACCGACGCCGATGATCGGGACGCCCAAGTCGGACGCCGCCTTGAGGTGGTCACCGGCGAGGATGCCGAGGCCACCGGAGTACTGCGGGAGGACCTCGGTGATGCCGAACTCGGGCGAGAAGTAGGCGATGGCGGTGGGCGCGCCGGGCAGTTGCGCGGCGTCGGTCTGGTACCACCGCGGTTCGGTGAGGTAGCGGCGGAGATCGGAGTGGGCGGCGTGCATCCGGGCGATGAAGTCCGGATCGGCGGCGAGCGCGTCGAGGCGCTGACCCGGTACTTCGCCGAGCAGACGGACGGGGTCGTGGCCGCAGCGCGCCCACAGTCGAGGGTCGACGCTCTCGAAGAGGTCGACGGAGTCAGGGTGCCAGGACCAGCGGAGGTTCATGACCAGCTCGCTCAGCGGAGCGAGCGGCTCGGGCAGCCTGGCGCGGACGGTGAATCGGCGAAGTGCTCTCACGCGCCGCACGATACCTAACGCGACCGGCAGATTGGGCGTTCCGGGTCCGGGCCGCCCCGCGGGGTGACCTGGGCGGGTCCGGGACGGGTGCACGTGTGGCGGCGGGCGGGGCGGGGAAGGGCACAAACTACCCCGGTCGGTGCGACGTCCAGGACGGCCGCCTGACAGAATTTCCACGAGCTGAACCACGGTGATGAGTCCGGTTAAAACACCTGCTACTGGTTACGGTAAGGACGATGAGCGGACGTTTCCCGATTACTGACATATCGCCCGTAGTGGACGGCGGGCGGTATCCCGCGCGCGCCGTGACGGGCGAGCAGGTACCGGTCTCCGCCGTGGTGTTCCGCGAGGGCCACGACGCGGTCGGTGCGAACGTCGTGCTGATCGGCCCCGACGGCCGGCGCGGCCCGTTCATCCGCATGGACCTGAGTGCCGGCGAGCCCTGGACGGCCCGCTACCACGCCACTGTGGTCCCCGATCGCGTCGGCTGCTGGACGTACTTCGTCGAGGTGTGGAGCGATCCCTACGCCACCTGGCACCACGCGGTCGAGGTCAAGGTCGAGGCCGGTCAGGGTCCGGCCGACCTGGCGAACGACCTGGAAGAGGGCGCGCTGCTGCTGCTCAAGGCGGCCCGGTTCGCCCCGCGCCCGCGGCGGACCGACCTCGAACAGGCGGCCGCCCAGCTCCGCGACACGACCCTCCCGCTGCCCGAGCGGATCGCCGCCGCGTTCGCCCAGGCGCCGGTGATGCACGAGACGCCGATCCGCGACCTGGTGACGAAGTCCGACCGGTTCAAGATCTGGGTGGACCGCACCGAGGCGCTCTACAGCTCGTGGTACGAGTTCTTCCCGCGGTCCGAAGGGGCGGTGCTGCCGGATCCGGCGTCGGACTCGGTCGGCCCCCCGGTCCACGGCACGTTCAAGACCGCCCAGCGCAGGCTGCCGGACATCGCCGCGATGGGCTTCGACGTGGTCTACCTCCCGCCGATCCACCCGATCGGGAAGGTGAACCGCAAGGGGAAGAACAACAGCCTCGATCCGACTGCCGAGGACGTCGGATCCACCTGGGCGATCGGATCGGACGAGGGCGGTCACGACGCGGTCCACCCCGCCCTGGGCACGATCGAGGACTTCGACGACTTCGTGGCGGCGACCCGCGAACAGGGCATGGAGGTCGCGCTCGACTTCGCCCTCCAGTGCGCGCCGGACCACCCGTGGGCCAAGGAGCACCGGGAGTGGTTCACGACCCGTCCGGACGGCACGATCGCCTTCGCCGAGAACCCGCCGAAGAAGTACCAGGACATCTACCCGCTGAACTTCGACAAGGACCGCAAGGGCCTCTACGCCGAGGTCCTGCGGGTCATCACCCACTGGATCGACCACGGCGTCAAGATCTTCCGCGCCGACAACCCGCACACCAAGCCGGTCAACTTCTGGCACTGGCTCATCTGGACGGTCAAGAAAGACCACCCGGACGTGCTGTTCCTGTCCGAGGCGTTCACCAAGCCGCACATGATGCACCAGCTCGCGAAGGTCGGGTTCACGCAGTCCTACACGTACTTCACCTGGAAGACCGAGAAGTGGCAGTTCCAGGAGTACATGGCCGAGCTGATCGCGGCGGCCGACTACATGCGCCCGAACTTCTTCGTGAACACCCCGGACATCCTGCACGAGTCCCTGCAGTACGGCGGGCCGGCGATGTTCAAGATCCGGGCGGTGCTCGCGGCCCTGCTCTCGCCCGCCTGGGGCGTCTACTCCGGCTACGAACTGTTCGAGCACGTGGCGGTCCGGCCGGGCAGCGAGGAGTACCTGGACAGCGAGAAGTACCAGCTCAGGCCGCGTGACTGGGCCCGCGCGGCCGCCGAGGGATCGACCCTGGCTCCGTACCTGACGATGCTCAACCGCGTCCGCCGCGAGCACGTGGCGCTGCAGCGGCTGCGGAACCTGACGTTCCACCACGTGGACGACGACGCCGTGATGGCCTTCTCCAAGCGCACCGTGACGCCCGAGGGCCGCGAGGACACCGTCCTGACGGTCTGCCTGATGGACTCGCACAATGCACACTGGGGGAACGTGTCTCTCGACATGCCCGCTCTGGGCTTCGACTGGCACGAGAGGTTCCCTGTCACAGATCAGGTGACCGGGGCGACCTACGACTGGGGACAGCACAACACCGTCCGCCTCGACCCGTACGGCGAACCCGCCCACATCTTCACAGTCCACCGGTATGGAGCATGAGCCCACACGACATGAGCGACCACGGCCAGGGCGCACCCACGGGTGCCCCCGCTGGTCCGTCCACGGTCCCAAACGACTCCGGCCGCAGCGTCGCGGCCGGTAACCCAACCCCCTCCGAGCTGCGGGAACAGTACGGCGCCCACACGCCGCACGGTCCCGGCGAGCACCATGACCACGGCGGTGAGGGCCCCACCGGCGCCCTCGTCGACTCCAGCGGTCAGCTCGTCGAGGCCTCCGCCGACGATTTCCGGCACGCCCGGCGGCTGCCGTACGACCCCGACTGGTACAAACGCGCGGTCTTCTACGAGGTCCTCGTGCGCGCGTTCCACGATTCGAGCGGCGACGGCACGGGCGACCTGTGCGGCATCACCGGGAAGCTGGACTACATCCAGTGGCTCGGCGTCGACTGCATCTGGCTGCCGCCGTTCTACGCCTCGCCGCTGCGCGACGGCGGGTACGACATCAGCGACTTCCGCGCGGTCCTGCCCGAGTTCGGCACCGTGGAGGACTTCGTCACGTTCCTGGACGAGGCGCACCGGCGCGGGATCCGCGTGATCACCGACCTAGTCATGAACCACACCTCCGACCAGCACCAATGGTTCCAGGAGTCCCGGCGCGACCCCGAGGGTCCGTACGGCGACTTCTATGTGTGGAGCGACGACGACCAGAAATATGCGGACGCGCGGATCATCTTCGTCGACACCGAGACGTCCAACTGGACCTACGACCCGGTCCGCGGGCAGTTCTACTGGCACCGCTTCTTCGCCCACCAGCCGGACCTGAACTACGAGAACCCGGCCGTGCAGGAAGCGATGATCGACGTCCTGCGGTTCTGGCTCGACCTCGGTATCGACGGCTTCCGGCTCGACGCCGTGCCCTACCTGTTCGAGGAGGAGGGCACGAACTGCGAGAACCTGCCGCGCACGCACGCCTTCCTCAAGCACTGCCGCAAGGTCATCGACGACGAGTACCCGGGCCGGGTGCTGCTCGCCGAGGCCAACCAGTGGCCTGCGGACGTGGTCGAGTACTTCGGCGACTCCACGGTCGGCGGCGACGAGTGCCACATGGCGTTCCACTTCCCGCTGATGCCGCGCATCTTCATGGCGGTCCGGCGGGAGAGCCGGTTCCCGATCTCGGAGATCCTCGCCCAGACCCCGGACATCCCGGCGAACTGCCACTGGGGCATCTTCCTGCGCAACCACGACGAGCTCACGCTCGAAATGGTCACGGACGAAGAGCGCGACTACATGTACTCCGAGTACGCCAAGGACCCGCGGATGCGCGCCAACGTGGGCATCCGGCGGCGGCTCGCTCCCCTGCTGGAGAACGACCGCAACCAGATCGAGCTGTTCTCCGCCCTGCTGCTGTCGCTGCCGGGCTCGCCGGTCCTCTACTACGGCGACGAGATCGGCATGGGCGACAACATCTGGCTCGGTGACCGGGACGGCGTTCGCACGCCCATGCAGTGGTCGCCGGACCGCAACGCCGGGTTCTCCACCTGCGATCCGGGCCGCATCTACCTGCCCGTGATCATGGATCCGGTGTACGGCTTCCAGGCGATCAACGTCGAGGCCCAGGGCAACAACTCCTCGTCGCTGCTGCACTGGACCCGCCGGATGATCGAGGTCCGCAAGGAGCACCTGGCGTTCCCACTCGGCACGTTCACCGAGCTGGGATCCTCGAATCCGACTGTGCTCGCGTACGTCCGCGAGTACACCGAGCCCGACCGCGGCGAGGGCGAGGCGAGCGCGTCCGGGGACGTCGTGGTGTGCGTCAACAACCTCTCCCGCTTCCCGCAACCCGTCGAGCTGGACCTGAGCCGGTTCACTGGATACGTGCCCGTGGAGCTGACCGGCCGCGTGCACTTCCCCCCGGTGGGCGAGCTGCCGTACCTGCTCACCCTCCCCGGGCACGGCTTCTACTGGTTCCAGCTGACCCCGCCCGAGGACCGCATGTGACTCTTTCCCACCATGACCTGACCGAGGCGATCTGTGATCTGCTGCCGGACTGGCTGCCGCACCAGCGGTGGTACGGCGCCAAGCAGCAGGCGATCCTCGCGGTCAGGCCGGTGCGGGAAGCGGTCCTTCACGACGGCGGGCACGACGGCCCGACGCTGGTCCACCTCGTGGTCTCAGTCGAGACCGAAGGCCAGCTCGCGGATCGGCACGACGACGACGGCGAGGCCAGCGAGCAGCAGCTCTACCAGCTGCTCGTCGGCCTGCGCCGGCACATCCCCGAGCGGCTCGACCACGCCGTCATCGGCGCGGCGGGCGAGGGCCTGGTCGCCTACGACGCGGCGCACGACACGGAGCTGACCGCCGTGCTGCTCTGGCTGATCGCCCACGACACCGAGCGGGCCGGCCTGCGGTTCAGCCGCGAGCCCGGCATCGAGATCGACACCGGGCTGACCAGCCGCCCGATCCTGGGCGAGCAGAGCAACACGTCGGTGATCTACGGCGACCAGTACATCCTCAAGCTCTTCCGCAAGCTCCAGCTCGGCGTGAGCGCCGACCTCGAACTGCACCGGGCCCTGCGCCGGGTCGGATCTCAGCACATCGCCGAGCCGTTCGGCGCGATCGAGGGCGAGCTCGACGGCCAGCCGGTCAGCTTCGGCATCCTCCAGCGGTTCTTCGCCAACTGCGCGGACGGCTGGCGGATGGCCGTGACCAGCGTCCGGGACCTGATCGCGGAGCCCGACCTGCGGCCCGACGAGGCCGGGGCCGACTTCGCCGGGGAGTCCGAGCGGCTCGGGCGGGCGGTCGCGGCGATCCACGGCGACCTCGCCGAGGCCCTGGGCACCGGGCTCGTGCCCACCGAGCAGGTGCACACCGTGGCCGCGCGGATGACCGAGCGGCTCGAAGCCATGGTCAGGCGGGTACCGTCGCTCGGCGCCTACGCGGACGCGATCCGGGACGTGTTCGACGAGGTCGGGAAGCTGGCCGAGCCGGTGCCGACCCAGCGGATCCACGGCGACCTGCACCTCGGCCAGTGCCTGCGCACGGTCTACGACTGGGTAGTCATCGACTTCGAGGGCGAGCCCTCCCGGCCCCTCGCCGACCGGATCGCCATGATGAGCCCGCTGCGGGACGTCGCTGGCATGCTCCGCTCGTTCGACTACGCCGCCTACCACCTGCTGGCCGACCAGGGACCGCCCGAGTCCGAGGCCGCCGCGGCGCAACTGGAATATCGGGCGCTGGAGTGGGCAGACAGGAACAGAGAGGCGTTCTGCGCCGGCTACGCCGAGGTCGGCCCCGACCCCCGCGCGTTCCCGGTGCTGCTGCGCGCACTGGAATTGGAAAAGGCCGTGTACGAGGTGGGCTACGAGTACGACAACCGCCCGAGCTGGATCGACGTCCCGCTGCGGTCGATCGCCCGGCTCGCCCAGCCCGCCTCGTAACGCGCGCGAAGACGTCCGCACCGAGCGAGGGGAAACCGTGGCTGACAACCGGGAGATCGAGCGCACTAGGGTAGGCGGCGTGGACGGCGAATCTGCACCGGCAGCCCGTAGCCCGAAGAACCGCACCACGGACAACCGTGCTCCCAAGGCGGGTGGCCCGGTGGAGCGGCCGCCCGTCCGCGAGAGCGCGCCCGCTCCGGCGCCCGCCACGGCGGACCTCGACCGCACCGAACTCGACAAGCTGGTCTCCGGGGAGCTCTACAACCCGCACGCGATCCTCGGGCGGCACCCCACCGAGCGCGGCACGGTGATCCGCACGCTGCGGCCCGGCGCCACAGCGGTCGCGGTGATCGCCGAGGGTCAGCGCCACCCGCTCAAGCGCCTGCACGAGGGCGGGGTGTGGGGCGCGGCGATCGACGAGCAGATCGGCGACTACCAGATCGAGGTCACCTACCCCGAGGGCGGCGGCGCGGGCACCTGGACCGTCGACGACCCCTACCGGTGGATGCCCACGCTCGGCGACGTCGACCTGCACCTGATCGCCGAGGGCCGGCACGAGCGGCTGTGGACGGTCCTGGGCTCGCACGTGCGCAGCTACCAGACCCCGCACGGCCAGGTCACCGGCACGGCGTTCGCCGTCTGGGCGCCGAACGCGCGAGGCGTCCGGGTGACGGGCGACTTCACCTGGTGGGACGGCCGGTCCCTGCCGATGCGCTCGCTGGGATCCACGGGCGTCTGGGAGCTGTTCGTGCCCGGCGTCGGCATGGGGGCGAAGTACAAGTTCCAGATCCTCGGCCGGGACGGGCACTGGCGGGAGAAGGCCGATCCGATGGCGTTCGCCGCCGAGGTGCCGCCCGCCACCGCGTCGATCGTCCACGAGTCCTCCTACGACTGGCGCGACAGCGGCTGGGTCGAGCGGCGGGAAGCCACGGCCTGGCACGCCGCGCCGATGAGCATCTACGAGGTCCACCTCGGATCCTGGCGGGCCGGCCTGTCGTACACCCAGCTCGCCGAGGAGCTCACCGAGTACGTCACCACCAACGGCTTCACGCACGTGGAGTTCCTGCCGGTCGCCGAGCACCCGTTCGCCCCGTCCTGGGGCTACCAGGTCACTTCGTACTACGCCCCGACCTCCCGGTTCGGCACCCCGGACGAGTTCAAGCAGCTCGTCGATGCCCTGCACGCGGCCGGCATCGGCGTGATCGTCGACTGGGTCCCCGCGCACTTCCCCCGCGACGAGTGGGCGCTGGCCCGCTTCGACGGCACCCCGCTGTACGAGCACGGCGATCCGCGCCGCGGCGAGCAGCCCGACTGGGGCACCTACGTGTTCGACTTCGGCCGCGCCGAGGTCCGCAACTTCCTGGTCGCGAACGCGCTGTACTGGCTGGAGGAGTTCCACATCGACGGCCTGCGCGTGGACGCGGTCGCCTCGATGCTCTACCTCGACTACTCGCGCAAGGAAGGCGAGTGGGTGCCCAACGAGTTCGGCGGCCGGGAGAACCTCGACGCGGTCAAGTTCCTCCAGGAGCTCAACGCGACCGTGTACCGGCACCACCCCGGCACCGCGATGGTCGCCGAGGAGTCGACGTCGTGGCCCGGCGTGAGCCGCCCGACCCACCTCGGCGGCCTCGGCTTTGGGTTCAAGTGGAACATGGGCTGGATGCACGACACCCTCGAGTACGTCTCGAAGGAGCCGGTGCACCGCCAGTACCACCACCACCAGATGACGTTCTCGATGATGTACGCGTGGAGCGAGAACTTCGTGCTGCCGCTGAGCCACGACGAGGTCGTCCACGGCAAGGGATCGCTGCTGCGCAAGATGCCCGGCGACCGCTGGCAGCAACTCGCCAACCTGCGCGCCCTCTACGCGTACATGTGGGCCCACCCCGGCAAGCAGTTGCTGTTCATGGGCGGCGAGTTCGGGCAGGAGGCCGAGTGGAACTCCGGCCACTCGCTCGACTGGTGGCTGCTCGACAACCCCGACCACCGGGGCGTCCAGACCCTGATCGCGGATCTGAACCGCGTCTACAAGCAGTCGCCCGCCCTGTGGGAGCAGGACACCTCCCCGGCCGGCTTCTCCTGGATCGACGCGAACGACGCCGCGAACAACGTGTTCTCGTTCGTCCGGTTCGGGGCCGGCGGGACGGCCGTGGCCTGCATCGCGAACTTCTCCGGAGTCCCGCACCTCGGGTACCGGATCGGGCTGCCGCACCCCGGTCGCTGGGCCGAGATCATCAACACCGACTCCGAGGTCTACCTCGGTTCCGGGGTCGGCAACATGGGCCAGGTCGTGGCCGACGACAAGCCGTGGCACGCCCAGCCGGCGTCCGCGGAGATCGCCGTTCCGCCGCTCGGCACCCTCTGGCTGCGGTACGAGGGTTAACCCCGGCCGCAATCTCCCCGCTTGTCACTGAGCGAAAGGCCCAGGAACGCTTGCGAGACGTGCCAAGATCAGCGTCGATGGACGGAGAACGGTACAGCCAGGGCTACCGATGCCGGCACTTCAGCCTCGCCCTCCCCGAGGGCGAGGGGCAGGACCGTGTGCAAAACCTGCTCCGCAACGTCGCCGACACGCTGGACGAGATGGAAAAGGACGGCCCGGTCGGCGTCATGGACCTGGTCCTGCACTACGACCTCGAGTCCGGCGGCATGCGCCCACACCTGACCGTCTACTTCTACTTTCCCGAGGAAGCCAGCTGAGGGCGGCGGCGGGGGTACTGGTCGCCCTGCTGCTGCTCACCGGATGTACCAGCCCCTCGCGTACCGACGACGACTTCGCCCGCAAGGCGGTCAAGACCGCCGAGGACGTGGACTCCGCCGTGCAGACGGCGCGGCTCGCCACCAAGCTCGCCGCGTCCGGCAAGGCGACCGGCCAGTACCTCGACGTCATGCTCACCGAGGCCGAGAACACCGCCGGGGCCGCCGAGCAGACCTTCGCCGCCGTCCAGCCCCCCACCCGCACGGCCGACCGGCTGCGCGGCCAGCTTCTCGTGGTGCTCGGCGAGTGCGACGACGTGCTGTCCCAGTTGCGGATCGAGGTCCGCCGGGACAACCTCGCCGCGCTGGACAAGGTGGGCTCCGGCCTCGATCCGCTCAATACCCAGCTCACCGAGTTCGTGACGGCGCACCAAGCATGAAGAAGGTCTTCGCGATCACCCTGGGGATCCTCACGGCGATCGGCGGCTTCGTCGACATCGGCGACCTCGTGGCGAACGCGCTGATCGGATCCCGGTACGCGTTCGCGCTGGCCTGGGTCGTCCCCATCGGGGTCCTCGGCATCTGCCTCTACGCCGAGATGTGCGGGCGGGTGGCCGCGATCTCGGGACGGCCGGTCTTCGACGTGATCCGCGAGCGCCTCGGCCCGCGGCTCGCCCTCGCCAACCTGGCCGCCTCGCTGCTGGTCACCGGCCTGACCCTCGCCGCGGAGATCGGCGGCGTCGCGCTGGCCATGGAACTCGCCACCAGCGTCAACTACCTGCTCTGGGTGCCGCTCGTCGGCGTCCTCGTCTGGATCGTGATCTGGCGGGTCAAGTTCCAGCACATGGAGACCGCGTTCGGACTGCTCGGGCTGTTCCTCGTCGTGTTCGCCGTGGCCTGGTGGAAGCTCGGGCCGCACTGGGGCAACGTGCTGCACCAGGTCACCCATCCAGCCCTGCCTCCCAACGAGGGCCTGCCCACCTACCTCTACTACGCGATCGCGCTGTTCGGCGCCGCCATGACCCCGTACGAGGTGTTCTTCTTCTCCTCCGGCGCGGTCGAGGAGCACTGGCGGCGCAACGACCTCACGGTCATGCGAGCCAACGTGTTCGTCGGGTTCCCGCTCGGCGGGCTGCTCTCCCTGGCGATCATGGGCACGGCCGCGCTGGTCCTGTTCCCGCTCGGGGTACAGGTGGACTCGCTCGGGCAGGTCGCGCTGCCCGTTGTCGTCGCGCTGGGCAAGATCGGTCTCGCGGTCGTACTCGTCGGCATCTTCGCGGCCACCTTCGGGGCGGCGCTGGAGACCGGCCTGTCGGTCGGGTACACGGCCGCGCAGTTCTTCGGCTGGCAGTGGGGCAAGCTCGTGCGCCCCCTCAACGCCGCCCGCTTCCACGTGTTCACCCTGATCTCGCTGCTCGGCGGGGTGCTGCTGATCATGACCACCCTCGACCCGATCAAGGTCACCGAGTACTCGATCGTGTTCTCGGCGGTCGCCCTGCCGCTCACCTACCTGCCGATTCTCATCGTCGCCAACGACAAGGACTACGTCGGCGACCGCGTCAACGGGCGGATCGCCAACGCCCTCGGCATGATCTACCTGGTGATCGTCGTGGCCGCGTCGGCCGCCGCGATCCCGCTCATGATCGCGACGAAGGCGGGGCAGTGATGGCCGCTACGGGACGTCAGTACGACGCGGCACTGAGCCTGCTCGACCGGCAGGTGGTCGATCCGCGCAAGCTGCCCGTCGCGAACGTCGACGACGTCGAACTGGAGACCGGCGAGAACGGCGAGCTATGGGTCTCGGCGATCCTCGTCGGCCCAGCCGCCCTCGGTCCGCGGATCGGCGGGCTCGTCGGCCGGATCATGACCGGCGCCGCCCAGCGCCTGTCCGGCCGCGGCCCAGGACGGATCCCCTTCGCCATCGTCACCGACATCGGCAGCGCGGTGACCGTCTCGGTACCCGTCGCGGACCTCGACGTCCAGCCGCTCGAACGATGGCTGCGCGACCATGTGATCCAGCGGATCCCCGGAGCGAGCAATGCGGCTGAGTGAGCTCATGGGCCGGGAGGTCCTCGACAGCGCGGGGACGCGCGCCGGATCGGTGATCGACGTCCGGCTGATCCAGGACGGGCCGCCGCAGGAGTCTGGGATGGCACGGCTGCGAGTCGCCGGGCTGATCGTCTCGCCGCGGCGCGCCGGGCGGCTGCTCGGCTACGAACGACGCCCTCGGGGCGGGCCCGCGCTGATCCGCAAGGCAGTGCTCGCCTGGAACCGCGGCACCGTATTCGTCCCCTGGGAGTGGGCCGAACTCCGCGACGGCCAGATCCACCTCACCCACCCCGCCTCCGCCCTCCCCCCACTCGAACCCCTCGACACGGCCAACTGACCGGTCCGTACTCGCGGCCCTCGCAGTTGCGCAGCACGAGTGGTCCCGGCAGTACACGCCACCAGCACGCCGACCCGCCAACCCCCGAAATGCGTGCCGCTAGACCGGCCAGGACCGGCGCTACGGCACACGCTTCGGCGAGAACAGGCGGTGATCCGGTGGAGCGTTAGGCGGTGGGTTCTAGGAGGAGGAGGGGGATTTCGCGGGTCGTCTTGGTTTGGTAGGTGGCGTAGTCGGGCCAGACGGCGACCGCACGGTCCCACCAGGTGTCGCGCTCCGGCCCGGTCAGCTCGCGTACCCGGTAGTCGCCCTTCGAGGCCTGGTCCTGCACCTCCACCAGAGGATGGGCGATGAGGTTGTGGTACCAGGCGGGGTGGTCCGGTGCGCCGCCCTTGGACGCGACCGCGACGTACGAGCCGTCGTGCTCGACCCGCATCACCGGGTTCTTGCGCAGCTTGCCCGAGCTCGCGCCCACGCTGGTGACCACGATGACGGGGACCCCTTTGAGGCTGACACCGCTCGTGCCGCCGGAGCTCTCGTACTCCTCGACCTGGTTGCGCACCCATTCCTGGGGGCTCGGCTCGTATTCGCCCTGTAGCGGCATGGTGACTCCTCGTTCGTTGAGAGGTTAGGCGCGGCCGGATCCGCCGCTGGCGCGAACCACAGTACGGACCTGGCGCAGGACAACGGACATCGTCGCGAGGTCGGCCTCGCCGTCGGCCGGGAGCATGTTCAGCGTCGTCATGGCGCGGGCGATGCTGGCCGAGTTGGCGCCGGCCCACTCGCTGACCCGCTCGATCGCGCGCTCGCCCTGCGGGGTCGATTCGAGGACCTCGGCCGTGAGCCCGGCGAGCGCCGCGTACAGGTCGTACCGCAGCGCCATCCGGGCCAGGGCGCGCCAGCGGTCGTCGCGTGGCAGCGCCGAGATGCGGTCGAGCAGGTCGTCCATGCGGAAGCGCTCGCTGACGGCGAAGTAGACGGCGGCGACCTCGGCCGGATCCAGCGAGTGGCGGCGCGCCAGTTCCACCACGTCGAGCAGCCCGAAGCCGTACAGGGCGCAGGCGGATCGCCGGGCCAGGTCCGCGGGGACCCCGGCCTCGGTGAGCTCCTCGACGTGTGCGGCGATCGACTCGGCTTCGCGCCCGACGAACAGCCTCGGGATCTGGGGCAGCAGCTCGGACATGCCCGGTTCGAGCCGCTCGATCTCGCCGAGGACGTCGATCTCCCCGCGGCGGCTCTGCAGCAGCCACCGGACCCCGCGGTCGAGGACGCGCCGCAGTTCGCCGAACACCGCGGACTGCGCGTCCGGCGGGATCTTGTTGTCCAGCGCCTCGGTGTCGGCCCAGATGCCGCGGATGCCGAACACCTGGTTGACGACGAGGTACGCGCGCAGGACGTCGGCGGCGTGCGCGCCGGTCTCCTCGATCGCCCGGTACACGAACGAGCTGCCGCCGTGGTTGACCAGGTCGTTCACGGCCTGGGTCAGGACGATCTCGCGGCGCAGCGGGTGGGCGTCCATCTCGGACCGGAACCGCTCCCGCAGCGGACCCGGGAAGTAGCCCGTGAGCCAGGGCGCGGTCCAGGGCTCGTCGGGGAGGGTGGTGTGCAGTAGGTCCTCTTCGAGGCCGATCTTGACGTAGGCCAGCAGCACGGACAGCTCGGGCGAGGTCAGTCCGAGCCCGGTCGCCGCGCGCTCGGCGCACACCTCGTCGGTGGGCAGGAACTCCAGGGACCGGTCGAGGCGCCCGGCGTGCTCCAGCTCGGTCATCATCCGGCGGTGCACGGTGAACAGCGGCTGGGAGAGCGCGCGGGCGATGCCGAGCGCCAGGTTCTGCTCGTAGTTGTCGCGCAGGACCAGGTCGCCGACCTCGCCGGTCATCTCGGCGAGCAGCGCGTTGCGGTCGGCGGCCGCGAGCGACGCGGACTGGACGGCCTGGCTGAGCAGGATCTTGATGTTGACCTCGTGGTCGGACGTGTCGACGCCCGCCGAGTTGTCGATGGCGTCGGTGTTGATCCGGCCGCCGGCCAGCGCGTACTCGATCCGGCCGAGCTGGGTGAGGCCGAGGTTGCCGCCCTCGCCGACAACCTTGGCCCGCAGGTCGCGCCCGTTGACCCGGACCGCGTCGTTGGCCTTGTCGCCCACCTCGGCGCTGGTCTCGGTGACGGCCTTGACGTAGGTGCCGATGCCACCGTTCCAGAGCAGGTCGACGGGCGCCTGCAGGATCGCCTTGATGAGCTCGGCCGGATCGAGGCTGCGCACCTCGCCGGGGATCCCCAGTGCCCTGCGCATCTCGGTCGAGATCGGCACGGACTTGGCGGCGCGCGGCCACACTCCGCCGCCCGCCGAGATCAGGGACCGGTCGTAGCTGTCCCAGCTGGACCTGTCGAGGGCGAAGATGCGCTGGCGCTCGGCGAAGCTCGCGGCCGGATCCGGGTCGGGGTCGACGAACACGTGCCGGTGGTCGAACGCGGCGATCAGCCTGATGTGCTCGGAGAGCAGCATGCCGTTGCCGAAGACGTCCCCGGACATGTCGCCGACGCCGGTCACCGTGAAGTCCTGGGTCTGGGTGTCGTGGCCGAGCTCGCGGAAGTGCCGTTTGACGGACTCCCACGCGCCGCGGGCGGTGATGCCCATGCCCTTGTGGTCGTAGCCCGCCGATCCACCGGATGCGAACGCGTCGCCGAGCCAGAACCCGTAGTCGGCCGCGACCCGGTTGGCGATGTCGGAGAACGTGGCTGTGCCCTTGTCGGCCGCGACCACCAGGTACGGATCGTCGCCGTCGTGCCGTACGACTTCCTGTGGCGGCACGACCTCGCCCTTGACCAGGTTGTCGGTGAGGTCGAGCAGGCCGGAGATGAAGATCCGGTAGCAGGCGATGCCCTCGGCCTGGATCGCGTCCCTGTCGTCGGCGGCCGGCGGGTTCTTCACGACGAACCCGCCCTTGGATCCGACCGGCACGATCACCGTGTTCTTCACCATCTGGGCCTTGACCAGCCCGAGGATCTCGGTGCGGAAGTCCTCGCGCCGGTCGGACCAGCGCAGCCCGCCGCGGGCGACGGATCCGAATCGCAGGTGCACGCCCTCGACGCGCGGCGAGTACACGAAGATCTCGAACTTCGGCCTCGGCATCGGCAGGTCGGGGATTGCCTGCGGGTTGATCTTCAGGGACAGGTACGGCTTGTGCCGGCCGTCGTCGCCGCGCTGGAAGTAGTTGGTGCGCAGGGTGGCGAGGACGAGGGTGAGGAAGCTGCGCAGGATCCGGTCCTCGTCGAGGCTCTCGACGAGTTCCAGGTCGGCCCGGATCCGGTCGGCGACGCTGTCCTCGCGGGCCTGGCGGGCCGATCCGGAGACGAAGCCGGGGTGGAAGCGGGCGGCGAACAGCTCGACAAGCTGGCGGCCGATGTGCGGGTGCCGCACCATTACCCGCTCCATGTAGGACTGGCTGTAGTGGCTGCCCGCCTGGCGCAGGTACCGGGCGTAGGCCCGCAGCACCGCGACGGAGTCCCAGGTCAGCCCGGCGGTGAGGACGAGCGCGTTGAAGCCGTCCACCTCGCACTCGCCGCGCCAGCAGGCCGCGAAGGCGTTCTCCATCGCCCCGTGCACGCGCGCGATCCCGGCGTCGCTGCCGACCAGCCCGTCGGGCCCCATCAGGCCGAAGTCGTACACCCAGGTCTGCGGACCGTCCGTGCAGTCGATCAGGTACGGCCGCTCGTCGGCGACCCGCACCCCCATCGACTGCAGGATCGGCAGCACCGCCGACAGGGACATCGACTCGCCCCGCCGGTACACCGTGAAGCGCAGCCCGTCGTCCGTGCGGTAGAGGTGCATGCCCAGTTCGCCGGGCTCGTCCAGCATCTCGATCCGGGCCAGGTCGGCGACCGCCTGCTCGGCGCTGTGCTCGGCCTTGTACCCCTCGGGGAACGCGCCCGCGTACCGGCGCAGAAGCGTGGCCGCCTGGTCCTCGCCGATCTCGCGGCGGATCTCGGCCCCGAAGTCGTCCTCCCAGGACCGGGTCGCCTGCATGAGCCTGGCCTGGACCGCCTCGACGTCGATGTCCCCGATGGGCGCCGTCGGATCCGTCCGGACGATGAACTTGACCCGCGCGAGCACCCACTCGGACACCCTGGTCGTGTAGTCGACACCGATGCCGTGCAGTTCCTCCATGAGGATCCGCTGCATCTTGAGGCGGTTTTCCGTCGTGTAGCGGTCGCGGGGGAGGTAGACCAGGCACGAGATGAACCGCCCGTAGGCATCCTTGCGGACGAACAGCCGCAGCTGCCGGCGCCCCGCGAGCCGCAGCACGCCCATCGCGGTGTCGAACAGCTCGCTCGTGGAGATCTGGAACAGCTCGTCGCGGGGGTAGCTCTCCAGAATCGAGAGCAGGTCGCGCCCGGAGTGGCTGCGGGTGCTCAGGCCCGAGCGGGCCAGCACGTCGTCGACCTTGCGCGAGACGACCGGCAGCCGGCGGACGCTCTCCTGGTAGGCCGCCGTCGAGAACAGCCCGAGGAAGCGCTTCTCCCCCACCACGTTCCCGGCCGCGTCGAACACCTTGAAGCCGATGTAGTCGAGGAACGCGGGCCGGTGGACGGTCGAGCGGGAGTTGGCCTTGGTGATGATCAGCAGCCGCTGCTCCATGGCCTTGGCCCTGGCCTCGGGCTGCATGTGGGCGAGGCTGCGCGGGTGCGACTGGTCGCTGCGCAGGATGCCCAGGCCGCTGCCGATCACCGCCTGGAGGCGATCGCCGGCCAGCTTGTACTCGCGGTAACCGAGAAACGTGAAGTGGTCGTCGGCGAGCCAGCGCAGCAGCGCTCCCGCGTCGGTGACGTCCTTGGGCGGGACCGGCAGCTCGGTCGCGGCCAGCTCGTCGGCCAGTATGAGGGCCTTCGAGCGCATCTTGTCCCAGTCCTCGACGGCCTCCCGGACGTCGGTGAGAACGCCCTGCAGATCGTTGTGCAGGCGGGTCAGCTCCTCGCCGGCGGGCTGGCGATCGACCTCGATGTGCATCCAGGACTCGAGCATCTCGCCCTCGCCCGGACCCTGGTCGGGATCCGCCCCGCCGGGCAGTTCGGCGAGCGCGCCCATCACCTCGCGCCGCACCACCACCTGCGGGTGCACGATCAGGTGGACGCCGATGTCGTGCCTGGTCAGCTCGGCGGCGATCGAGTCGACGAGGAACGGCATGTC
>JAOPVE010000395.1 GCA_025963185.1 Actinomycetes bacterium
TTCATCTGCTTGTTCGTGATGTCGGTCCGGAAGTCCGCGAACTCGGTGTAGGCCTTCGGCTTGCAGTCGATGCCCAGCGCCGTGGTGATGCTGTTGCAGGCCGCCTCCACCCACTCCTTGTGACCACCGTTGGTGTTATACGCGAGGGTCAGCTTGCCGGTGAAACCGCCGGCCGCCTTCAGGAGGGCCTGGGCATTCTGGACGTTGTAGGTGCAGAACTCGCCACAGGCGCCCGGGCTGTACCCGTCGACGGCCGGCGAGACCCAGCCCGTCGCGGGCTTGCGCGAGTTGTTGAAGATCGACTTGACGATCTCGTCGCGGTTGATGGCCTCGGAGATCGCCTGGCGCAGCTTCGGGTTCTTGAACTGCGCGTCGTACAGCGGGAACGCGACGAACTGGATCACGCCGACGTCACGCTGGAGCGCCCGGGTACCGAGGTCGCTCTTCCACTTCTCGCCAACCAGGTCGGCGGTCGGGATCGTCTCGAGGAAGTCGAGGTTGTTGCTGGTCAGGTCGGCGTAGGCGGTGTCCAGGCTCTGGTAGAGCTTGAACGTGACGTCCTTGACCTTCGGCTTGGCAAGCGGGTAGTCGTCGTTACGCGTGATCTTGATCGACGACTTGTGCTCCCACGAGACGAACTTGAACGGGCCGTTGCCGACGGGCTTCTGACCGAACCCCTTCGGGTCCTTGAAGAACACGTCGGGCAGCGGTGCGAACGCGGTGTAGCCCAGCTCGATCGGGAACACGCTGAACGGGGCGTTGAGCGTGACCTGGAAGGAGTAGTCGTCGAGCGACTTGAGGCCACTCATCGTGGGCGCCTTGGGCGCGGGGGCCTTCTTCGGGCCATCGCCGTCCGGGTCGTCGGGGTTGACGTCCGAGTAGCCCTGGATCTGCGAGAAGAAGCTCGCGTCGAGCGCGCCGTTGGGCGCGTAGGCGACCCAGTTCCAGGCGTCGATGAAGTTCTTGGTCTTGACCTCGGTGCCGTCGGAGAACTTCCAGCCCTTCTTGAACTTGATCGTGTAGACCTTGGAATCCTTGGTCGTGATCGAGTCGGCCATCTCGTTCTCGGGCTTCGAGTCCTTCGGCGCGTAGCGCACGAGCTTCGCGAAGATCGCGTCGACGACGTTGCCGCCGCCGGTCTCGTTCGTGTTGCCAGGGACGAGCGGGTTCTGCGGCTCGGATCCGTCGATCGTGATCGCGCCGTTCCCGGATCCCCCCGAACTACCCGAGTTGCTGCCGCCGGAGCAACCGGCGCTGACCAGGGCCAGGGCAGCGATGCCACACACGACCGCCCCCGCGCGAGTGGACACTCGCATACTAGGCCTCCTCAGAATGAAAGAATCCCTTGTGGGGATCGAGATTGACCGCGCCTCGGTCAGCACGGCGGGCGCTCGAGGGAAGATCCCACAGCACACGTCGCCATTGATACTTGTCGGGACGAGGGTAATCAACCACCACGGAGGTCTCGCAATCAGACCGTGACCTGCGTGTGCAGCCGTTCGTGACCCTCCTTCCCGACGTCGCCCGGCGCGGCAATGCGCACGACATGCTGCCGCAATCATCGGTAGTTCGGGGCCGTTTCCATGAAGACCTTCGGGGACGAACGTACTATTGACAGAAAGTCGGCTGGTGACTATGTCACGCGACGACCTGACTTCTGAACCACCGGATCGCCCCCCACGTGCGGTCAATACGTCCGATAAGTCCCGAGAATCTCCGTCAAACCAGCAGCTCAAGGGCAATCCGGGCGACGGGCGCGACGATGGCGGATCCGCGCTATTGCGGCGATGACCGAATTGGCGAATGCCCGGTCACGCTGACATCGCCGGGCATGCCTTCGCGGAATTCACGCGATCGATGATTCATCGCCTGCCGGCTTTCCTGATTCGGGTCGGCCGTGAATGGCTCGGCGACCCCGGCGAATAGCAGTCCGGCATCCCGGAAAGAACCGGCTGCTTAATTCCGGAACGGCTGCCAATTCGCGGCGGCCACTTTTCGCAATAGGTGCCGTGATCAGGCCCGATCGGCGCCTGCGCGAACGGGATTGCCCGTATCTGTGCCGGTTCTGACGGGCTCGCGGCGCGGTGACGGCGGCGGCCGCCCAATCCCCTAGTGGGTCTCCGGCCGGCCGCCGCGGCAAGAAAATCCGACAGGCTGTCCACCATTCGGGAAAATCATTGACGCGGCGGCGAGATCGTGAATCAGAGCTGGATTCGCTACCGGACCCAGAGCCGGTTCAGCGCTGGATGGCCGTGGATCAGGCTCGGGTATGCACCGCCGACCCGGCTACCGGTCAGCGTGTAGCCGCGCTCGTACACCGCCGGGATCACCGGGGCGAACTCGCGCATGATCCGCTCGTCCAGGCGGCCGAACCCCTCGGCCGAGCCCACCGGATCCGGCGCGGTGGACAGGATCCGGAGTTGCTCGTCGAGGTCGTCCGCGGCGAGGAAGGAGACGTTCCCGCTGGCCTGGGGGCGGATCCGCGAGCTGGCGAACAGCGGCGGGAGGACGGCCGAGGGGTGCGGGAGATCCGCCGACCAGCCCGTCGCCGAGAGGTCACATGAGGTGGAACTCGCCGCGATGACCGCCCCGTAGTGCGCGGCGGCGAGCGGCACGAGGACGATCCGGAAGCCCGCCCTCACCAGCGCGGACCGCACGGCCACGGCCGCCGCCTCGCCCACGGGGGTCGACGGGAAGCAGTAGTTCAGCCCCGGCGAACGGCCCGCGAGCAGCGACTTCGCCCGGGCCGGATCCGGCCCGGGGTACGCGTCGAAGTCGCGGTGGCCGGGCAGGACCGGGGAGAGCACGGTCGTGGCCGGGGCGCCCGCGGACGGCCCGCCGAGCGCGCGCAGGTACGCGGCCCGGTCGAAGGCATAATTCAGCGCCCGGCGGACGGCGAGGTCGGGCACCCGGCGGGTGTTGATCGCGACGAACCGGGTCGCCGGAGTGAGCCCAGCGAGCACCCGGTCCCGGGCACCGGTTACCGCAGTCAACCGTGGCAGCAGCGACGGCGGAACCTGCCCGAACGCGACCGCGGTCTGGTCCGGACCGTCGTCGGCGAGTACCCGCTGCGACTGGCTGAGCGCCGAGATCCCCGGCTCGACGACGAACTGGTCGGGGTACTGGTGGCGGATGGGGTCGGTGCGCGGATCCCACCGCGGGTTGCGCACGAGCGTCCCCGGCGAGCCCGGTTTGACCTGGTACGGACCGGTCGCGACCCAGCTGTCCCGCCCGGCGGGCACCGGAGTGGTGACGGGCAGCGCGGCCACCAGCGGCAGGTCCGGGTGCGGATCGGCGAACGAGAACCGGATCGTCCTGGCGTCCGGAGTGGACACTCCTGGCACCCGCCCGCCACCCGGGCCCCGGTACCGGCGAGCCGGATCGAGGTAGGTCTGCAGAAAACGGGGCGCCAGCGACCCGGGGGCGAACGAGCGCGCGATGCCATACGCGATGTCGGCCGAGGTCACGGGGCTGCCGTCGGCGAACAACAGGCCTGGGCGCAGGGTGAAGGTCCAGGTGCGGCCGCCGTCGGGGCTGTGCCCGGTGTCCGTGGCGAGGTCCCCGACGAGTTCGGCGCCCTGGCGGTCCTCGGCGTAGCTGGTCAGGGTGCGGTGGAGCAGCGCGGTGGCGGTGGCGAGGGCGTCCGGGGACGAGATCGCCCGCGGGTCGAGCGATCCGAGCGGAAGCTGGGTCAGCAGGTGGACCGTGCCGCCCGCGACCGCCCCCTCGACGGCTGGCGCCGGGACGGGCGCCGTGCCGGCCGTGTCCCAGTGGAGGCTGGTGACGGCGTCGGCCTGATCCGCCTCGGGCCCCGCAGGGGTCGCCGCGTCACACCCGGAAACCGCGAGCGCCACCACGATCGCGAGCGCACTCCACCGCACGGCCGTCTCCCTCCTGGAGCAATGACTGCCGGAGGAGTCAACGACCGGGCGGTGGACCCGGTACTGCTACTTGTCCCACTTGCTACTTGTCCCACTTGCGCCGGCTGCGGGTGCGCTCGCGGTCCTGGGCGGCGAGCACCACCTTGCGGATCCGCACCGTGGCCGGCGTGACCTCGACGCACTCGTCCTCGCGGCAGAACTCAAGAGCCTGCTCCAGCGACAGCTGCCGGTGCGGGATCAGCGGCACCAGCACGTCACCCGAGGACTGGCGCATGTTGGTGAGATTCTTCTCCTTGGTCGGGTTGACGTCCATGTCGTCCTGCCGGGAGTTCTCGCCGACGATCATGCCCTCGTACACCTCGGTGCCCGGGCCGACGAACATCGTGCCGCGCTCCTGCAGGTTCGCCAGCGCGAAGCCCGTGGTGGGACCGACCCGGTCGGCGACCAGCGATCCGGTGGGGCGGGTGCGCAGCTCACCGAACCACGGCTCGTACCGGTCGAACACGTGGTGCAGAAGGCCGGTGCCGCGGGTCTCGGTGAGGAACTCGGTGCGGAAGCCGATCAGGCCGCGCGCCGGAACCACGTACTCCATCCGGACCCAGCCGGTGCCGTGGTTGACCATCTGCTCCAGCCGGCCCTTGCGCAGCGCCATGAGCTGGGTGAGCACGCCCAGGTAGTCCTCGGGTGCGTCGATCGTCAGCTTCTCGACCGGCTCGTGGCGCTTCCCGTCGATCTCGCGGGTCACGACCTGCGGCTTGCCCACGGTCAGCTCGAAGCCCTCACGGCGCATGATCTCCACGAGGATCGCGAGCTGCAGCTCGCCGCGGCCCTGGACCTCCCACGTGTCGGGGCGCTCGGTCGGGTTCACCCGGATGCTGACGTTGCCGACCAGCTCCGAGTCCAGCCGGCTCTTGACCAGCCGGGCCGTCAGCTTCTTGCCGCTCCGGCCCGCCA
>JAOPVE010000409.1 GCA_025963185.1 Actinomycetes bacterium
CGCCCGCCGGACGAGCGCCCGCCGGACGAGCGCCCGCCGGACGAGCGCCCGCCGGACGAGCCACCCGCCCGACACCAGCAGGTGCCGCGCCGGTGTTCGTGGCCGGCCGCGACGTCGCGTGATGGGATGGGGTCATGGCGTTCGAGAGCTCCGACGCGAAGCCCGGGGCGGGCGGCCAGCTCGCCGCCGATCCGGGACCGGTCACGGTGGTGTGGACTGCGGACTTCCTCGGCTATGACCTCGGCGAGCACCCGCTGGACCCGGTGCGCGTCGAGCTGACTATGGCGCTCGCCAAGGCCCTGGGCGTCCTCAGCCGCGCGAACGTGACTGTGGTGGCGCCCGATCCGGCTGACGACGCGCTGCTGGAACTGGTACACGATCCGGCGTACATCGCGGCGGTGAAGGCCGCGCCCGGCGATCCGTACTTTCGCGGATCCGGGCTGAACACCCCCGACAATCCGGTGTTCGAGCGCATGCACGAGGCGTCCGCGCTGATCGCCGGGGGCACGGTGCGCGCCGCGGAGGCGGTCTGGCGGGGCGAGTCGCTGCGCGGGGTGAACATCGCGGGCGGGCTGCACCACGCGATGCGGGACCGCGCCTCGGGCTTCTGCGTCTACAACGATCCCGCGGTGGCGATCGCGCGGCTGCTGGACCTCGGCGCCGAGCGGATCGCCTACGTCGACGTGGACGTCCACCACGGCGACGGGGTCCAGGCCGCGTTCTGGGACGATCCGCGGGTACTGACCGTGAGCGTGCACGAGTCACCACTGTCGCTGTTCCCCGGCACCGGATTCCCGGGCGAGATCGGCGGCCCGGGCGCCGAGGGCACGGCGGTCAACGTCGCGCTGCCCGCGGGCACGGACGACGCGGGCTGGCTGCGCGCCTTCCACGCGGTGGTCCCGTCGGTGGTGCGGGCGTTCAAGCCGCAGGTCCTGGTTACCCAGTGTGGCTGTGATAGCCATGTGCGCGATCCGCTGGCGGACCTGTCCCTGACCGTCGACGGACAGCGGGCGAGCTACCTGGCCCTGCGGCGGCTCGCCGAGGAGGTGTGCGGCGGCCGCTGGATCGTCACCGGCGGCGGCGGATACGGGCTGGTCGACGTGGTCCCGAGGGCGTGGACCCACCTGCTGGCGATCGTCACGGGCGAGCCGCTGAACCCCGAGCTGACGACGGATCCGGCGTGGCGGGCACTAGCGGCCCAGCGGCGGCCCGGCGCGCGGGTCCCGACGATCATGACTGACGGTGAGGATCCTCGGTGGCGGCCGTGGGAACCCAGCGGGGATCCGGATCGGGTGGACCGGGCGATCGCCGCGACCCGGCGCGCGGTGTTCCCGGCGCACGGCCTCGACCCCGGCGACCCGCGGGACTGACATGGCGGCCGCCACGGACCAGCGTGACCACGACTACCCCGAGCACCGGGTGGCGGACGTCGTGCTCACCGACGGCAGCACCGCCCGGATCCGGCCGATCCGCGAGAGCGACGGCCCGGCGATCCTGGACCTGCACTCCCGGATGAGCGAGCGCACCCGCTACCTGCGCTACTTCACGGCCTACCCGCGGATCTCCGACCGGGACCTCGCCCACTTCACGATCGTCGACCACCACGACCGGGAAGCGCTGGTGGCGAGCCTGGGCGGCCAGTTCATCGCAGTGGGCCGCTACGAGCGGATCGACACCGAGTCCGCCGAGGTCGCCTTCGTCGTGGCCGACGCCCATCAGGGCCGGGGGATCTCCTCGGTGCTGCTCGAACACCTCGCGCAGGCCGCCCGCGAGGAGGGGATCAGCCGTTTCGAGGCCGAGGTGCTCCCCGAGAACCGGCAGATGGCCCGGGTGTTCTCCCAGGCCGGCTACTCGGTGAAGCGCGAGATCGCCCACGAGGTGCTGCACCTGACGTTCGCGATCGCGCCGACGCCCCGCTCGCTGGAGGTGCTGCGCGACCGGGAGCAGGCCACCGAGGCCACCTCGATCGCCCGGCTGCTCTCGCCGCGGTCCGTGGCCGTGATCGGCGCCGGCCGCGCGGTGGACAGCATCGGGCGCGCGGTGCTGGTCAACCTCCGCGAGGGCGGCTTCACGGGGGATCTGCACGCGATCCACCCCACCGAGCCCGAGGTCGCCGGGGTTCCCGCCGTGCCGTCCGTGCTGGATCTCGCCGGCCCGCTGGATCTTGCCGTGGTCGCCGTGCCGGCCAAGGAGGTCCCGCAGGTGGTGCGGGACTGCGTGGGCAAGTCGGTCCGCGGGATCGTGATCGTGTCGAGCGGGTTCGCCGAGACCGGTCCGGACGGGCAGCGCGCCGAGCGGGAGATCGTCCGGCTGGCCAGGTCCGGCGGGGCGCGGGTGGTGGGGCCGAACGCGCTGGGGATCCTCAGCACCGACCCGGCGGTCCGGCTCAACGCCACGCTGGCCCCACGGGTCCCGGCGCCGGGGCGGGTGGGGTTCTTCAGCCAGTCCGGCGCGCTCGGGATCGCCCTGCTCGACCAGGCCCGTTCGCTCGGCATCGGGCTGTCGTCGTTCGTGTCCGCGGGTAACCGCAGCGACGTCTCGGGCAACGACCTGCTCCAGTTCTGGCAGAGCGACCCGGCCACCGACGTGGTGCTGCTGTACCTGGAGACGTTCGGGAACGCGCGCAAGTTCGCGAGGGTGGCCCGCCGGGTCGCCCGCAGCAAGCCGGTCGTGGTGCTCAAGAGCCGGGGCCGGTCCTCGGGGCTCGCCGGGACCGGGGCGGGGCCCGCGGGCGGCGGGCTGGAGGCGCTGTTCGAGGCCTCGGGCGTGATCCGGGTGGACCGGCTCGACGAGCTGTTCGACGTCGCGCAGCTCGCCGCGCACCAGCCGCTGCCCGCGGGCCGCCGGGTCGCGATCGTCGGCAACTCCTCGGCCCTGGGGATCCTGGCGGCCGAGGCGTGCCAGGCCGCGGGGCTCCAGGTCGCGACCGGCTACCCGGCGGACCTCGGCCCGTCCGCCACGCCGCGTGAGTTCTCGGCCGCGCTGGGGGCCGCGGTGGCCGATCCGCGGGCCGACGCGGTCCTCATCGTGTTCAGCCCCGTCTCGGGCGTGGCGGGTACGGGGTACGCCGAGGCGATCCGGGCGGCGGGGGAGTCCTCGCCGGTGCCGGTCCTGTCCAGCTTCCTGGCGGCCACGGGAATCCCCGAGCTGCTCCGCAGTGGAGCCGGTCCCGGATCCCCGGGCCGCGGCTCGGTGCCGTCGTACCGGTCCGTGGAGGCGGCCGTGCGGGCGCTCGCGCGGATCGCCCGGTACGCCGAGTGGCGCCGGGAGCCACCGGGTGAGCTACCCCAGCTCTCGGCGGATCGCGATGCCGCCGCCGCGCTGGCCGAGCGCGCGCTCGGTGAGTCCGACCAGGTCACCGAGGCCGCCACCGTGGACGTCCACGCGATCCTTGGCGCCTACGGCATCTCGGTGTGGCCGGAATCGCTGTGCGCGGGCGAGGCCGAGGCGGTCGCGGCGGCCGAGTCCTACGGGTACCCGGTCGTGGTCAAGGCCGCCGAGGGGCTGCTGCGCCACCGGGTGGACCTCGGCGGGGTACGGCTCGGCCTCGGATCGGCGCGTGCGGTCGCGGCCGCGGTCCGGGACATCGCGCACCTGCAGGGGCCGGGCGGGCGCGGGGTACTGGTCCAGCCGATGGCCCCGCCCGGGGTGGCGTGTGTGGTCGAGGTGACGCAGGACTCGGCCTTCGGCGCGGTCGTCGGCTTCGTCCTGGCCGGGGTCGCCACCGACCTGCTCGGCGACTGGGCCTGGCTGGCCGCCCCGCTGACCGACCGGGACGCGCACGAACTCGTCCGCGCGCCGCTGGCCGCGCCCCTGCTGTTCGGCCACCGTGGCGCCCAGCCCGCCGACGCGGCCCGGCTGGAGGACCTGGTGCTCCGCGCCGGAGCGCTCGCCGACGAGATCCCGCAGATCCACGGGCTGAGCTTGAATCCCGTGCTCGCCACGGCTACGGGGCTCACGGTGCTGCACGCGTCGATCCGGCTCGCGCCACCCGCCCCCAGGCCCGACGCGGGCGCCCGCAGGCTCTGACCGCCAGCCCCGTCCGCAACTGCGGTAACCCCGGCCGCCCGGGACCGGCCGCACTTACCGCACTTCGCGGTGGGCAGCACTTCGCGGTGGGCAGCACTTCGCGGCGGGCACAGCGAAACGGTCCCCGGCGCGCACGCCGGGGACCGTCCAGAAGGGAAGTGCGGGGATCAGGACACGTAGTCGCGCAGCCGGACCGTGCGGCTCGGGTCGCGCAGCTTGTTGATCGTGCCCTTCTCGATCTGGCGGATCCGCTCGCGGGACAGGCCGAACTCGCGGCCGATCTCGTCGAGCGTCCGCTGGCGGCCGTCGTCCAGGCCGAAGCGCAGCCGGATCACGTCGCGCTCGCGCTCGGTGAGCGTCTCCAGAACCGTGTTGACCTCGGCCTTGAGCAGCGAGTACGAGACGTTGTCGGGGGAGGAGATCTCGGTGTCGGCGATGAAGTCACCGAGCTGGCTCTCGCCGTCCTCGCCGACGGTCTGGTCGAGGCTGACCGGCTCGCGGTCGTAGCTGAGCAGCTCGATCACCTTGAACGGCTCGATCTCCAGCTCGGCGGCGATCTCGGCGGTCGAGGGCTCGCGGCCGAGGCCGGCCGACAGCTCGCGCCGGACCCGCACCAGCCGGTTGATCTGCTCGACGAGGTGGACGGGCAGCCGGATCGTGCGCGACTGGTCGGCCATCGCCCGGGTGATCGCCTGCCGGATCCACCACGTGGCGTATGTCGAGAACTTGAAGCCCTTGGTGTAGTCGAACTTCTCGACCGCGCGGATCAGGCCGAGGTTGCCCTCCTGGATCAGGTCGAGCAGCGCCATCCCGCGGCCGGTGTACCGCTTGGCGATGCTCACGACCAGCCGCAGGTTGGCCTCCAGCAGGTGGTTCTTGGCGGCCTGGCCGTCGGCGATCAGCGACTCGAACTCGCGCAGCAGGCGCGGGGTGATCGTCTCGCCGGCGTCGCGGCTGCCGCACATCGCCTCGGAGGCGAAGAGCCCGGCCTCGATACGCTTGGCGAGCTCCACCTCCTCGGCGGCGGTCAGGAGCTTGGTGCGCCCGATGCCGTTGAGGTAGGCCCGGACCAGGTCGGCCGAGATTCCGCGGTGGATGTCGACGGGCTCATCCATCTTGTCGACAACGTCGTCGGTGGTGAACGCCTCGTCGATCGTGAGCGCAGTGGACACCCGGCTCGCCTCCTCGTACTGCGGGGGTGGGGCCCCGCTCTCTCTGCCTGACGTAAGACAGGTTGCCGAGGTAGCCGTGAAGCGACGGTGAGGTTGATGTGAGATTGGTGTGAAGTTTTGCGATACCCGTTCGCGGGGAGCCCCAAACTGGCCGTGAATGCCCCGATTGGGCGGGCTATCGGCCGGGCGGAGATTTCAGGTCCCGTTAACTCCGCAGCTCACACCGATCTGACTTCCTGCACCGTACGACCCCCTCGCAAGTTACGGGAGCGTTTCCCCTAGGGGCAACGGTGGCCGATCGGCGCCGCGGGTGACCGCCTACCGGCTGTCGGCAGTTCTACGTCCCGTAGACTTCCTGGTGCCGTCGGGGTTTCCCCACGGCACGCTGATGTCAGGGGAGGCGGTCGCGTGGCCCGGCTGGGCGAGCTCGAACGGGCGGTCATGGAGGTCCTCTGGGACGCCGGGGCGCCCCGCACGGCCCGACAGGTCGCCGACGGGCTGCCCGCCCGCGACCTGGCCAAGACCACGGTCCTGACCGTGCTGTCCCGGCTCGAGGCCAAGGGCCGCGTCGTGCGCTGCCGCGACGAGTGGGCCCACACCTACGAGGCCACCGCGGCGCGCGAGGACTACATCGCCGAGCTGATGCACGAGGCGCTCGGCGACGCGGGCGACCGCACCGCCGCGCTGGTCCGCTTCGCCGGCCAGGTCAGCGCCGAGGAGGCCGCCGCGCTCGCCGCCGCACTCGGGGAGGCGCAGCGCCGCGCCGGTGTCAGTCCCGCCGGGGGGTGATCCGCGGGTGGACGTGGCCGCCGGGCTGGCGATCCTCGGGGTACTGCTGCTGGTACCCGTCCCGCTCGCACTTGCGCGCGCCGGATGGGTCCGGGCCGAACCGCGGGCCGCGCTCGTGCTGTGGCAGTCCGTCGGGCTGGCCGCGGGGCTCGCCGCCGTCGGGGCCGGGCTCGCCGTCAGCCTCCACCCGCTCGGCGCGCACCTGC
>JAOPVE010000420.1 GCA_025963185.1 Actinomycetes bacterium
CCGATCCGGACGGGCAGCCGCCGCGGCTCGGCCGGTGGAGCGCGGAGGCTCGGCTGGGACTCGAACCGTGGGCCGCGCCGCAGGCCAGGCCGGTCCGCAGTACCGCGGCGCTCGAACCCGATCCGGCCGAGGCCCCGCCGCCGTGGGACGGGCTCCCGCCGGTGCCCGGATCCGCGTCGCAGCCCGGGCCGCCGAACTCCGATCCGGCGGACATGGTGTTCGGGGTGACCGAGGGCCAGCGGACCCGCCGGGCGCGCCGCCTCGCCGCCCACCTCGACGCCAGCCTGCGGGCCGCGACCGCGCGCCTCAAGGACGAGGAGGACGCGCTCAAACCCGTCCTGGATCCGTCGCCCGACCGCGGACCGCGCACCCCGCACGCCGGCACCCACCCGGGCGGGTACACCAGCCCGCTGGATCCGGGAGTTCCCGAGACCCTGATCGAGGCGATGCTGGAGGCGTACCTGCTGAGCGAGGGCTGGACCGTTCAGCCCACCGCGGGGGAGACCAGCGAGTTCGGGCCGAGCCTGGTCGCGACCCGGCACAACCGGACCCTGGCCGTGGCCGTCCGCGGCTACCCGGCCGCCTCCCCGCTGCCGGTGGGGGAGGGGCCGCCCGCGGTCCAGGCGCGGCACTGGTACGCGCAGGCGATCCTCGAGGCGATCCTGATCCGCGGCGCGCAGCCGGACGTCGACATCGCGATCGGGCTGCCCGACGTGCCGGTCTACCGCGGGCTGCACGGCCGGAGCAGGGACGTGTTCGGAAGGCTCAACCTGCTGGTGTTCTTCGTGGCCGGCGACGGGCGGGTCCGCGACCACTGACGCGCCCGGCCGGGCGTGCGGCGCGCCGGACCCGACGGCCGCTCGCACGTGCAACCATCGCCGGGTGGAGACGGGTCCGGAATTGGTGGCACTGTTCGAGATCTCGCCCCACGCCAACCGGGACACCCGGGTCCGCGCGACCTGGCATGCCGAGATCGCCGTGCGCAAGGCTGCGGTAACCGCCGGGATCCCCGAGAACGAGATCGAGATCACCCACGAGCTGTACGGCAGCGTCGTGATCGCCACCGGCGGGGACGGGCGCCAGTTCGAGGCCAGGGTGGTCGTGAATCCGGAGCTCAAGGGCTGGTCGTTCCCGCGCCGGATCGACCTCCCGTTCCCCGGCGAGCTGAAGAAGTACCGGCCCTGACCGGATTTCCGCCCCTGTGCCGGAACGCACCCGCACCGCCCGGCCCGCGCGTAGCCTGAGGCCGGTCCAGCCGCAGGTCGGGAGGCGAGCGGATGGGGGCTGCGCGGGCGCCCAGCGGAGCACCGGTGAGAGCCGTGGTGTGGGCGGCGCACGTGGCGCTGCCCGCACTGGGCATCTGGCTGCTTGTCGCCCAGCCCCGGCTCGATGCGCTGTGGCGGCAGCCCGTCGCGCACTTCTGGCTGGTTGGGCCGGTCGCGGCGATCAGCGCGGGCCTGGCCGTGCTCACCGGACGGTCCGCGCGCAGGCACGCCGACGGGCGGCTGTTCCTCGTGTCGCTGGCCATGCTCGCCAGCGCGGTGTTCCTCGGGCTGCACGCGCTCGCGACCCCGGACGTGCTGGTCCCGCCCAACGCCGGGTTCGTGCTCGCCACCTCGTTCGGCCTCGCGGTGGCGGGAGCGCTCGCGCTGGCCTCGGCGGGGGAGTTCACGGCGGATCGATCCGCGGCCGTTCTCCGGCGGGCCGGGAACCTGCGGGCCGGGGTGGCGATCCTCGCGGTGGCCTGGGCGGTGGCCTCGGTGATCCGCGCGACCCCGCTCGGGCACCCGCTCGGCACCGGGGCGTACCTGACCGGGCTCGCCGCGATCGGCGCCGGCGGGTTCGGGATCGCCGCGGTCCGCTACGCGCTGGCCTACCGGTCCCGTCCCGGGGTCGTGCTGCTCAGCGTGCTCACCGCGTTCGTGCTGCTCGCCGAGGCCGCCGTGGCCATCGCCGCCGGGCCGAGCTGGCACCTGTCGTGGTGGGGCTGGCACCTGCTGATCCTCGCCGGGTTCTGCTTCGTCGCGTACAGCGCGTACGCCGAGTACCAGCGGGAGGGCTCCGCGGCCGGGATCTTCGACGGGGTGGCCGCCGGGCCCGCGCTCGCCGCGCTGCGGGCGGAGTACGCCGACGCGCTGGAGTCGCTGGTCGCGGCCCTCGCCGCCAGCGACCCCGGATCCATGGGCCGGGTCACCGCCCGCCTGGCCGCCCGGTTCGGGCTGACGAGTGGTCAGGCGGCCGTGCTCGAACGGGCCGCCGAGGCGCTCGCCGCGGAGCGGGACCAGCTCAGAAGGCTCGAAGCCGTGGCGGCGATCGGCCGGGAGTCCAGCGTGGCGATCGCCGAGGACGCGCTGGTCGAGGCCGCGTCGGTGCACCTGGCCGCGGGGTTCGCGCCGGACGAGATCCGGATCCGGATCGGCGAGAACGATCCGGGCGGGTACCCGCTGACCGTGAAGGGCAGCCCCGCGGGGGTGCTGTCCGCGCGCAGGCCGGGCGGCGAGTTCACCGCCAGGGACGCCGCGCTGCTGCGGTCCGCGGCCGCCCAGCTCTCCACCGGGATCGAGAACGCGCGGCTCTACCAGCAGATCGACGTGCTGTTCCGCCAGTACCTCTCGCCGGACGTCGTGAGCGCGCTACTGGCCGATCCGGCCCAGTCGGATCTCGGCGGCGCGGTCGTGGAGGTCACCGCCCTGTTCGCGGACCTGCGCGGTTTCACGAGCTTCTCCGAGGACGCGGCCCCGGCGGCGATCGTCGCGCTGCTCAACCGCTACTTCGAGATCGCGACGAGGTGCGTACTCGCCGAGGGCGGCACGATCGTGCAGTTCGTCGGCGACGCACTCCTGGCGCTGTTCAACGCGCCCGCCCGCCAGCCCGAACACGCCCGCCGGGCGGCCTGCGCGGCCCTCGCGATCCAGGCCGGGATCGAGCCGCTGGCCGCCGGCAACCCCGGCTGGCCGCGCTTCCGGATCGGCATCAACACCGGCCCGGCGCTCGTCGGGAACATCGGCAGCGAGGCGCTGCGCAACTTCAACGCGATGGGCGACGCCGTGAACGTGGCGTCCCGGCTGGAGTCCGCCGCCGAGCCGGGAACCGTGGTACTCGGCGGGCTGAGCAGGGACGCGCTGGGCGACCGCGCCGACGTGCTGCCCCTCGGCGACCTGGTGGTGAAGGGGCGCCGCCAGCCGGTCCGCGCGTACGTCCTGCGGGGGCTGTCGTGACCGAGTTCCTGGCCCAGCTCGCGGCAACCGACCGGGACGCGCTCACCGCGCTCGGGCACCACCGCTCGCTGCCCAAGGGCGCGTACCTGATCGCCGAGGGAGCCCGGTCCGGGCCGGTGTTCGCCGTGCTCAGTGGGCACGTCAAGGTGTTCTCGGTGACTGACCGGGGCGCCGAGGTGGTGCTCGCGGTCCGCGGCCCGGGGGCGCTGCTCGGCGAGCTCGCGGCGGTCGACGACGAGCCGCGGGCCGCGTCCGTGACCGCGCTGGAGCCCGTTGAGGTACTGGCGATCCCGGTGGAGACGTTCCGCGCCTACCTCACCGGGCACCCGGACGTCACCCTGCTGCTCATGCGCACGATCACGGCCCGGCTGCGCGACGCGGACCGCAAGCGGGTCGAGTTCGGCAGCCACGACGCGGTCGGACGGGTCGCCCGCAGGCTGGTCGAGCTCGCGGAGCGCTTCGGCGAGCCCGACGGATCCGAGATCCGGATCACCGTGCCGTTCACCCAGGACGAACTCGCCGGGTGGGTCGGCGCGTCCCGGGAGGCCGTGGTCAAGGCGCTGCGGATCCTGCGCGGACGCGGGCACGTGACGACCCAGCGGCGGACGGTCGTGATCCGCGATCTGGAGGCCCTCCGCCGCCGCGCGGGCCCGCTATAGGGCAGGGCCTGTGGCGGAAGTGCCCCGCCAGATACGTCGTAGTTGTACCCGGTCCGGGTGGGTCGCAGGACGCGGTCACCGCGCGCGTCCGGTGGTCCGATCTCCGCAGGCAGCCGCGACGGCCGCGGCAGCCCGGAGGGGGAACATCATGAGGATCGGAGCAGCACTGGCGATCGCGGCGCTGGCCGCCGGGGCGGCGGTGCAGGTGGCGAGCCCGGCGAGTGCGGCGCCCAGCGCGGTCGTGTCGGGCGGCAGCGCCACCAACTCGGTCGCGAAGAAGACGGCGACCGCGGTCTGCCCGTCCGGGACCCGGGTCTACGGCGGCGGCGGGGACGTCACCGGCGGCGGTCACGAGGTCGCGCTGACCGGGCTCCGGCCGGCGTCCGTGCTGGTGGGCGGCAAGTTCGTGGACTCGTTCACGGCCACCGCCGAGGAGGACGACACGGGGTACGCGGCGAACTGGGCGGTGTACGCGTACGCGATCTGCGGTGCGCCGCAGCCGAGCCTGTCGATCCAGCGGGCCACGATCACGTCGTCCCCCGGTACCGACCGGATCGAGGGATCGGTGTCCTGCCCGTCCGGCACGGCCCCGCTCGGACTCGGCGCGGAGATCGGCAACGGAGCGGGCAACGTGGTCCTCAACGAGGCGATCGGCAACTACACGGTCGGCCCGTTCGGCGTCCCGACCGGGTGGGCGGCCGCGAAGGCGTTCACCGACGAGACCGGCTACCGCCTCACCTGGACGCTGACGACCTACGCCGTGTGCGCGGTCCCGCCGCCCGGCCTGACCTACGTGTTCACGGACTCGGCGTACAACTCCGTCGACAAGTCGGCCTCGTCGGAGTGCCCGCTGGGGACCAAGGTCTACGGCGCCGGCGGCTACCTGAACTACCTCGCCGGGCAGGTGCACTTCGACCGGCTGGTCCCGCACGGCTCGGCCTGGACCGGATCCGACGTGGACGCACGCGAGGACCAGACCGGCTTCACCCCGAACTGGTGGGCAACCTCCGAGGCGATCTGCGCTCGCTGAACCCTCGCTCTGGGCGGGTCCACCCGGACCCGCCCAGAGGCGCGTGCTCAGAGCAGTTCCGCGATGCGGGTCACCGTGTTCCAGTTCCGGGCCGTGCCCGTGACCTGGAGTTTCTTGTCGGTCATCGCCTTGAGCATCGGGCTGTCGCGGAGGCCGCCGGGGCACCAGTAGTACATGACCCGGTCGCCGGCGGCGAAGACCTCGGGTTCGAACTGGCCGGGAGTGAACGCGGAGAGGTCGGGCTCGCCGGTGAGGAACACGGCGAAGAACCTCGATCCGTCGGGGACTGGAAGCGGGTTGGCCTCGACGGCCGACCGCAGCTCGTCAGCGGTCCGCACGAGGACGGCGACCCGCAGGCCGAGTTCGGTGTCGAGCGCTCGGGCGAGATCCGCAGCGATCTTTTCGGGGTTTCGCTGTGCGCTCGTGAAGACCGCGTTCCCGCTGTTCAGGTGGGTCTTCACGGCAGTGTGGCCGAGCCCGGCGAGCGCCGAGCGCAGGTCGGCCATCGGGAGCTTGGCCCGGCCGCCGACGTTGATGCCGCGGATGAGCGCCACGTATCTCACGGAGCCGATCCTGCCGCCGGCCCCGGTGCACGTACAGCACCGGGGCCGGAACGGGGTGTTGCGTTTCGGTCAGACCAGCGTTTCGGTCAGACCAGCGGGCAGAAGGCGATGCCCGAGCGGATCTCGCCGCGGAACAGCTTGCCGTCGCTGCCGACCCAGAGCCCGGCCGGGGTGACGAAGAGCTCCTTGCCGCCGACGTCCCGGCTCTTGCCCGGGTTCCACGACAGCGCCTTGCCCGACGTCGGGTCGATCGCGCCGATGCCCTGGCGGGCGACCGCACCCGGACCCGCGAAGTCGCGGCCCCCGGCGTTGTCCAGCCAGCGCTGGTGACCCTGCACGTACACCGCGGATCCGGTGATCGCGACCGAGTGCAGCGTGTCGCCGCCGGTGTAGTTGATCCAGGTCGGGCGGCTCGGCGAGGCCGTCTCGGTCTCGAAGCGCGCCGCCGAGTCGCACAGCGCGGTCCCGATCTGGCTGGTGCTGGCCGGCACGAAGCCCGTGTCGACGACGACGAAGTAGGCGCCGTCGGGCGAGAAGTCCACGTCACGGAGCTGCTCGGGGATCGACGAGGCCGCGCAGCGCAGGGCGGCGGGACCGTAGTTCCACGCGTTGAGCGTGGTGGAGGTGGCCCCGAGGGTGGCCATGAAGATCCGCGGCCGGCTCTGCCCGCTCACCGTGGTGAAGTTGCCGATCGCGACCAGCCGGGTGCCCGCCGGGTTCACGGCGAACTTGTAGACCCGCTCGGGACCGGCGTTGCTCGCGACGGATCCGGCGATCCCCAGGTTGATGTACCCGGTGTCCTTGCCGGTCGCGGGGTCGAGCGCGAGGAGCTTGCCCTTGAACGTGCCGCCGATCAGGAGCCGGCCGTTCACGATCCGGGCCTCGGTGACCTTGCCGAACAGGACCGGGTTGAACTGGGGATCCAGCGCGCCGGTGGTGGCGTCGAGCTTGGCCAGCGCGCGGCGGGTCACGCCGTTGACCGTGGTGAACTCGCCGCCGACGTAGATCGAGGATCCGGCGGGGACGATCGCCCACACGGGGCCGTTGACGGCCGGGGCGAACGAGGTCAGGGCGCCGGTGGTGGCGCTGAAGGACATGAGGTTGCTGCGGCTGGTGGTGACGGTCCGGGTGGAGTTCGAGACCGTGTGGAAGGTCCCTCCGGCGTACATCGTGCCGCCGATCTGGCCGAACGCGTAGACGGCGGCATCGGATACGGCGGCGTCGTCCACAACGTTCGGGGTGAAGTTCGCCGGATCCTCGCTGACCACCTTCGCCAGCGCGATCTGCGCGCTGGCCTGGCCCGTCAGGGGCACCGCCGACGCGAGCGCGGCCACGGCCACGAGCGCGGCGGGCGCTAAGAATCTCCGGTTTCGTGCACGAATCATCGCGGTTCCCTCCCCAGGCAGCAGGGCACGCGGCGGAGCGGGCCTTGCTGGGTGTGAGCCGCACTGCACGGGGCGACGTGGCGCGGCTGATCCTGGTCAGAATGCGTCCCGGGGATGCGTCGCTCTGTCATCCCGTTGGGCATAACGCCTCGTCCGGGGCGGCTGACCGGTCGGCTGATCCGCAGCTCAGAGGGGGTGTATCGGGGCAAATCCCGGCCGGAGGAGGACAACCGGGGGTGACACGCGACGGCCGCCCGGAGGATCTCCCGGCGGCCGTCGAGGTGGTGCGTACTGGGCTGTTGGGCTAAATGCCTACCGCCTGGGTGTGCCTACCGCCCGGCGATTGCTTATCGCCCGGCGAGCGGCTGCGGTGTCGTTGAGGGGCAGGAAGGCCAGGCCCCAGTGCTGCTCGCCGGCGAAGAAGCGGCCGTCGCTGCCGACCCACAGGCCGGCCGGGGTGACGAGGAACCGCTTGCCGCCGACCCCGCGATCCTTACCGGGATTCCAGTCGAGGACCTTGCCGGTGGCCGCGTCGACGGCCGCGATGCCCTGCCGGTCGACGGCCTGGTTGGGCACCGGGAAGTTGTTGCCGCCCGCGTTGTTCAGCCAGCGCTGGTGACCCTGGACGTAGATGACCGATCCGGTGATCGCCAGCGAGTGGAGCGTGTCGCCGCCGGTGTAGTTCACCCAGGTCGGGGCCGTCGGGTAGGTGATGCCGGACTCGAACCGGGAGACCGCGTCACACACCGCCAGGCCCAGGTTGCCGCTCCACTGCGGCGCCCCGCCGGACCCGGTGAACGCGAAGAAGCTGCCGTCGGGGGAGAAGTCGACGTCCCGGACGTAGTCGGGCACCCCAGTGGCGATGCACGGGACCGCGATGCTGGGGTAGTACCAGGCGTTGAGCGCGGCGAACGGCCTGCCCAGGGTCAGCATGAACGCCATCGGACGCCACTGCTGGTCGACCTTGTTGAAGTTGCCGACCGCGACGAGCTTGGTGCCGGCCGGGTCGATCGCGAACTTGAGCACCTCGGGCACCCGCCCGTCGGTGGCCGGCGACATCGTGCCCGTGACCGTGATGTGGACGTACTTCGTGTCCATGCCGGTGCGCGGGTCCAGCGCCACGAGCTTGCGCGCGAAGGTTCCGCTCACGAAGAGCCGGCCCTTGGCGACCCGCATCTCGGTGATCCGCCCGTCGGCGAACGGCGGGTCGAAGTCCGGGTCGATGACGCCGGTGGTCGCGTCGAGCTTGACCAGCGCCTGGTGCGCGACGCCGTTGACCTTGCTGAACTCGCCGCCGACGTAGAGGTCGTTCCCGATGGCCGCGAGCGCCCACACCGGCCCGCCGAAGACCGGCGCGAACGGCTTGATCTCGCCCGTCGTGGCACTGAAGGCCATGAGGTGGTTCCGCGGGTAGGACGTCTTGCCGTTCGGCGTGGTGATCGTGCGGAACCGCCCGCCGGCGAACATCGTGTCGCCGACCTGCGCGAAGGCGTAGATCGAGGCGTTCTGGATGTTCGCGTCGTCGTGCACCTGCGGCGTGAAGTCAGCCGGGTTGGCACTGACGAGCTTCGGTAACGCCGGCTGCGCCTCGGCGCTGGGGAGCGTGAGCAGCCCGGCCGTCACACCGGCCGTGGCCAGGCCGGCCAAGAACCAGAGACTCCTGCGGCGGAACGTCATCTACCGGTCTCCTTAGTGGACTGTCGTACCGCCCGCGACGGGTCTCTGGTTCGTCCTGCGGCCACGCGAAGTCGGCCAGGGGTAAGGGGTAGCGTGGGAGGGCGTCCATTGTGTCTCACGCGCCCGCAACCGCTCTCGCGCGTCCGCAGCGTAGCGGGTAGCACAAGTACCCCAAAGACACCTAAACCCCGTTTAGCGGATCGCCGAGCACTGCCCCAACGAGCAGTCCTGGCGACTCCCTTTCCGGCAATTCGGGTCCTTCCGGTCACTCGGCGGACCCCCGGGAATGGCCCGGATGCGGCGCGGCGGATCACCGATCCGGTGGCGCGACCGCCGGCCGACCGGCACAGTAATTACATGACTGAGACCTCCGCGGGACAGTATTTCTGGTGCCTTCGGCATTCCCGGGTCGAGAGCGGCGATGACGTCTGCCCGGCGAAGTACCGGCTGGGGCCGTACTCCACTTCGGCCGAAGCGGAGCGCGCGCTCGATCGCGTGCAGCAGCGAAACGAGAAATGGGATGCGGAGGACGAGCGCTGGGAGAACGGCTGAGTTTCTGCCGCTTACTTTCCGGCGTGGCGTATTGACGCGGCTTATGTCCAGAATTCACATTGATTCTGACAATCTGTCCTCCAAGGAGGCACGAAATGGCCGCAGCGTCCACTCGCTCCGTCACGGCGGGAGCGCGGAAGACCGCGACAAAGGTCACCGCACGAAGCTCCCGATCGTCCACAGGAGCCGCCTCCGCGCGCAGTAAGGCGGCCAAGCCGCCCGCTGGTGGCGCCGGTCGTGCATCGGCCACGGGTCGGGCGGCCGGTGCCGGCCGGGCGCCTGCGTCGCGATCCTCTGCCGCGCAGCCCGCCCGGTCGCGCCGGACTTCGGCCGCGGACGGCGCGTTCGGCACCGCTGCCAAGGCGGTCCTCGGTACCGCGGAGGTGATGCTGGGCACCGCCGAGGTCGTGCTCGGCACCGCCGCGAAGGCGGTCGTGGACACCGCAAAGGCGGCCTCGGGATCGAATTCCCGCTCGGCGTCGTCCCGTTCCTCCTCGCCCCGCTCGCCGTCCGCCCGCTCGGCGGCGAGTAGTAACAGCCGGGGGACCACCGCCAAGCGGACCGCCGCGGCGACCTCCCGCACCCGCCCGGCTGGTGAAACGCGCAGTGCGGCGGCGAAGTCGCCGGCCAAGAGGACCTCGGCGAGGACCTCCACGGGCAGCACGGCCGCGAAGAGCACGACGCGGACGGCGGCCACGAAGGCTCCGGCACGCGCCACCGCGGCCACCCGAGGCACCGGCACCGCGCGGACTGCCGCGGCCAAGAGCACGCGCGGGACGGCGACCTCGTCCCCGCGTTCGGCCGCGACCAAGCCGGCAACGCGCAGCACGGCGGCCAAGCCGGCCTCGCGTTCGGCGCCAGCTCGCCCTGCCAGCCGGACGGC
>JAOPVE010000426.1 GCA_025963185.1 Actinomycetes bacterium
CAGACCGTCGCCAGCAGCTTCCCGGGTGACGACTTCGGCGTGGTCCAGCTCGACGCCGGTGTCGTGCGGCCGGGCGCGTTCCGCCTCGCGGACGGCACTCAGCGGGATATCACCGGGGCTATCGACGCGGTCGTCGGCCAGTCCGTCGAGCGCAGCGGCAGCACCAGCGGCGTGCATAGCGGCACGGTCACCGGGCTCAACGCCACGGTGAACTACGCCGAGGGCACGGTCACCGGCCTGATCCAGACCGACGTCTGCGCCGAAGCCGGCGACAGCGGCGGTGCGCTCGTGGCCGGGGACAAGGCCGTCGGCCTGACCTCGGGCGGATCGGGCGACTGCACCCAGGGCGGCGAGACCTTCTTCCAGCCGGTCACCGAGCCGCTGCAGAAGTTCGGCCTGCAGGTCTACTGACAGCACGAGCAACACGACACTGCGGGGCCGCCAGCACTGGCGGCCCCGCAGTGTCATATCAGTCCTCGCAGTGGGAGATCACCAGGCGGACCCGCCCGCCGGGAGCTCGCCGTTCGCGGCGAACCAGTCGTGCCACTTCACGCCGGTACCGGTGAACGAGGATCCGGTGCTCTTGGCCACGTAGACGTCGGCCGAGGATCCGCGGGTGAAGGTCGAGATGTCGTCCTTGTGGTCGCCGTTGAAGTCGCCGACGCCGGGGATCTCGTTGTTGGCCGCGAACCAGTCGTGCCACTTCCACCCGGTCCCCACGAACGAGGATCCGTTCGAGAGGGCCACGTACACGTCAGCGCTGGATCCGCGGGTGAAGGTGACGATGTCGTCGCGGCCGTCGCCGTTGAAGTCGCCCACGGCGGGGATCTCCGCGCCGTAGCTGAACGAGTCGTGCCACTTCCAGCCGGTGCCCGAGAACGAGTGGCCGGTCGAGAGCGCCACGTAGACGTCGCCGGTGTTGCCGCGGGTGAAGGTCGCGATGTCGTCCCTGCCGTCGCCGTTGAAGTCCCCGATCTGGGGGATCTCGTTGTTGGCGGCGAACCAGTCGTGCCACTTCACGCCGGTGCCCACGAACGAGGATCCGGTGCTCAGGGCCACGTAGACGTCGGCGCTGGATCCGCGGGTGAAGGTCGCGATGTCGTCGCGCCCGTCACCGTTGAAGTCGCCCACGGCCGGGATCTCGTTGTTGGCCGCAAAGAAGTCGTGCCACTTCCAGCCGGTCCCGACGAACGAGGATCCAGTGCTCAAGGCCACGTAGACGTCCGCGGTGGATCCGCGGGTGAAGGTCGCGATGTCGTCCTTACCGTCGCCGTTGAAGTCACCGACCAACGGCAGCTCACGGTTGAACGCGAAGTTGTCGTGCCACTTCCAGCCGGTGCCCACGAACGACGATCCGTTGGACAGGGCCACGTACACGTCGCCGCTGCCGCCCCGGGTGAAGGTCGCGATGTCCTTGCGGCCGTCACCGTTGAAGTCGCCGCTGGCGCTGCTCACGCCGTCGGTGGCGAGGCTGGGCAGCTGGCCGATGATCCACTTCTGGACCGGTCCCTCGCCCGCCCGCGCGTAGATGCCGGGCTTGTTCACTCCGGCGCACCCGATTCCCCAGCTCACCACGCCCATCTGCCGGCGGCCCTGCGGGGTGGTGGCGAAAAGCGGCCCGCCCGAGTCGCCCTGGCACGAGTCCTGGCCGCCGCCGAGCGGCCCGGCGCCGAGCATGCTGGCGGGCTTGAACGACGATCCGTAGATCCCGGCCGACGTCATCGTCGTGTCGGACTGGATCGGCACGCTCACCTTGCGCAGGTCGTTGCTCAGCGTTCCGCCGCTGGAGGTGGTGCCGTGCCCGATGACCTGGACGCTCGATCCGGGCTGCCAGGTGTCGGTGTCGGCCGAGAACGCGAGCTGGATCGTGGGCTGGGTCGACGCGCTGGACAGCCGGATCAGCGCGACGTCGTTCTCGTGGGTTCCGGCGTTGTAGTCCGGGTCGACCCGGATCTCGGCCGCGTCGCGCACCTGGCCGTCGAGGTTGGTCAGCCGGGTCCGGCCGACGATGAGGTCGATGTCGGTGGGCAGCGCGGTCCCGGGCCGGAGCGAGTTCCGGACGCAGTGCGCGGCCGTGAGCACCCAGTTCGGGTCGATCAGCGATCCGCCGCAGAAGTGGCGGTTGAAGGCGCTGCCGGATCCGTTGGCGTTCTGAAGCGAGACCATGAACGGGAACTCGCCGGTGGCGGCGGTGGTGCCCCCGACGATCCCGGGGCGGACGGGGTTGGCGAGTCGTGCCGGGGCCGCGCTGGCGGGCGCGGCGGAGACCGCGGCGGCCGTGGCGAGCCCGAGTGCGGCGGCGATCAGTGCCGGTGTTCTCCTGCGAGCGGACGTGCGAGCGAACGTGCGCATGCGAGACCCCTTCGGAGCACGGCTGGACAGCTCTCCCGGTCGCCGTGGTGCGGCGGTGCCGATCGGAGGCGGTACCAGATGTCGCTGATAGAGGGGGCGAGGCCGGGTGATTGATACCTGTTTACCCCTTTTCATCTGGTTCGAGTGCGCGAATGGGCATCGCGCCGCGGCCCGCGCTGGCCGTTCGCGCAGGTCAGGGCATCGCGCGCGGTCCGGGCGGCCCGGTGTCGGGAACCGGACTGCCCGAGCGCGCGGCGATCCAAAGGCTCAGGCGGACCCGGTTCGTGCCGACATGTGACGCGTAATCCACCACCGATCGGAGCCCAGCCGTGCGCCTCACGCGCCTCACCGCGAGCGTCGCGGTCACCCTCGCCCTCGCCGGCACGGTCACCGCCTGCGCGGCCCCCCAGATGGCACCCAAGCTGCAGCTTCGCGCGGCCTCCGCACGCCTCGACGGACCCCAGGGCGGCGTCACCCTCTCCTTCACCGGCGACCTCGACGCGCTCACCGGAGCAGCCAACCGGGTCCGGACCCGCGAGCACGTGGGGAAGATGGACGCCAGCACGGCCCGGATCTACGAGAAGATCTTCGGCAGCACCCTGACGATCCGCTACGACAAGGGCGCGGACGGCAACGCCGACGAGAGCTTCGGCCTGGCCGCGACGGTCGCCGGCATCGAAGGCACCGAACTGCGCGTCGTCAAGGGAGTCGTCTACGCCAAGGCACCCGTCGAGGACCTGGCCGTGCAGTTCGGCGGCAACCGGGCCAGCGTTCGCAACCTCGCCGCGGCGGCCGGCAGCAACGCAGGTGTGCGAGCCGCGCTCTCCGGCCGGTGGATTGCGATCAAGCTGTCCGACCTGACGAAGGACCTGACGAACGCCGGCGGACCGCTCGCGGGCATGCCCGGGCTCACCGTCCCGGCGCGGGGCACCCTCACGGACGCCCAGCTCGCGGGCTTCAGCGCCGCCATGGATGAGCTGTTCACGAAGGCCTCGATCACCCGGGACGACAACGACAGCAGCCACCTCGTCGCCACGGTGACCGAGAAGGATCTCTACGCCACGCTCCAGAAGCTCGCCGCGGCGACCAGTCCCGGCCTGGGCTCCAGCCTCAAGGACCTCGTCGGCAAGAGCGCGGCCCCCACGGCGAAGAAGATCGCGGTCGACCTCTGGATCACCGACGGCACGCTCAAGGCCGTCGAGATCAACCTGGTGCAGCTCTCGAGCACCAACTCTCCTGGCCGGGCCGCACTCCGGATCGAGCCGATCAAGCCCGCGGCCGTGACCGCCCCGACCGGAGCGGTCACCCTCGACCTCGGATCACTCACGAACTGACCCCGCCCACCCGCGAAGTGCGGTAATCGCGGCCGGTCCTGACCGGCCTGGGTTACCGCGCTTCGGGGGATCGGCGGGGGGTGCTGGCGCGGATCACCACCTCGCAGCGGACCCGGCGGACGCCCGGGGTGGTCGACGGATCCAGCACCCGGCGCATCGCCTCGGCCCCGATCTCGTAGAGCGGGATCCGGACGGTGGTCAGCGCCGGGACCACGTCCCGCAGGGTGGTGATGTCGTCGAACCCGGCGATCCCGATGCCGTCCGGCGGGTTCAGCCCACAGTCCCGGGCGGCGGCCATCACGCCAACGGCCATCACGTCGTTGACCGCGAACACGCAGTCCGGACGGAGGCTGGCGGCGAACAGCTCGGTGGCGGCCGCGTACGCGCCGTCCCGGGTGAACTCGCCGTACACGACGGATCCGCGGCCCAGCTCGACACCCGCCGCCGCGAGTCCGGACCGGAACCCGCTGAGCCGCTCGGACCCGGTGAGCAGGTCACGCGGACCGGCGAGCACGGCGAACCGCCGGTACCCCAGCCCGTACAGCCCGGTGGCGAGCGCCCGCGCCCCCGACCGGTTGTCGATCGCGATGGTGTCCGCGTCGAGGCGGGGCTGGCTGACCACCGCGATCCGGCCGCCGCCCGCCCGGTAGGCGGCCAGCTCGCGATCGAGCTCGGCGTTGACCTCCGGGTCGCGGACCCGGCTGCCGACCAGGATCACGGCCCTGGCCCGCTGCCCGTGCAGCGCCGAGAGATAGGCGATCTCGCGGCGCGGATCCCGGCGGGTGTCGGCGAGCGTCGTGAGGACTCCGTGCTCGTCCGCGACCCGCATGGCCCCGGCGGCGATCTCCGAGAAGTACGGATCGCTGATGTCGGCGACGATCACCCCGGCGATGTCGGTGCCACCCCGGGCGATCGCCCGGGCGTTGGCGTTCGGGGTGTAGCTGAGCCGGCCCGCGGCGGCGAGCACCCGGTCGCGCAGGTCGGGTTTCGGCTCGCGGGTGCCCGGGCTCAGGACGCGGGACGCGGTGGCTACCGAGACCCCGGCGAGCCGCGCGACGTCCTCCAGCGTGGGACGCGCGCCCGGGGTGGCGCGCGCCCGTCTCATCCCGCGGACCCGCGGTCACGCATCGGCGAACAGCTCCTGGTAGCGGGCGGCGATCGTCGCGATCACGGTAGCCGGATCGGCGGCCCAGACCTGCTCGTTGAAGATCTCGACCTCGATGTCGCCGGTGTAGCCGGCGGCGACGACGGCCGCGGTCAGGGGCGGGAAGTCGATGTGGCCGTCGCCGGGGATCCCGCGGCCGAGCAGGACGTCGGCGGGCAGCGGGGTGACCCAGTCGCAGATCTGGTAGCTGGCGATCCGCCCGGCGGAGGCGGCGATCGCGGCCTCGACCTGGGGGTCCCACCAGACGTGGTAGGTGTCGACGACGACTCCGGCCTGGTCCGCGGGCAGCGCCGTGGCGAGTTCGAGCGCCTGGCCGAGGGTGGACACGACGGCACGATCCGCGCAGAACATCGGGTGCAGCGGCTCGACAGCGAGCTGAACCCCGCGCTCCCCCGCGTACGGCCCGAGTTCGGCGATCGCGTCGGCGACCCGCTGCCGGGCGCCGCGCAGGTCCTTGGATCCCTCAGGTAGCCCGCCCACCACCAGCACCAGGCAGGGGGCACCGAGTTCGGCGGCCTCGTCGATCGCGCGCCGGTTGTCCACGAGCCCCGGATCGGCCCCGAAGAACCCGCCGCGGCACAGCGACGAGACCCGCAGCCCCGCGTCCCGGACCAGCTTCGCCGCGCTCGCCAGCCCGGCCTCGGCGACGGGCTCGCGCCACAGGCCGACGGCCTCGATCCCGGCTCGGGCGCACCCGTCCACGAGCTCGCGCACACCCCACGACCGGACCGTCATCGAGTTGATCGACAGCCTGCTCATGCCCGTCCCTCGCTTCCCTCACGACGGTCAGGAGGCACGAGCCGCGCTGTTCCTATGGTTCGCTCGCTGCGCTCGCTCACGACACACCCCCAACCGACAGCAATGACCGCAGCCGGTGCCCAGCCAGGTCCGGATCCCCGAGAACGCCCGCCTTCGCCGCCAGCCCGGCCGCGCGGACCAGGTGCGGGAGGCTGCGGCCGCTCTGCAGTCCGCCCACCATCGTGAAGCCGGGCTGGTGCCCGGCGAGCCAGGCGAGGAAGGCGATGCCGGTCTTGTAGTAGCGGGTCGGCGCGGCGAACAGGTGCCGGGACAGTTCCATCGTCGGGCCCATCGCCGCGTCGTAGCCGGCCAGGTCGCCGCGCCCGAGCGCCTGGAGCGCGCCCGAGGCGGCGGGGGCGATCGCGGCGAAGGCGCCGAGCAGCGCGTCGCTGGCGTGCACCCCGTCGCCCCGGATCAGCTCGTCGTAGTGGAAGTCGTCGCCGGTGTAGAGGCGGATCCCCGGGGGCAGCCGCCGCCGCACGGCGATCTCGCGCTCGGCGTCCAGCACGGACACCTTGACCCCGTCGACCTTGGCCGAGTTCGCCGCGATGATCTCCAGCAGCGAGTCCGCTGCCTTGTCCAGCTCGCCGCTGCCCCAGTACCCGGCGAGCGCCGGATCGAAGGCCTCGCCGAGCCAGTGCAGCACGACCGGCGCGGACGCCTGGGCGAGCACGTCGGCGTACACCCCGGCGTACTCGTCGGGCGAGCTGGCGAGCGCGGCGAGCTGACGGCTCGCCATCAGCACCGGGACGGCCCCGGTGCCCTCGACGAACTCCAGCTGCTCGGCGTAGGCCGCGGTGACCTCGGCCAGCGAGCGCAGCGGACCGGCGTGGTCGGTGCCCGCCCCCGCGACGATCGCTCCCCCGCAGGCCCGCGCCTCGGCGGCGCTGCGGGTGATCAGCTCCTGGGTGGCGGGCCAGTCCAGGCCCATCCCGCGCTGGGCGGTGTCCATGGCCTCGGCCACTCCCAGGCCCCACGACCACAGGTGGCGGCGGAAGGCGAGGGTGGCGTCCCAGTCGATCGCCGCCGGCGCGTCCGGGGCGTTCTCGGCCCAGGGCAGCGGGGCGACGTGGGCGGCCGCGTAGGCGATCCGGGCGGTCAGGGGGCCGTCCGGGCGGGTCCACTGGGGAGGATCGGTGAACTGCACCGCACCGCCGGGGTAGGAGACGATCACGCCAGCTCTCCCACCTCGACGCGCCGCCCCTCGGCGGACGAGCGGAGACCGGCCTCGGCGAGCTGCACGCCCCGCGCGGCGGCCGTGAAGTCGTACGGGTTCGCCGCGCCGTCGGCCACGTGCCGGACGAACTGCTCCCACTGGGCCTTGAAGCCGTTGTCGAAGCTGCCGTTGTCGGGCACCTCCTGCCAGGCGGCGCGGTAGTCGTTGGCGTCGGGCAGGTCGGGGTTCCAGACCGCCAGCGGGGTGCCGGACCGGTGCTGGAAGCGGCAGTTGCGCAGTCCGGCGACCGCGCTGCCCTCGGTGCCGTCGACCTGGAACTCGACCAGTTCGCCCCGGTCCGGGCGCACGCACCAGGACGAGTTGATCTGCGCGATGATCCCGCCCTCGAGCTCGAAGATCCCGTACGCGGCGTCGTCGGCGGTCGCGTCGTACCAGGCGCCGTCCTCGCCGATCCGCCGCGGGATGTGGGTGACGGCCTTGGCGGTCACCGCCTCGACCCGGCCGAACAGGTTCTCCAGCACGTAGCTCCAGTGGCAGAACATGTCGCTGACGATCCCGCCACCGTCCTCGGCCCGGTAGTTCCAGCTCGGGCGCTGCGCGGGCTGCCAATCGCCCTCGAAGACCCAGTAGCCGAACTCGCCGCGGACCGAGAGGATCCGCCCGAAGAACCCGGCGTCCGCGAGGCGCCGCAGCTTGAGCAGGCCGGGCAGGAAGAGCTTGTCGTGGACGACCCCGTTGGGGACCCCGGCCTCGGTGGCGAGCCTGGCCAGTTCGAGGGCGCCGGTCAGCGAGCTGGCGACCGGCTTCTCGGTGTAGATCGCCTTGCCGGCGGCGATCGCGGCCTTGAGCGCCTCCTCGCGGACGCTCGTGAGCTGCGCGTCGAAGTACACCGGCAGGCCCGGATCGGCGAGCACCTCGGCGAGGTCCGTGGTCCAGCGGTCGATGTTGTGGCGGGCGGCCATCTCGGCGAGCTTGGCCGCGTTGCGCCCGACGAGGACGGGTTCGAGTTGCACGCGCCGCCCGTCCGCCAGTTCCACGCCACCCTGCTCGCGGATCGCCAGCACGGACCGGACCAGGTGCTGGCGGTACCCCATCCGGCCGGTGACGCCGTTCATGATCACGCCGAGGGCGTCGGTCATCTAGGTGCTCCTGTCGCTAGAGATCACGGATCGGGACAGCCAGCCGCACATCCCGAAGCGCTCGGCGTCGCCGCCGTCGGCCAGGGTCAGGGCGGCGGCGGCCAGGTGCGAGGGATCCCCCGCGGCCAGCGCGTCCAGGTGCTGCCCGGTCAGTTCGGCTTGGGCGAGCGCCCGCTCCCGCCAGATGCCGCGCCACGCGTCCGTCCGGTCCCGCACCAGGCTGGCGGCGGCGTGGTGCAGCTCGGCGAGAGCGGGCGCTCCCCCGGCCTTGAGCGCGAGAAAGCCGTCGATGGCGAGGTCACGGCGGATCCGCGCGGCGATCTCGTCCTCGGGCTTGGCGGCCGCGACCGCGTAGGTGCCCGGATCCGCGAGCACGTCCGCCGGGAACGTCAGTACCGCGTCGCCCGCCTCGGGCAGCCCGGAGTTCTGCATGATGACGAGGATCCGCAGGTCACCGCTGTCGTTGACGAGCCGGTGCACGGTGCCGGGGGTGAACCAGGCGACCGTTCCCGGGTCCAGGGGCGTCTCGCCGTAGCCCGCGGCGGTGATGGTCTGGACCCGCCCGTGGCCGGCGATCACGACGTAGGCCTCGGCGGAGGCGGTGTGCAGGTGGGGCGTCCCCCCGCACAGCCCGTCGGCGGCCGGCCAGTCGTAGACCCGCAGCCGGGAGACGCCTACGCCCCCCGGAAACCCGGTCACGCCACCGCCGGGAAGCCCGCTCATGGCAACGCCTTGAGGGCTGCGGCGGCGAGCCCGGCAGGATCAGGGCGCCCGCCGGCGATGGCGATTGCGTACTCCAGCCGCAGCGTCTCGCCGGGTTCGACGGGCACCTCGGTGGTGAAGAACGGGGCCGGGCAGGCGCCGGGGAACTGGCTGGTGCGGACGAACCACTCGACCGGGTGCCCGGGGTTGGCGGGCGAGTCGGCGATCACCAGCGTGGAGTAGCGGCCGTGGCCGTCGTGCTGCCCGGTGAAGCCGAGCCACGGCTGCCGGCTGCCCATCAGCTCGTCGCCGCCCGGTCCGCCGGGCGCGTGCACGATCCCGCCGGTGAACGAGCGCGGACCGCGCCAGAACAGCCCGCCGTAGCCGGCCTCGGGGCGGCCCTTGGTGGTCGGGCTGCCGAGGCGGACGGTCTCGCCGCTCGCGTTGGTCAGGGCGGTGGCGAAGGTGAGGATCCAGGCGCCGTCGGCGAGCGTGACGGTGAAGGCGCGCTGCTCGGTGATCCGCAGCTCGCCAGGCTCGGTGATCCAGTCCAGGTCGTGGGCGATCGCGATCCGGTCCGGGGTGGCCTCGATCTCGGTGAACGCGCGGTGCCGGATGGATCCGTTGTTGGGCAGGTCGAGGTAGCCCTCGCCGTGCACGTAACTGCCGCCGCCCCAGAAGTTGCCGTCGCCGACCACGGGGAGCGAGAGCGAGATCCCCTTGTGCCACACGTGGTCGTGCGGGCGGTACGCGGTGACAACGTCGCCGTCGAGAGTGCGGACCGGGTGGAAGTACGGCCGCGGCGACTCGTACTGCGGATCCCAGGTGCCGTACACGTACCGCAGCAGCTCGACGGTCCCGTGCTGGACCCGCAGCGACCGCCCGTGCTCGTGGTCGAGCGCGAGCCCGCCGCGCAGCGGTTCGGCGTTCACTTCACCGGCGGCCACGGCGCGCCCCCTCCGTCCATACGGTCGTAGAACGGCGATCCGGGGGCGATCTCGCCGCGCCGGACGCGCGATCCGGTGAACGCGGAGGCATAGATCGCCGCCGACAGTTCCAGCGTGGCGCGGGCGCTCGCGCTGGTGACCGGCGGCGGCTGCCCGGCGTCGAGCGCGGCGAGGACCGCGGCGAGCTGGGCGGAGTGCCCGCTGGCGACGGCGGTGCGCCCGGCCTCCCAGGCGGCGGTGATCTCCGGGCCGGCGGTGAGGGTCCAGTTCTCGTCGCCGTACCGGTCGTAGTGCTCCAGTTCGGCGGTCGCGTTCTCGAAGTCGAACCGCAGGTAGCTGGTCTGGCGCGGGGCGAGCAGCGTGTTGAGCACCGTGGCGACCGCGCCGGAGGAGAACGTGACGATCGCCGCGGACACGTCCTCGGTGTTGGTGGGCTGGGCGATCCGGGTGGCGACCGCGGTGACCTCGCGCCACGGTCCGAGGATCGAGAGCAGCAGGTCCATCTGGTGGATCCCGTGGCCCATGGTCGGACCGCCGCCCTCGGACTCCCACCGGCCCCGCCAGTCCACCGCGAAGTACTCGGCGGGGCGGAACCAGAGGGTGTTGCAGACCGCGGTGACGGGCCGGCCGAGGGATCCGCCGGCGGCCAGGTCCCGAAGCTGCTGGGCCGAGCTGCCGTAGCGCTGCTGGAAGACGGTCGCGAAGGATCCGGCGGACGCGTCCTCGGCCGCGGTGATGGCGTCGAAGTCGGCGAGGCTGAGCGCGGGCGGCTTCTCGCAGTACACGGTGAGCCCGCGTTCGAGCGCGGCGACGGCCTGCTCGCGGTGCACGACCGGCGGGGTGGCGAGCACGACCGCGGTCGCGCCGGGCTCGCCGTCGAGCGCGGCCTCCAGCGACGTGTACCGGGCCGCGATGCCGTACTTCTCGCCGAACGCGTCCAGGCGGGCCCGGTCCACCTCGACGACGGCGGCGGGCGCGGCACCCGCGGCGATCAGGGCCTCCGCGTGCACCCCACCGATGTTCCCCGCCCCGGCGAGCACGAACCGCTGCGCTGGACCCACGCTCCGCTCACTCATGCCGCAGCCCGGCTGTAGAGGACCCCGGCGGCGAGCATGACCGGGCCGCCGATCAGCACCACCATGATCGGGACGGCGAACACCAGGACGGCCGCGGCCGCGAGGACGGCCCCGAGCGCCGCGGGCAGCCACGGATGCCGGCCGAAGTCCTTGGCGGCGCGCCCCCACGAGGACCACCAGCTACCGCCGTGCGCCGCGTGTACCGGGAACATTGCCAGGAACGACAGCGCGGCGACGTAGCCGGCGGCCACGGCGGCCACCCGCAGCACGGATCCGCCGGGAATGCCGTTCGCCGCCGCCACCAGGTTCACGTAGACCCCGGCGAGGGCGGCGGCCAGTGCGAGCTGCGGCGCGAGGAGCCGGGCGGTCTCGGCGCGGACCGTGCGGGCGAACGTGGCGAGCAGCGGCGGCTCGTCGCCCCGTTCCCAGCCCCGGACCACGGTGGCCGCGGCGGCGAGCCCTGGCGCGGCGGTGACCACCCCGGCGGACGTCACCGCGACGCACACGCCGAGCGCCAGGCACTCGGACAGCCTGGTCAGCGTCGGGAAGCGGGTCATTCTGCTCAGCCCTTCAGTCCGCTGGTGGCGATGCCCTCGACGAGGAGCCGCTGGAACGCCAGGAAGAACAGGAAGATCGGCAGCATCGAGACCAGGGCCATCGCGAACATCGGCCCGAACGCCGACTGGCTGGTCTGGTCGATGAACAGGTTCAGCGCGAGCGGCACGGTGTAGTGCTCGGGCGAGCTGAGGTAGACGAGCTGGCTGAAGAAGTCGTTCCAGGTCCACACGAACGCGAAGATCGACGTGGTGACCAGGGCGGGCGTCGCCAGCGGCAGCGTGATCTGCCAGTACAGCCGCAGCGGGCCGCAGCCGTCGAGCTTGGCGGCCTCGTCGAGTTCCCTCGGGATCCCCCGCATGAACTGGACCATGAGGAAGACGAAGAACGCGTCCGTGGCGAGGAACTTGGGGGCCACGAGCGGGAGGATCGTGTCGATCCAGCCGAGCTGCCGGAAGATGATGTACTGCGGGACGATCAGCACGTGGTAGGGCAGCAGCAGCGTCCCGATCATGATCGCGAAGAAGACACCGCGGAACCGGAACTTCAGCTTGGACAGCGCGAACCCGGTCAGCGAGCAGGCGAGCACGTTGCCCAGCACGGCCAGGGCCGCGATCACCAGCGAGTTGCCGAAGAACCGCAGGAACGTGCCGGCCGGGAGCCCGGACCAGCCCTGGGGGTAGTTGCCGGCGGTGAAGTGGTCCGGCCAGAACCGCAGGTTCGAGACCACCTCGTCGGCGGGCTTGAACGACTGGCCGACCAGCCACAGCAGCGGGTAGACCACGATCAGGACCAGCGCGATCACGCCCAGGTGCCAGCCGATCGTGCGGACGGGCGAGCGGCGCTGCCGGATCCCGGTGGTGGCGCTCACGCGCGGCCCTCGCTTCGCTCTAGCCGGCCTGACCCGGTCGCACTGCGCCTGTCGGTTCGCTCGCTCCGCTCGCTCATCAGTCCTCCCCGCCGTAGAACACCCACAGTCGGGCGGTACCGAACAGGACCAGGGTGACCGCGCCGACGGCGGCGAGCAGCACCCAGGCCATCGCGGAGGCGTAGCCCATCTCGAAGTCGCCGAAGCCCTTCTGGTACAGGTACAGCGTGTAGACCAGCGTCGAGTCGGCCGGGCCGCCGGTGCCGCCCGAGATGATCGAGGCCGGGGTGAACGACTGGAACGCCTGGATGATCTCCAGCAGCAGGTTGAAGAAGATGACCGGCGAGAGCATCGGCACCGTGACGTGCCAGAACTGCCGGACCTTGCTGGCCCCGTCGACCGCGGCGGCGTCGTAGAGCTCACCGGGGATTTGCTTGAGCCCGGCCAGGAAGATCACCATCGGCGCGCCGAACTGCCAGGCGACGAGCGCGACGAGGGTCCACAGTGCCGTGTCGGGCTGGTAGATCCAGCTGCCCATGTGGATCCCGACGAGGCTGAGCGCCTGGTCCACAGCGCCGTCGGCGTCGAACATGCCGCGCCACACGAGGGCGATGGCCACGCTCGCGCCGAGCAGCGAGGGCACGTAGAGCAGCGAGCGGTAGATCCCGACGCCGCGCCGGGCCCGGTTGAGCAGCAGGGCCACGGCGAGCGCGAGCCCGAGCTTGGCCGGGACTGAGGTGACCGTGTAGATCGCCGTGACCCGGACCGCGTGCCAGTACCGCGGATCCTCGGTGAACATCCGCTTGAAGTTCGCCAGGCCG
>JAOPVE010000435.1 GCA_025963185.1 Actinomycetes bacterium
GAGCAAGTTCGGCACGATCGACGACGGCGTGCTGACCTGCCAGATGCACGGCTGGAAGTGGCGCCTGGACGACGGCAAGTGCCTGACCTCGGTCGGCCACGACCTGCGCGCCGAGCCCGAGGCCGCCCCGACCCCGGCCGACACCCCGGCCGCCCAGTAACCCTCCCCGAAGTGCGGTAACTCCCGCCGGTCAGGACCGGCCGCAGTTACAGCACTTCGGTGGTGCGCGACGGTGGTGCGCGACGGCGGTGAGTGACGGCGGTCAGCGGGTGAGGTTGTCCGCGACCGGGCCCGCGGCGGCGGCGATCATGCGGGCGATCCGCATCTGGCCGCGGCTCCAGGCCCGCTCGCCCGCCTGGTAGCACTCGAGGATCCCCACGGCCTGCCCCGCGCTGACCAGCGGAACCATCAGCAGCGACCGGCACCCCGCGAGTTCGAGCAGCGCGAGCTCGCCGTCGCCGGATCGGCCGGCGCTCGCGAGCACCTGGCCCATGGTCCGCTCGGCGAGTACGAGCCGGGCGGTGGGCAGGTCGGAGAGGCGCTGCACGGTCGGCAGCTCGCGGGCCCGCCCGATCGAGCGCACCCCGATGGGTAGCGCGGGCACGGGACGGTCCGCGGGGGTGACGAGCACGTCCCCGCGCAGGACCCCGAGCCGCACGAGCTGGCAGCCGAGCAGTCCCGCGGCGGCGGCGATCCGGCGGGCGGCCTCGCGCACGTCCCCGGCCTCGGCGAGCGAGCCGAGCAACTGGGCGACGTCGCGGGAGGATCCGTCGGCGGCCGAGGTAGCGCGCATTCCGCCCGCGCGGGAGGCCGAGCAGGCGGCCCGGGACTCGACGCTCGCGGGCTCGAACCCGGTGGCGGGACGGCCGACGATGAAGCCCTGGGCCTGGGCGACGTCGAGGTCGGCCGCGGTCACCAGGTCCTCGACGGTTTCGAGCCCTTCGGCGCAGACCGCGGCTCCGGTGCGTGCGGCGAAGTGGACCACGGCCTCGACCATCGCGACCTTGGCGGGCTCGCGGCTGACCCCGGCGACGATCTCGCGGTCGAGTTTGAGCACGTCGGGCCGGATCCCCATGACCCGCTTGAGCCCGGCATAGCCCTGGCCGACGTCGTCGACGGCGATGCGCGCGCCACGGGCGCGGAACCGGTCGAGGGCGGCGAGTAGCGCGGACGCGTCCTCGGCGAGCTCGTGTTCGGTGATCTCGATCTGGATCCCGTCGAGGTCCGCGGGCAGGACCGCGCACAGGGCGGGCGAGTCGAGCACCGACGGGCTGACGTTGACCGACAGCACCGTCCCTGGCGGCCGTTCGTCCCCGGCGCGCAGGGCGGCGGCGATCGCGGCGGATTCCAGCGCCGCCCCCAGCCCGTACCGGTGCGCGGCGGCGAACCACTCCTCCGGATCGCCACCGTCGCCGAAGCGGGAGAGCGCCTCGTACGATCCGACCTGCCCGGAGGCGAGGTCGAGGATGGGCTGGACGACGACGTCCGGCGCGCCAGCCCGCAATAGCCTCCGCACCTCGGAGGCGACCGGGATTCCACTGCGCGGCGCCGGGCGCCTGGCTGCTCTGGACAGCACGAGGCGGCTCCGTGTTGACGGTGCCGCCGTGGTCCGGGGATCGCTCACCGGCGCGGCCCTTCTCGAGTGCGGAAGTGGTGGAGGCCCCCCGGCGGGCCGTGCAACAAACCCGAAGTGCGGTAACTGCGGCCGCTTCTGACCGGCCGCAGTTACCGCACTTCAGGCAGGATTCAGGACGCGGCGCCGACCCGTTCGCTGACGGACGGCGAGAGGCCGAGCTGGGCGGCGAGATCCCTGAGCTGCTCTTCGAAGAACGTCTCGCCGTCGGTCAGCGCGAACCGCAGGTGGTTGAACACCTCGAGGCTGACGAGCCCGTAGATCCGGGCCCAGGCCGACAGGATCACGGCGAGCACGCCGAGCGGCAGCGTCTCGCCGGACTGCTGGCGGAACGCGGTGAGCTGCTGCCCGAGCCGGGGATCGAGATCCTCGGTTGCGGGTGCGTCGAACGAGTGCTTGCGCCAGACGTCGGCGAAGAGCCCGAAGAAGATCGCGTTGAAGCGCGCGCCACCGGCCTGCGTGGCGGGCAGCAACTCCGGACCGCCACCGACCGGTGCTCCGAAGAGCAGGCCGAACTCCGCGCGGTGGCCCACTGCCCAGGCCCGGAACGTCCGGCAGACCGCGATGAGGCGGCCGTCGGCGTCGTCGGACGGGAGCAGGTCCCGCGCGTCCTCCATGGCCGTGCACGCCTCGCCGAACAGATCGCCGACGAGCGAGCGGACCAGGTGGTCGAAGCTCGGGAAGTACCTATAGAGCGCAGGCGCCGTCATGCCCATCTCTCGGGCGATGGCGCGCAGCGAGACCGCGGCCTGGCCGTCGGTCACGAGCTGCCGCCGTGCAACGTCCTTGATTTCCTGGACCGTCGCCGCACGGACGCGCTCCCTGCGGTTCACCATCACTGTCACTGGGATGACCCCCTTGGCATGAACATGTCGTTGTGCGAAGCGGATCCCGTCCGGCTGCGCCGGTTGTCGGGGATTCGCTCCCTTGCCGTACTACGGAGACAACGACGGTGATCGCAATAGGTAACCCTGCAAGTACCGTCCGTTCGGATGGTGGGCCGCCGGCCGTCCGGCTGGGGCGGTCCTGACAGGAGCCGTGCGCGATACGCGAGAATGCCGGTTATGGACTGTCGCGATGTGGTGCTGCTGGGATCCACCGGATCCATCGGTACTCAGGCACTCGACGTGATCCGCGCCGCGCCTGGCCGGTTCCGGGTCGTCGCGATCGCTGCCGGGGGTGGCAATCCCGCGCTGCTGGCCGCGCAGGCCCTGGAGTTCGGCGTCGAGGCCGTCGCGGTCGCGCGGGCCAGCGCGGCACAGGACCTCCAGCTCGCCTTCTACGCCGAGGCCTCCCGCCGGGGTTACGCCAGCGGGCAGTTCGCCGTGCCGAAGATCCTGGCCGGGCCGGACGCCGCCACCG
>JAOPVE010000528.1 GCA_025963185.1 Actinomycetes bacterium
GCCCGCGCGAGCTCGGCCCGGGACACGCCGCGCGCGGCCCGCAGGACCGCCCGGCGGTTGTGCAGCCCGGTCCGCCGCCCCACCTTGCTGCGAGTGTTGTCCAGCACCCCTCAAACATTGCGCCAACACAACCGACAACGCAACAGAAGCAAGGTCAGCTTGTCCCGGGCGCCCAGTCCCGGCGGCGGCGAACAACCCCATATCCCCGTCGCCGGACCCGCGAGAAACTCGCCGGAAAACCCGCCACACCCCCGCTGACCTGCCGGTTACCGGCTGGCCCACCCTGCGACGTAGACTCTCTGCGGCGATCCACGACGTGGGTCGACTTCGCGCGTCCTCCGCAGGCCTCACGGCTTCGGCGCCGGTTCCTCGGTCCCTGTCACGACAGGGCCGCCACCGGACGACACGGGACGCCAGGGCGGCAAGCCATCCGGCTGAGCCGCGACAACCGAGGAGTGGGGCCACCGTGCCCCGCGAGAGAAGAACAGGGAGGACGCGCCACCATGGCCGTCGTCACCATGCGCCAGCTCCTGGAGAGCGGCGTGCACTTCGGGCACCAGACCCGTCGCTGGAACCCGAAGATGAAGCGCTTCATCATGACCGAGCGCAACGGCATCTACATCATCGACCTGCAGCAGACCCTGACCTACATCGACTCGGCGTTCGAGTTCGTGAAGCAGACGGTCGCGCACGGCGGGACGATCCTGTTCGTCGGCACCAAGAAGCAGGCCCAGGAGGCGGTCGCCGAGCAGGCCCGCCGCGTCGGGATGCCGTATGTCAACCAGCGCTGGCTCGGTGGCATGCTCACCAACTTCCAGACCGTCTACAAGCGGCTGCAGCGCCTCAAGGAGCTCGAAATCATCGAGCAGACCGGTGGCGAGAACGTGCTGACCAAGAAGGAAGCGCTCGTTCTCAAGCGCGAGAAGGACAAGCTGCAGAAGACGCTCGGCGGCCTCCGCGACATGACCAAGGTGCCCAGCGCGGTGTGGATCATCGACACCAAGAAGGAGCACATCGCGGTCGACGAGGCGCGCAAGCTCAAGATCCCGGTCGTGGCGATCCTGGACACGAACTGTGACCCGGACGAGGTCGACTACAAGATCCCGGGCAACGACGACGCGATCCGCAGCGCCGCCCTGCTCACCAGGGTCATCGCCGACGCCGTGGCCGAGGGCCTGATGGCCCGCGCCGGTGCCAACCGTGGCGCCGACGAGAAGCCCGAGGCTGGCGTCGTCGCGACCGACGAGCCGCTGACCGAGTGGGAGCGCGACCTGCTGGCGCCGAAGTCCGACGCGCCGGCCGAGGCAGCGGCCCCCGCCGAGGCAGCAGTCCCGGCCGAGGCAGCGGCTCCCGCCGAGGCCACCGCCGCCGAGGTCACCGCGGTGCCCGTTGCCGAGGCCCCCGCGGCCGCCGAGGCTCCGGTCACCGAGGGCACCACCGAGGCCTGATCCAGCCCGGTCACCGGGGCGCCGCTGGGCGCCCCGGCCCGGCCGGCCGCTGCGTGCCACCTACTCGAAGATCCAACGAGAGAAGCAGGGAACATGGCGAACTACTCCGCCGCGGACGTCAAGAAGCTCCGCGACATCACCGCCAGCGGGATGATGGACTGCAAGAAGGCCCTCGAAGAGTCGGACGGCGACTTGGAGAAGGCAGTCGAGATCCTGCGCATCAAGGGCGCGAAGGACGTCGGCAAGCGGGCCGAGCGCACCGCCGCCAACGGCCTGGTCGCCACGGCCGGCACCGCACTGCTCGAGCTCAACTCCGAGACCGACTTCGTCGCGAAGAACGAGGCGTTCCAGCAGCTCGCGAACGAGATCGTCACGGTGATCGACGCGACCAAGCCGTCCGACACCGACGCACTCCTGGCCACCACGCTCCCGGACGGCCGCACCGTCGCCGCCGCGGTCGAGAACGTCTCCGCGGTGATCGGCGAGAAGCTGGTGCTGAACCGGTTCGCCGTCCTCGACGGAACGGTCGCCACCTACATGCACCGCAAGAGCCCGGACCTGCCCGCGCAGGTCGGTGTGCTGGTCGAGTACTCCGGCGGCACGGAGGACATCGCCCGTGGCGTGGCGATGCAGATCGCCGCGATGCGGCCCAAGTACGTGACCCGCGACGAGGTCCCGGCCGACGTGGTGGAGAACGAGCGCCGGATCGCCGAGGAGACCGCCCGTGAGGAGGGCAAGCCCGAGGGCGCCCTGCCCAAGATCGTCGAGGGCCGCGTGAACGGCTTCTTCAAGGACACGGTCCTGCTGGAGCAGTCTTCGGTGCAGGACAGCAAGAAGTCCGTGAAGGCACTGCTGGACGACGCGGGCGTCACGGTGACGAGGTTCGCTCGTTTCGAGGTTGGCCAGGCCTGATCGCGGGCCGCCAGCCACGAGCACAGCACATACCAGCTAGGGAGGCCGCCGGTGACGGATGACGACACCGCGGCCTCCCGGCGTGTCCGGCCCCCGGCCGACCCCACGGCCGGGCCGCACCCCGCAGAAGGGAAGAGCCGCATGTCGATCGACAGCCCAGCCACCGTCGAGGAGATCATCGCCGCCGCGACGGGTGGCGAGGGGTGGCGCCGGGTCGTCCTCAAGCTGTCGGGTGAGGTGTTCGGCGGCGGCCAGCTCGGCGTGGATCCGAACGTCGTGCAGGCGATCGCCGTGCAGATCGCCGAGGTGGTCCGGGCGGGCGTGCAGGTCGCGATCGTGGTGGGGGGCGGCAACTACTTCCGGGGTGCCGAGCTCTCGGTCCGCGGCATGGACCGGGCCCGAGCCGACTACATGGGCATGCTCGGCACCGTCATGAACTGCCTGGCGCTGCAGGACTTCCTGGAGAAGCAGGGGATCGACACCCGGGTCCAGACGGCGATCACCATGGGCCAGGTCGCCGAGCCGTACATCCCGCGCCGGGCGATCCGGCACCTGGAGAAGGGCCGGGTGGTGATCTTCGGCGCCGGATCCGGGATGCCGTATTTCTCCACCGACACCGTGGCCGCGCAGCGCGCGCTGGAGATCGGCGCGCAGGTCGTGCTCATGGCGAAGAACGGTGTCGACGGGGTGTTCGACGACGATCCGAAGCTGAACCCGGAGGCCGTGAAGTTCGACGACATCAGCTACGCCGAGGTGCTCGCGCGGGGCCTGCGGGTGGCCGACGCGACCGCGATCAGCCTGTGCATGGACAACGCACTGCCGATCGTCGTGTTCGATCTGCTCATCGAGGGCAACATCGGCCGCGCGGTCCGGGGTGAGAAGATCGGCACACTGGTCACGACCGCCCTGATCGGCTGACCGGCGCACCTTGTCAGTACGGTGGTAGCTCACACCGCGCATGCACGCCCAGGCCGATCTAGCATGACCTACCGACCGCGTTCTCATGGAGGGCCCCAGTGATCGACGAAGCGCTCCTCGAAGCCGAGGAGAAGATGGAGAAGGCGGTCGAGGTCGCGAAGGACGAGTTCGGCGCGATCCGCACCGGCCGCGCCACTCCGTCGATGTTCGGCAAGATCGTCATCGACTACTACGGTGCGATGACGCCGCTGCCCCAGCTCGCTTCGATCACCGTGCCCGAGGCGCGCATGGCCGTGGTGAAGCCGTACGACGCCTCCCAGCTCAACGCGCTGGAGAAGGCGATCCGCGACTCCGACCTGGGCGTGAACCCGTCGAACGACGGCACGATCATCCGGGTCAGCTTCCCGCAGCTCACGCAGGAACGGCGGCGGGAGTTCGTGAAGGTCGCCCGCACCAAGGGTGAAGATGCGAAGGTCTCGATCCGCAACATCCGGCGCAAGGCCAAGGAAGAGCTCGACCGCATCGTCAAGGACGGCGAGGCCGGCGAGGACGAGGGCCGCCGCGCCGAGAAGGAACTCGATGAGGTCACGTCGAAGTACGTCCACTACATCGACGAGCTGATGAAGCACAAGGAAGCCGAGCTCCTCGAGGTCTGATGGCGGATCTCGGAACCACCCACTCCGAGCCTGCGGGCCGGGGTGGGCGTCATCGCCGGCGGCGGGGCGTCACGAGTGGCCCTGTAACCACCCAGGGCGTCACCCCGGCGAGCGGTCCGGCGCCGGGGAAGGCTGGCCGCAATCTGCCGGCCGCGATCGGGGTCGGTCTCGGCCTCGGCGCGCTCGTGCTGGTTCCGCTGTTCGTGTTCAAGCCCGCGTTCGTCGTGGTGATCGTCGCCGCGGTGGTCATCGGGGTGTGGGAGCTGACGAGGGCGATCGGCGCGGCCGAGGCGCGGCCCCCGCTGGTCCCGCTGCTGGTCGGCAGCGTCGGCACGCTGCTGCTGGCGTGGCAGAACGACGGCGACGGCCTGGTGGTCGGGCTCCTGCTGACCGTCATCGCGGTGCTGCTGTGGCGCCTCGCGGACGGTCCGGTGGGGTTCCAGCGGGACGTCACGGCGGCCGCCCTCGTGGCCGCGTACGTGCCGTTCCTGGCCGGGTTCGCGATCCTGCTGGTCGCGCCGGAGGACGGGCACTGGCGGGTGATCGCCTTCATCGCGACCGTCGTGTGCAGCGATGTGGGCGGGTACGTCGCCGGGGTGTTCTTCGGCAAGCACCCGATGGCCCCCTCGGTCAGCCCCAAGAAGTCCTGGGAGGGCATGGCCGGGTCCCTCGTGGCCTGTGCGATCGGGGGCGTCTGCTTCCTGGTCCTGCTGTTCGAGGGGCAGTGGTGGCAGGGGGTCCTGTTCGGGCTGGCGATCGCCGTCTCGTCCACCCTGGGCGACCTCGCCGAGTCCATGATCAAGCGGGACCTCGGCATCAAGGACATGGGCAGCCTGCTTCCCGGTCACGGCGGCCTCATGGACCGCCTGGACTCCCTCCTGGTGGCCGCGCCCGTCGCCTACCTGCTGCTGGGGTGGTTCGCGCCCCCCACCTGAGCACGGGTCCCCGCGGGGGCCAAGCAAGCAGAGCCCGCAGGGGCACAGCAAGCAGAGCCCGCAGGGGCACAGCAAGCACGGCCCGCGGGCGCACAGCAAGCACGGCCCGCACGGGCAGTGAAGAAGCCATCATCAGGGGTGAGACCGGTGTGTACCGTCGTGCGTGGGCGCCCAGCCCGGGATGCACGACTTCCGGCCGGCGAGCCCTGTCGTGTGACAATGAGTAGGCGATGACGAGAAATCTCCCGTTGGTGTTCGACGCCCCACGCCGGTCGCGGCCGCCCCAGCATCTGGCCGACCTCGATCCGGTGCAGCGCCGTGCTGCCGTCACCGAGCTGGGAGAGCCCGCTTTCCGTGCCCGCCAGCTGGCGAACCACTACTTCGGCCGGCTCGGCGACGATCCCGAGACGATGACGGATCTGCCCGCCGCGGTCCGCACCCGGCTGTCCGAGGCGCTGTTGCCGCCGCTGCTCACGCCGGTCCGGCATGTCACGTGCGACGCGGGCACCACCCGCAAGTCCGTGTGGCGGGCTTTCGACGGGGCGCTGTTCGAGAGCGTCCTCATGCGCGACCCCGACCGGGTGACGATGTGCGTGTCCAGCCAGGCCGGCTGCGGCATGGCGTGCCCCTTCTGCGCCACCGGCCAGGCCGGGCTCACCCGCAACCTCTCGACCGCCGAGATCGTCGAGCAGGTCGTCGCCGGGGCGCGGTCGCTGAGCCGGGGTGAGATCGCCGGTGGTCCGGGGCGGGTCTCCAACGTCGTGTTCATGGGCATGGGCGAGCCGCTCGCGAACTACAACCGGGTGCTCGCGTCGGTGCGCCGGCTCACCGATCCGGCGCCGGACGGTCTGGGCATGTCCCAGCGGCACATCACGGTGTCCACGGTCGGGCTGGCTCCGGCGATCGACCGCCTGACCGACGAGAAGCTCTCGGTCACCCTCGCGGTCTCGCTGCACGCCCCCGACGACGAGCTGCGCGACTCACTGATCCCGGTCAACACCCGATGGAAGGTCGGCGAGGTGCTCGACGCCGCATGGCGCTACGCGGACCACACCGGTCGGCGGATCTCGATCGAGTACGCCATGATCAAGGACGTGAACGACCAGCCCTGGCGGGCGGATCTGCTGGGGCGGTTGCTTTCCGGACGGCTCGCACATGTCAATCTGATTCCGCTCAACCCCACTCCGGGCAGCGACTGGGACGCCAGTGCCAAGCCGGTCGAGCGGGAGTTCATGCGCCGGCTGCGTGCCGCTGGCGTGCCCACGACGGTCCGGGACACCCGTGGGCGGGAAATCGACGGTGCGTGCGGTCAGCTTGCGGCAGCGGAGGTGTAGGGAAGATGGGCCAGGGGGACAGGTTCCGGCGAAAGGCACTGCGCCGGGGTTACAAGGTCGATGAGGTCGACGACTTCCTCGAACGCGCCGAGGGGACGCTCGCCGGCGAGCCCGTCAACCCGCCGATGACCGCGGACGACATCCGCGACGTGGTGTTCCGCACCCGCTTCGGCGGGTACGACGAGTGGCAGGTCGACCTGCACCTCGACCGGCTCGAGCGGGAGCTGGAAGACTTCGCGACCGGCGCCGCGCCGCGCGGGTCCAACGGGTTCCCGAGCCGGGACGACGTGTTCGCCAGCAGCCGCGACGTCGGCCGGGACCAAGGCCGGGACCAAGGCCGGGACATGGGCCGTGAGTCCGCCCGCGAGGACGTGGCCGCCACCGCGCAGATCCCGCGGATCCAGGACGGCCGCCCGCCGGAGCGGCAGATCTCTCCGCTGCCGCCGGTCCCGCAGGCTCCGCCGATGCCGCCGCCCATGCAGATGCCCCCGCCGCCGGTGATGCCGCCGCCGGGCATGCCGATGCGCGGGCCTGGCGGGCCGCAGGGCCAGCCAGGCGGACCGCCGCCGGTGCCCGCCTACAACGACTCGTTCAACGACTCGCTGCCGCCGCCGATGCCGATCGGCTACGACGCCTACGCGGGACGGCACGGCAAGGCCGATATGACTGTCGAGCTGCCGACGATGGGCGGCGCGTTCGTCTCGCCGTTCACCAACGAGGACAAGGCGCGGGTGGCTGAGATGCGCTCGGGCTTCAAGCCCCGCCGGTTCGGCAGCGGCTACGACTCGAACCAGGTCGAGCGGCTGTTCGAGGCGATCATGGCGATGATGGACGGCCGCGGCAGCACCCGGGTGTCCGACTCCGACCTGGATCCGGCCCAGTTCCCGCTGGTCCAGGGCGGCTACTTCGAGGACGAGGTCGAGAGCGCCCTCGGCGAGGTCCGCACCCTGTTCAAGCGCCGTATGGGTTAGCCACGGCACGCGAAGGGCGGCCCACCGGGCCGCCCTTTCGTTGTTTAGAGTGCGCGCCGCCGGGGGCGGGGTTACGGGCGGGTACGCCGAGGCTCGCCACCGCAGCGCACAGGCAACTGGTGCCGCCGTAGCCCGCGTGGCCCTAGTGGCGGGCAGGCCTAACGCTTGATGCCGTTCCTGCGCATGATCCGGTCGGCCACCAGCAGGAAGACGAGCGCGGCGGCCGCGCCGACGAGCCACAGGTCCTCGACCTTGCCGTGGTGGTTCCCGGCGAGCATCAGCAGCAGGATCACCACCGAGATCACCGCCCCCACGCGGGCCGGCTTGCCGTATCCGGGTTTTTGCTGGTCAGGTGCGATGACCGGCTGATCCGCCACGATCCACTCCTCGGTGAAGCCGAACTGGTCCACGCACATCTTGACACGCCGCCCACCGGTGGGCGCCCGAGGCCCGGGGTGGTGCGAGTATCGGAGGAGCCGGTTCCTACGGCGGGAGGTGCGGGATGGATCCCGGAGTGCATCTGTTCGGCGAGGAGGGCGAGCCCCGTGAGTGGGCCGATCCGGTTCCGCCGCTCGGCGAGCTCGGCCCGGAGGTCCCCGAGGCCGACGCGCTGGACCAGGCCACGCCCGCCACGGCCGACTTCGAGCCCGATCCGGCGTCTGGCATCGGTGATGACGAGCCGCCCGACGAGGCCGATCCGGCGGACGTGATCGAGCAGCGGACCGAGGTTCGTGGTCTCGGCGAGGACGAGGACGACCTGCATTGACCCGCGCGGGCGGTGTCACGGGGGCCCGCCGCGCTGTGGCCGGGGGCGCTGGGGTCAGCTTCGCGCTGGTCCGGCGGGTCGCGGTTCTGGCGTGGGCTGCGGTGATGCTCGCGGGGTGCACCGGCACGTTCGGCCGCGGTGGGCCCGCGACCGAGTCTCCGGTGCCGTCCCCGGCCGCCTCCTCACCAATTCCGGGTGGGGCCGGTGCGGCGGGCGGTCCGGACGCGGCCGCCCCGTGGGTCGCGATCGCCGACGCGGCCGCGCCCTCACTCGTCACGGTCAGCGCGGGACCAGTTACCGGCAGCGGGGTCGTCTACGCGGCGGCGGGCACGATCCTCACGGCCGCGCACGTCGTCGGCGCGTTCAAGCGGGTCGAGTTGCGGTTCGCCGACGGATCCCGGGGGCCAGGCACGGTGTCCGCGGTCGATCCGCTGGCCGATCTCGCGGTCGTGCAGTCCGAGCGCAAGGCGCTGCCGCCTGCCACGTTCGCGACCGAGGTGCCGCCTCCGGGCTCGCCCGTCCTGCTCGCGGGCGGACCGGGGGCCGGGCTGACGGAGACGATCCTCGGCGGGATCGCACCCCCGCGCCCAGCCGCCGCCACCGTCGGACGGGCCGTGACCGACGTGCTCTTCTCCGGATCCGCGATCGCAGTTGCCAACTCCGGTGGGGCCGTGCTCGATGCCGACGGGCACGTGGCGGGGATCGCCGAGGCGCCCGTGGCTGGACAGTCCCAGCTCGGCGCGATCCTGCCCGGACCCGCGGTGACCGTCGCCGTGGGCCGGATGCTCGGGCGCGCGGCGATCCGGCACGCGGTGCTCGGACTGCGGCCCACCGCCCCCACGCTCCCGATGGCCGAGGCCTACCACCTCGACTCGTCCGGCGTGCTCGTGCAGGACGTGACCGCCGGTGGCCCGGCCGCCAAGGCGGGGGTCCGCGCCGGGGACGTGCTGGTCACGCTCGGCGGCGAGCGGCTCTCCACCATCTCGGCCTATCTGCGGGTGGTCGCCGGGATCGCGCCCTCCCAGGCCGTCAGCCTGACGCTGCTGCGTGGCGGAGTGAGCCACGACCTGACGATCGCTCCGGGAGTGCTCGGCCGCTAACCGACGAAAGCGGGCCGCGTCCGGAGGGCGATCTCCGGACGCGGCCCGTGCCGCCACGAGGGCGGCCGCTGGCCGGCGGGCTGGGCTGCCCGCCGGCCGAAGCCGTCAGTTGGCGCCGACGAGCGTGACGGTCACGGTCTGCACCTGGCCGCCCCGCTTGTAGGTGATCTGGACCTTCGAGCCCGGGTCGTGGTCGCGGATCGCCGCGATGAGGCTGTCCACGTCCACCACCGTGCGGTCGCCGACCTTGGTGATCTCGTCGCCGTTCTTCAGCCCCGCCGCCGCGGCCGGCTGCCCGGGCTGGATCTGGGCGACCACCGCTCCGGATCCGTCGTCGGCGGTCTGCGCGCTCACCCCGAGGGTGGCGTGCTGCGCCGAGCCCTTGCTGATCAGCTGCTGGGCGATCTTGATCGCGTCGTTCGCCGGGATCGCGAAGCCCACCCCGATGTTCCCGGACTGCCCGCCGCCCTGCGCGCTGGCGCCGGACACCGTGGCGATCGCCGAGTTGATGCCCACCACCCGGCCGGACAGGTCGACCAGCGGGCCTCCGGAGTTACCCGGGTTGATCGCCGCGTCGGTCTGGATCGCGTCGATCACCGCGTCGACACCGGATCCATCGCCCGTGCGCACCGGACGGTTCACCGCGCTGACGATCCCCTCGGTGACCGTGCCGGTCAGGCCCAGCGGCGCGCCCATCGCGAGCACGGGCTGGCCCAGCTTGAGGCTGCTGGAGTCGCCGAACGTGGCCGCCTTGAGCCCAGACGAGTCCTTGAGCTTGACCACGGCGATGTCGTTGCTCTGGTCCGCGCCGGTGATCGTGGCGGGCCGCGAGGTCCCGTCCGGCAGCTGGACCGACACGGTCCCGCCGCTCGCCGCCGCCGCGATCACGTGGTTGTTCGTGATGATGTAGCCGTCGTCACGCAACACCACCCCGGATCCGGTGTCCTGTGCGCTGCGGCCGGTTTGCGCGTCGGATCCGGTCACGAGCAGCGTCACGGTGCTCTTCGAGATCGTGTCCGCCGCCGCCTCGGCCGTGCCCGCCGTCCCCTTGGACTGCGCCACCGGAGTCGTGTCGCGGGTGATCACCGGGGCCGACGTGCCGTCCTTCGTCGCCCACATGGTCGCGGCCGCGCCCGTCCCCCCGGCGACGAGCGCGACGGCGAGGGCTCCGACCGCGATCCCCCCGGCGAGCTTGCCGCGTCCGCGCGGGCGGTTCGGGTCCGAGCCGGGCTGCCACGGTCCGTGCTGGCTCGGCGGCGGGGGCGGCGGCGTGCCGTAGGCGCTCGCCCACGGATGCGCCTGCGTCTGACCCGCACCCGGCTGGGCCTGGGTCGCCGCGGGCTGGCCGTACTGGGGGGTCTGCGGCGCGCCGGTCCCGTACGGTCCGGGGTCGCTCGCCGCCGGTGGCGCGCTGGTCTGCGCCCACGGGTTGACCGGCTGCTGCGCCGGTGGCGCGCTCGCCACCTCAGGCGCGGCCGGGAGAGCCGCGGTCGGGCGGCTCCACGAGTCGGTGCCGGTCTCGGGCGCCGAGTGCTGCGGCGGGGTGTACCGCGGGGCGGATTCGCCCGGGAAGCCCCCGCCCTGCCCGGACGGCATGTCCGGCTGGTCGTGCGTCGCCACCGAGCCGGGCAGCTCGCCGCTGTCCGCCACTGACGACTCCGGCGTGGTGCCGGTGCTGCTGTGCCGCGCCTGGGGCGCTGGCCCGGAGGAGAGGTTCTCGGTCATGTCACAACCATGCCCAACCAATCTGAGGATCAACTGGGCGTGGCCTAAGGATCGACTAAGAGCCCCCACAATCCCCGATCTATGCCGCACCTCCGCACGGGCCGCACTTGCCCTGCGCCGCTGCATGAGCTGGCGGCCGCTGGGATCCTTGCTGGATCTGTCGCGTGCCGGTGGTTCCCATCCAGAGGACCGGCACCACAGACCCGTCCACAAGACGAGTGGGCACGGCCGCGAATACCCGAAGAGTCCGGTTGGTTCGGGGCGGCGAGCCGGGCAGGTAGGGGCGCATCCGGACCAGTAGCTGGCCGGCGAGTGGGTGCACGACGACGGCCCCATGCCGCCGCCACCTGCGGAACTGTTCGGGTATTCGCTGACATAACGGGCGCGCGTAGCCGCGAATATCCGAACAGTCCGGTTGGGCGGAGGGGGCCGGGCGACGAGCAACAGGCAACGAGCGACAGAGCAACGGGCGAGGGGGTGCCACGCGCCGCTGGTCCACACGCGGGTCGGACGGCGCCAAGGGACTTCGTCCGGGGCGCCAGCCTGCGGAACTGTTCGGGTATTCGGCGACATAACGGGTGCGCGTAGTCGCGAATATCCGAACAGTCCCGTTC
>JAOPVE010000545.1 GCA_025963185.1 Actinomycetes bacterium
TCCCGCGCCCGGACCGCCGCGGTGACCCGTCGGGCAAGCAGCTCCGACAGCCGCTCGCCGGCTTCCTGCTCGATACACCACGCCCAGCCGGCAACGAGTAGAGGAGCTTCCCGTCCTCGCCGGTCGCCGGCGATGGCTGCGGCTCCGGAGCCCTATTCAGCTCTTTGTTTCTGCGGATTGGCGGCGAGCATTGCGCAGAACAGCGCCCCCTGCTCGATCGCGTCGTCCAGCGCAATGTGGATGTGTGGCAAGTCCTTGCCCGCCGTGTACGCCGCGGACGCAAAACTCAGCATCGAGTGGGATCGGGCCGTCGGTCTCGATGTCGGTGCTGATGTAGATTTCCGGTCGTGCCAGGCCCGCACCGTATGGCAGCCGCGTGGCGCGTCGAACCCCACTAAGCGTGGTGATCACCTGCGGCTGCGCACCCGCTCGGCGGCATTATGCAGGTAATCTTTGTCAAGTTGATCATGATGCTTGTTTGTCGAGGCCGTCGAGTAGCCGGGTGAACAGGTCCGCGCGGTGGGTCTGGTCGTGGGCTGCGGCGTGGTCGTGCTGGGCTTGCAGGGTGGGCCGGAACTCGATGCTGGTCTGGAAGAAGGTGCAGGTTTCGCAGATGGCTTCGAACGCGCAGTCGAGTTCGGGTGGGCGGGTGCAGTAGCCGTTGCCGAGTAGCCGGTGGTGCTCGCGGCGTAGCCGGGCCATGCGCGGGCCGATGATGTCGGCGGGTAGCGGTTTTCCTTGCTGGTAAAGGGATTCGACTTTCTCGGTGACGGCGAAGTATTCGTCGGCGACGGTGCGGTTGGCGATTTTCGCGTAGCGCAGGGTCATGTCGAGGCTGCGGTGCCCGAGCAGGGCGGCGATGGCTTCGAGGGTCATGCCGCGGTTGATGGCCTGGGTGGCCAGGGTGTGCCGGAGTTGGTGCGGGTGGATGTGGGCCAGGCCGGCCGCGGTGCCGGCTTTGTTGATCAGCCGGGTGACGGTGTGCCGGTCGAGTGGGCGGCCGTTCTCCCGGGGCAGCAGCAGGGGGTTGCCGGGGTCGACGTGGGCGGTGCGGTAGTCGCCGATCAGGGTGATCAGGTGCGGGTGCAAGGGCAGGTAGCGGTCCTCGTGCAGTTTGCCGACCGGGACGTGCAGCCAGTGCGCGGCGCCGATGAGCACGATCGCGTCAGCTTGTAGCGCGGTGAACTCACCGACGCGTAACCCGGTGCGTAGCAGCACTTCCACGACGACGCGCACGAGCATGCGGGGTTCGGCCTGCGCGGCGCGCAGCAGCTTCGCCGCGGACGGGTCGTCGAGGGCTTTCGGCAGCGGATGGTCCTGCCGCGGCAGGTCGGCGGGGATGATCGGGATCCTCGGCGGTGCTTCGGGCCAGTCCCAGTCGCTGATCCGGACGAAGAACATGCGCAGGGTGCCGAGCCGGTGCGCGAGGGTGGCCGGGGTGAGCTGGGCGGTGCGGTAGCCGGGCCTGACGTTCAGCCAGGTGCGGAAGTCCTCGATGTGCCGGCGGCGCAGGTCGGCGATGTGGCGGACCTCGGGCGCCTGCTCGATGAGGAACGCGGCCAACGATCGCAGCGCCAGATCCGCGCCGGACACGCTGCCCGGCCGCAGAATGCAGGCCAGCTGATCAAGATAGCGGCGCATTGGCGCCACGATGTCGGGGATCGCGGCGGCGAGCTGGTCGAAGTCCGGAAGCCGACGCGAGCCGCTCACCGTCCACCCTCGATCACGTCGAAGTCGTTGCGGGGCAACGGTTTCCCGGAGAACAGTTGTGCATCGATCGCCTCGGCGGCCCGCCGGTATTGCGAGGCCAGCCAGTCGTCGGCCAGGTGCAGATAGATCCGGGTGGACTCAATCGACGCGTGCCCGGCTTGGGCCTGGACGGCTTCCAGGGCCATGCCGGCCTCCCGCAGCCGGGTCAGGCAGGTGTGCCGCAGCTGATGGCAGGTCACCGTGCCCAGCCCGGCCCGCTGCCGGGCCGAGTCCAGGATCTGATCCAGCCCCGCCGCCGACAGCGGCCGGCCCCGGCGCGGGCCTTTCAACACCACGAACAGCCGGTCGGTGGCGATACCGGCCGGGCGTTCGGCGTCCAGGTAGGCGGCCACGGAGGCGAAGAAACGGCCGGAGACCGGGATCTGCCGCTGATGGCCGCCCTTGCCCTCGGCGATGAACACCCGCCGGGCGGCGACCTGCAGATCCTCCAGCCGCAGCCCGAGGACCTCGCAGCGGCGCAGCCCGCCCAGCACCATCGCCTCGGCCATCGCCTGGTCCCGGTCGGTGCGTAACGCCGCCAGCAGCGCGTCGACCTGGGCGGGTTGCAGGATCCGCGGCAGGGTGCGTGGCGTGCGCACCAGCGGCACGCCCTGCCGGGGACGCTGCCGTTCCCGGCGGGTCGGCAGCCCGCGGGGCACCGGGTTCGTCTCGACATCACCGCGGGCCTGCAAGAACGCGAACAGCCCCGACACGCTCGACAACCGCCGCCGGACCGTCCGCGCCGACACCCCACCGCCGGCAGCGTCGCCGACAGGCTGCAGCCGACGCGGAGCGCCACCGGCATACTGCGCGGTCACGAACGTGAGCACGTCCGCCGCCACGACCCGGCCCGGGGCCTTGCCGACCACGGCGAAGAACACCTTCAGGTCATACGCGACCGCGACCACCGTGTTCGGCCGTGACCGCACCGCCAGGAACTCCAGATACGCATCCAGCAGCGCTACCCCGAACCGCACGACCAGACCACCGGCCGCGTCCCGGGACCGCACCAGACGCAGATCACCCCACGACATACAGGAACCTCTCTGCCCGACCCACCAGCACGAACATGCTGTGGATCAACAAGGATTACCTGCATATCAAGCAGAAGCGGATGCCGTCACGCTAGACGTGGTTGCACCACGAAGTGCTGAACCTGTGTCACCCCGTCGTCTCCAAGGATATCGATCTAGCTGGCCACACTGGGGTGGTAGTACTCCCCGTCAGCCGGTCTTGGCCGCTGGTGGCGGTTGACGGGTGTCACTCGGCGCGCGGTGGCGGCTACTGGTGTTATTGGGCGTAAGTCAATGCCGTAGTCGACGAGATCAGCTAATCGGTTATTGTTTCGGAAACTGAACGCCCGTTACGGGTGCACACCGGTTCCGGAGGCGATACCTGATGGCCAGGCAAGTGATAACAGTGCTCACCGACGACCTGGACGGCGCAGACGCCGATCGTACGATCGAGTTCGGGCTGGACGGGGTTACCTACACCATCGATCTGTCCGAG
>JAOPVE010000005.1 GCA_025963185.1 Actinomycetes bacterium
CTGTTCGAGTTCGGCACGGTGTACCGGTACGAGAAGTCCGGTGTGGTGCACGGCCTGACCAGGGTCCGCGGCCTGACCATGGACGACTCGCACATCTACACCACCAAGGAGCAGATGCAGGACGAGCTGAAGTTCCTGCTCGGCTTCGTCCTCGACCTGCTCCGCGACTACGGACTGACCGACTTCTACCTGGAACTGTCCACCCGGGACGACTCGCCGAAGTTCGTGGGCGCCCAGGCCGACTGGGACGAGGCCACCGACGCGCTGCGCGAGGCCGCCGAGTCCTCGGGCCTGGACCTGGTGCCCGATCCCGGTGGGGCGGCGTTCTACGGGCCGAAGATCTCGGTCCAGGCCAAGGACGCGATCGGGCGCACCTGGCAGATGTCGACGATCCAGCTCGACTTCAACATGCCCGAGCGGTTCGGGCTGGAGTACCAGGCAGCGGACGGCACCCGCCAGCGGCCCGTACTGATCCACCGGGCGCTGTTCGGATCCATCGAGCGCTTCTTCGGGGTCCTCACCGAGCACTACGCGGGGGCGTTCCCGGCGTGGCTCGCGCCGGTCCAGGTCGTCGGCATCCCCATCGCCGAGCAGCACGTCGGGTACCTGGCCGAGTTCGTGGCCCGGCTGCGCGGCGAGGGAGTCCGGGCCGAGGTCGACTCGTCCGACGAGCGCATGCAGAAGAAGATCCGGAACGCGCAGAAGCAGAAGATCCCGTTCATGGTGATCGTGGGCGAGGACGACATGAACGCGGGCACGGTGTCGTTCCGCTACCGGGACGGATCCCAGCGGAACGGGGTCCCCCTGGACGACGCGGTGGCCCACGTCCGCGAGGTCATCGCCTCCCGGGTGAACACCGGCCCATCGGCGACGTAACGCCCAGCGCGCTCCCGCGTCCAGCATTCCCCGCGCCGCCGTTCCGCCGCGCTGTTCCGCCGCGCGCTGTTCCACCGCGCGCCGTTCCAGCGCGCGCCGTTCCACCGCGAAGTGCGGTAACTGCGGCCGGTCCTGGCCGGTCGTAGTTACCGCACTTCGGTTTGGTGGGTCAGCGGGTGGCGTAGGCGCGCACGAAGACGTTCGCTGCTGAGGCGGCGATTTCCCGGCGGTCCGCCGCGGTGAGCGGAACCACTCCGTCGAGCGATCGGTTGTTCGCCGGGCCGCTGACCACGGCGAAGTCGCCCGCGCCCGACTTCATCGCCGAGCCGCCGCCGAATTCACCGAAGCGCGGTAACTGTGACCGGTCCCAACCGGCCACAGTTACCGCACTTCGGCGGGGTACGGCGGGTACGGCGGGCGCGCCGAGGACTCGGCGGGCGGCCTGCGGGCTCGTGACGGCGGGTCAGCCCGCGGTTTCGTCCGACACGTCGGCGGCGCCCGCGTTCTTCTGGATCGAGGCGATCGTGTCGAGCGCGGCCGCCTTACGGGTGTACGTCTCGCTGGTCGCCACGGTCTGGCCGTTGCTCGCGACGAGGTTGAACCGGAACTGCCCATTACTGGTCTTCTTCACGACGAACTTCATCGCCACCACCTCCTGTGTTGTGCAGCGGGTACCCCCTGGTGGGGCACTCGCAAACCGTCCGGAGTGGAGGGTGCGCCCGGTTGGTATCCTGGCCGGGTGCTGACCACGCTGCGCGCCTCCACCTCGCTGGTGGCCGTGCTGCTCATGGCGGCCGCGGTGCTCGCCGGTCTGCAGCCGGGCCTCGCGTCCGCCGTCACGGTGGCGATCGCCGCGCTCGTCGTCGCCGCTGTCGTGGTCTGCCGCGCCGTCGCGCCTGGCGCGGCGCCACTCACCTCCGCGGGCCTGCGCCGCCGCTCGCCCGCCACCGGGCTGATCCGCCAGCACGACCCCGCCGCGGCGGGCCGCCCGCGTCCTCGCGCACCCTCCCTGGCCTGACGGCTCGCTCGTCCCGGCTGCCCTCCCGCAGGGCGCCCGTCCCGTCAGCCCGCGCGCCGGATCGCGGCGCGTACCCCCGGAGGATCCCCATGTTCAGCATGTTTGCCCTGCTCGCCGAGCAGTTGATCAACCTCGTCTCGCACGCCGTCAGCCCCGTGTTCGGCCCGCAGTCCGTCGCCGCCGGGATCGTGCTCGCCACCATCGCCGTCCGGCTGGCGCTCGTCCCCGCCGGGTGGGCTCGCCACCGGGCCACGCGGCGATCCGCGGAGCTGGCCGGGCTCGCCGCCGGGATCCGGGAGCGCTACGCCGGGCAGCGCGACAAGCTGACCGCCGAACTCGGCGCGCTGTACCAGTCGCGGACGGGGTCGGTGCTCGCCGGCTTCCTGCCGATCCTGCTGCAGATTCCGCTGGTCGCGGGCATGTACCAGGCGGTCGTGCTGCCCGTAGTACACGGTCACGCCAGCCTGGTCGCGCACCATTCGCTGTTCGGCGCGGCTCTCGGCGGCCACCTGCTCGCCCTCGGCGCGGCCCAGTTGCCGGTGTTCGTGGCGCTGCTGGCCATGATCCTCATGGTGGGTGTCGTGTCGTCGCGCGTGCTGCGCCCCAGCGGACCCCGGCCCACCGGGATCGTGGGCCTGGTCAACCGGATCGCCCCCTACGCCCCCGCCGTGACCGCGCTGTTCCTCCCGGTCGCGGGCCTGCTCTACCTCGCCACTACCACCGCGTGGACCGTCGCCGAGACCGCGATCCTGCGGGCGGTGGCGTGATGACGGTGCGGGGGCGTGCGGGCCGTCCGTAGGATCGGCGGCATGAGCGCGCCGGAGATCGACGAGCAGGACGGGGTGGGCGAGCCGGACGGTTTTCGCCGCCTCTGGACCCCGCACCGGATGGCGTATATCAAGGGCGAGGACAAGCCGGCGACGGACGGAGAGTGCCCGTTCTGCCGGATCCCCACGCTCTCCGACGCGGACGGCCTGGTCGTCGCGCGCGGCAACTCCGTCTACGCGGTGCTCAACCTGTACCCGTACAACGCGGGCCACCTGATGGCGGTCCCGTTCCGGCACGTGGCCGGCTACACCGAGCTGACCCCGGCCGAGACCGGCGAGCTCGCGCTGTTCACCCAGCACGCGATGCGGGCGATCCGGACCGCGAGCGGAGCGCAGGGCTTCAACATCGGCATGAACCAGGGCGAGGTCGCCGGCGCCGGGATCGCCGCCCACCTGCACCAGCACGTGGTGCCCCGGTGGGGCGGCGACACCAACTTCATGCCGGTGGTCGGCCACACCAAGGTGCTGCCTCAGCTCCTCGCGGACACCCGGGACCTGCTGGCGAAGGCCTGGTCCGAGGTCGCCTGACCCGCGCGCCCCCTGACCCCGTGCCACCGAAGTGCGGAACCTCAGGCCGGTTATAGCCGGTGCCAGGTTCCGCACTTCGGTGAAGCGGAAGGTGAAGGGGGAGGGTCAGCCGTTCTTCTGGGCCTGGTCGGCCAGGTGCGGGGGCATCGGCTCGTAGCGCAGGAACGCGCGGGTGAAGGACGCGGTCCCCGAGGTCAGGGATCGCAGTTCCGTGGCGTACCGGACCAGCTCCGTGGCCGGGATCTCGGCCCGGACCATCGTGCGCTCGCCGTGGTCCGGCTCGGTGCCGAGCACGCGCCCGCGGCGGCCGGACAGGTCGCTCATCACCGGGCCGACGTAGGTGTCCGGCACCCGGATCGCCACCTCGTCGACGGGTTCGAGCAGCTGGACCGTCGTCCCCATCGCGGCCTCCCGCAGCGCCAGCGCACCGGCGGTCTGGAACGCGGCGTCCGAGGAGTCCACGCTGTGCGCCTTGCCGTCCACGAGGGTCACCCGGATGTCCACGACGGGGTACCCGGCCGCGAGCCCGCGGTCCATCTGCTGGCGGACCCCCTTCTCGACGGACGGGATGTAGTTGTTTGGCACCGCACCCCCGACGACCTTGTCGACGAACTCGAACCCGGATCCGGTCGGCATGGGCTCGACCTCGATGTCGGCCACGGCGTACTGGCCGTGCCCGCCGGACTGCTTCACGTGCCGCCCGTGCCCCTTCGCGCGGCTGCCGAAGGTCTCCCGCAGCGAGACCCGGACCGGCTCGGTGTCGAGTTCGGCGCCCCCGGCGCGCAGCCGGTCGAGTACGACCTCGGCGTGCGCCTCGCCCATGCACCACAGCACGAGCTGGTGGGTCTCGGGATTGCGTTCCAGCCGCAGGGTCGGATCCCCGGCGACGAGCCGTCCGAGGCTCTTGGCCAGGGCGTCCTCGTCGCTGCGGGTCCGGGCCACGACGGCGACCGGCAGCAGCGGCTGGGGCATCTCCCAGGGCGCGATGAGCAGCGGATCGTCCTTGGCGGAGATCGTGTCGCCCGTCTCGGCCGAGCCGATCTTGGTGAGGGCCACCAGGTCGCCGGCGACGCAGTACGGCACCTCCCGCAGCGCCGCGCCCAGCGGGGAGTAGAGGTGGGTGGCGCGCTCGTCGACGTCGTGGTCGGCGTGCCCCCGCTCGGCCATGCCGTGCCCGGACACGTGGATCACGGACTCGGGCCGCAGCGTGCCCGAGAACACCCGGACCAGCGACACCCGTCCCACGTACGGATCCAGTGTGGTCTTCACGACCTCGGCGACGAGCGGCCCGTCGGGATCCACGGTCAGCGGATCGTGCGGGCTTCCGTCCGGACGGGTGACCGGCGGGAGATCGTGCTCCAGCGGGGACGGGAACGCCCTGGTCAGTACCTCCAGCAGCTCGGCCAGCCCGACGCTGGTGAGCGCGCTGGTGCCGAGCACGGGGTAGAAGGTGCCGCGCGCGACGGCGGTCTCCAGGTCGCCGATCAGCACGGCCTGGTCGATGTCCTCGCCGGCGAGGTAGCGGTCCATGAGGGTCTCGTCCTCGCTCTCGGCGATGATCCCCTCGATGAGCGCGGCGCGGGACTCCTCGATCAGCGGCAGGTGCTCGGGATCGGGGTCGCGCAGCTCGGGCGGGTAGGTGCCGGCGGAGTAGTCCGCGATCCGCTGGCTGAGCAGCCCGATCAGCCCGACGACGGCGTCCTCGTTGCCATGGTCGTGCATCGGCAGGTACAGCGGGAGGACGCTCTCGCCGAAGACCCGCTGGCAGATCGCCACCGCCTCCTCGAAGTCCGCCCGGGGGTGGTCGAGGCGGGTGACGACGACCGCGCGGGGCATGCCGACGGCCGCGCACTCCTCCCAGAGGCTGATCGTGCTGGCGTCGACGCCGTCCACGGCGGACACCACGAAGACGGCGGCGTCGGCGGCGCGCAGTCCGGCGCGCAGCTCACCGACGAAGTCGGCGTACCCGGGCGTGTCGAGGAGGTTGAGCTTCACTCCGCCGTGGACCAGCGGGGCGAGCGCGAGGCTCACGGACCGCTGTTGCTTGACGGCAGCCGGATCGTGGTCGCACACCGTGCTTCCCTCGGTGACCAATCCGGCTCGCGAGATCGCGCCACCAGCGGCGAGCAGCGCCTCGATCAGCGTGGTCTTCCCGGCTCCCGAGTGACCGACGAAGACCACGTTGCGTACTTCGCCGGGCCGTGTGGCCACCGGGCCTGCCCCGGCGGTCTTCTCCTGCCCCTTCTGCCCCATACCGGACCGCCTTCCCGTTTCTCGGTGGCGGCTGCCCCGCCCGATCGGGGCGGCCGTAGTACCCCAGCTACGCGATGTGTCTGTGGCCGATCCCACACCCGCGCGTCCGGCGCGACAAGACCACGGGCGATACCGAGGGGGATTCTTCCTGATGGGCGCCGGCGTGCCGGTCACCGGTACCACCCCCGTTATCGTGAAGCCACCTCGCAGAAGACGTGGCGCACGCCCCGCTGACCGGATCGGATGCCGATGCTCAACGTGCTCGCCCGCGCCAGGATCTCCCGGGTACTGGACCCGATCGGATCAGGGCTGCACCGGGCCGGGGTGAGCCCCGACGTGGTCACGGTCGCCGGCACCGTGTGTGTGGTCGCCGCCTCGATCGGGTTCGTGGCGCGCGGGCATCTGCTGCTGGGGATCATCGCGGTCACCCTCTCGGTCTGCACCGACATGCTCGACGGGGCGATCGCACGGGCGCGCGGCACGGCGAGCCGCTGGGGCGCCTTCCTCGACTCGACCATGGACCGGGTCGCCGACTGCACGATCTTCGCCTGTCTGGCGTATTGGCTCGCCGGAGCCGGCCGGCCGGGTGCCGCCGCCGCCGCGCTGACCTGCCTGGTCCTGGGGGTGGTCGTCTCCTACGCCAAGGCCAGGGCCGAGGGGCTGGGCCTCAAGTGCAACGTGGGCATCGCTGAGCGCAGCGAGCGCCTGATCATCGCCGGGCTCGGCGCGATCGGCGAGGTCGCCGGCCTGCGGTATTCGCTGGCTGTGTCGCTGTGGCTGCTCGCGGTCCTCGCGCTGATCACGGTCGGGCAGCGGTTCCACACCGTGTGGCAGCAGACCAGGGAGCTCCCGTGAGTGGGCTGGCCAGCACCGCGTACGCGGCCGGCTGGCGGATCGTCCGCGCGCTGCCCGGTCCCGTCGCCACGGCGCTGTTCCGGGTGGGCGCCGACTGGGCGGTCCGCAGGGACGGGGCCGGGGTGCGGCGGCTGGCGTCGAACCTGGAGACCGTGACCGGGACGTCCGGTCCGGAGCTGGCGGCCCTGGTCCGGGACGGTATGCGGTCCTATGCCCGGTACTGGCAGGAGGCGTTCCGGCTGCCCTCGCGCTCGAAGGAGCAGGTGCTCGCCTCGTTCGTGATGGAGAACGAGGAGCTGCTGTGGGCCGCGCAGGCCGAGGGCAAGGGCCTGATCGTGGCCCTGCCGCACTCGGGCAACTGGGACCACGCCGGCGCCTACATCTGCTACCGCGGGATGCCCCTGGTCACAGTCGCCGAGCGGCTCAAGCCCGAGGACCTGTACCGCCAGTTCCTCGCCTACCGCGAGTCCCTGGGCATGGAGATCATCCCCGCGACCGGCGGCGGAATCCCGGTGGTGGACCAGCTCGCCGACCGGCTCAAGGCCGGCCGCCTCGTGGTCCTGCTGGCGGACCGCGACCTGTCCGCCCGGGGCGTCCCCGTCGAGTTCTTCGGCCGCCGCACCCGGATGCCGGCCGGCCCCGCCATCCTCGCGTTGCGCACCGGCGCGCCCCTGTTCACCGCCGCGCTCTCGTTCGACGGGCCGATCGCCAAGGCCGTCGTCAGCGGCCCGCTGGAACCGCCGTCCGAAGGCGACCGCACCGAGCGGATCACCGAGTTCACCCAGCGGATCGCCGACCAGCTCGCCAAGGGCATCGCCGAGCACCCCGAGGACTGGCACATGCTCCAGCGGCTCTGGCTCGACGATCCGGCACCGGCGCGGGCCCCGAAACGGCCGGCGCCGGCGTCGCCGCCCGCGAAGGAACGGTGACCGCGTGCGCGTCGGCATCGTCTGCCCGTACTCCTTCGACGTCCCCGGTGGCGTCCAGGCGCACGTGCGCGATCTCGCCGAGGCGCTGATCGGGCTCGGGCACCACGTGTCGGTGCTCGCCCCGGCCGACGAGGGCGAGGCGCTGCCGCCGTACGTCGTCGCCGCGGGGCGGGCCATGCCGATCCGGTACAACGGATCGGTCGCGCGGCTGTCGATCAATCCGATGGCGATCGCGCGGGTCCGGCGGTGGCTGCGCGAGGGCGAGTTCGAGGTCCTGCACGTGCACGAGCCGGTCGCGCCGATGCTCTCGCTGCTGGCCACCATGATCGCCAGCGGGCCGATCGTCGCCACCTTCCACACCGCGACCCCGCGGTCCCGCATGCTGGCCGCCGCCCAGGGGGCACTCCAGCCGGTGGTCGAGAAGATCAGCGGGCGGATCGCCGTCTCGGCGCTCGCCAGGCGGGTCCAGGTCGAGCACCTGGCGGGGGGAGCGGTCGAGATCCCCAACGGCGTGTCGATCGCGCGGTTCGAGGCCGCCGCGCCGCTGGATGGCTGGCCCGGCGAGGGCGGGGCGATCGGCTTCCTCGGCCGCTTCACCGAGCCGCGCAAGGGCTTCCCGATCCTGCTGGACGCCTTCGCCCGGATCGCCCCGGACCACCCCGGCCTGCGCCTGCTGGTGGCGGGCCCCGGCGACGCCGCCGAGGCACTCGACGACGTCCCCGCGGATCTGCGAGACCGGATCGTCATGCTCGGCCTGGTCTCGGACGAGGACAAGGCCCGCATGCTGCGCAGCGTGGACGTCTACGTCGCGCCGAACACCGGTGGCGAGTCGTTCGGGATGATCCTCACCGAGGCGATGGCCGCCGGCACGGCGATCGCGGCGAGCGATCTGGACGCGTTCCGCCGGGTTCTCTCGGACGGCAAATCCGGCGCGCTGTTCCGCACCGGCGACGCCGCGGACCTCGCCTCGGTGCTCGCGCGGCTGCTCGGCGATCCGCGGCTGCGTTCTGATTTTGCGCAGGCCGCGCGTGAGGCCGTGGAGGTCTACGACTGGCCGCACGTGGCATCCCAGGTACTCGACGTCTACAGCATGGCGATCGCCGCAAACCCGCTTTCAGTCACGGATGATGACGACACCCTCACGGACCGTCTGATGGAGACCTTGCGCGAGTGGTGGCGATAGCACGCGTCCGCCGTTGGGATGACGCGCCTGAGCGGAAGTGGCGGCTAGCATCCGCTCGTGGAAATCGCAGTCGGAACCGCGATCGCGGCGGCTCTCGTGTTCTTGTACACCTGCTGGCTGTCTGCCCGGATTCGCCGGCTTCAGGCCAGGGTGGCCGCCGCGCGCGGCGCTCTGGACGCCCAGCTGGCCCGCCGCGCGCTCGCCGCGACCCGCCTCGCGGACGCCCAGCGTGAGCTGCTGCCCGCGGCCGCGGACCACGTGCGCAGCGCGGCAACCGCCAGCCTGACCGGCGCCCCGGATCAGCGCGAGGCGCTGGAGAACGACCTCACCCATGCCATCGCCGCACTGCACCTCGGCGCCCCCGATCCGGCCGCCGCCGAGCTGGCGACCGAGATCCGCCGGGTCATGGTGGCCCGGCAGCTCCACAACGACGCGGTCCGCGACACGCTCGACCTGCGTACCCGGCGGCTGCCCCGGGCGCTGCGGCTCGGCTCCCGGCACCCCCGGCCGCACTACTTCGACATCGCGGAGTTCACCCTGGCGCCCCCGGCGACGCAGAGCCGCTGACCTCGCGCGCTCCTCCGGGCGATGGCCTGTGGACGGCCCGAAAGCCGTGGTGGCACCGGCGTTACGATGACAGGGCCGACCACAACGAAAGGCCGATCTGCCGTGTCCGCGCCACAGCCGTCCCCGTCCGCCACCCCCGCCGCCGTTCCCGCCGAGGTGGGTACCGCCCGCGTCAAGCGCGGCATGGCCGAGATGCTCAAGGGCGGCGTCATCATGGACGTCGTCACGCCCGAGCAGGCCAAGATCGCCGAGGACGCCGGTGCCGTCGCGGTCATGGCCCTGGAGCGGGTCCCGGCCGACATCCGGGTCCAGGGCGGCGTCGCCCGGATGAGCGACCCCGACATGATCGACGGCATCATCGCCGCGGTGTCGATCCCGGTGATGGCCAAGGCGCGCATCGGGCACTTCGCCGAGGCCCAGGTGCTGCAGGCGCTCGGTGTCGACTACATCGACGAGTCCGAGGTGCTGACCCCCGCTGACGAGGCCAACCACATCGACAAGTGGGCCTTCACCGCCCCGTTCGTCTGCGGCGCGACCAACCTCGGTGAGGCCCTGCGCCGCATCTCCGAGGGCGCGGCCATGATCCGCTCGAAGGGCGAGGCCGGCACGGGCAACGTGGTCGAGGCGACCCGGCACATGCGCTCGATCCGCGGCGAGATCCGCAAGCTCGCGGCGCTCGACGAGGCCGAGCTGTTCGCCGCCGCCAAGGACCACCGGGCGCCGTACGAGCTGGTCAAGGAGGTCGCGCGGGCGGGCAAGCTGCCGGTCGTGCTATTCACCGCGGGCGGCATCGCCACTCCGGCCGACGCGGCCATGATGATGCAGCTCGGCGCCGAGGGCGTCTTCGTCGGGTCCGGCATCTTCAAGTCCGGCGATCCGGTCCGGCGGGCCGAGGCGATCGTCAAGGCGACCACGTTCTACGACGATCCGGACGTCATCGCGAAGGTCTCGCGCGGGCTCGGCGAGGCCATGGTCGGCATCAACCTCGAGACCCTGCCCGAGTCCGAGCGCTACGCCGGCCGCGGCTGGTGATCCGCCCGGTCATCGGGGTCTTCGCGCTCCAGGGTGACGTCCGCGAGCACCTGAGCGCGCTATCCGCCGTGGGCGCCGAGGCGGTGCCGGTGCGGCGGCCGGAGGAACTCGCCTCGGTCCATGGGCTCGTGGTGCCTGGCGGTGAGTCCACGACGATGAGCCGGCTCGCGGGCATCTTCGGGCTGCTCGATCCGGTCCGCGAGCGCATCGCCGCCGGAATGCCGGTCTACGGATCGTGCGCCGGCATGATCATGCTCGCGCGCACGGTCC
>JAOPVE010000011.1 GCA_025963185.1 Actinomycetes bacterium
GCCTGCGAGCGCCGAAAGCCGTGCGACGTCGAGTTCACAGGCGGCGAGCGCGTCGCCGGCGGCGTCCCTGAGGGCGCGGGCGCGGTCCTCCGCGAAGGCCGCGGCGGACTCGTCGGCCTCGGTGATCCGGTCGGCGGGCTCGGCGGGCGCCGGGTGCTCGGACGCGCCACACACCGGGCACGGATCGCCCTCGTGCAGCCGCTCGGCCAGCTCGCCCGCGATCCCGGCGAGGCGGCGCTGGCGCAGGTCGAGGACTGCTTCCCTGGCCTCCTGGTGCTCGTCGACCGCCGCCTGGGACTGCCCCCGCGCCGCGGCCTCGGCGTCCAGCGCGATCGCGAGCTCCCGCGCGGCGGCGAGCGAGGCACCGAGGCGCGCGACCTGCTCGTCCCACCGGTCGGCCTGTTCCCCGGCCCGTTCCGCCACCGCTACGGCGGATCGCGCCCCCGCGATCTCCTCCGGCAGGGCCGCCCGGCGGGACGACTCGGCGGCGATCGCGGCGAGCACCGAGGCCAGTTCGGACTCTGCGGCCCGCACCTGCGCGGCGAGCCCAGGCAGGGACTCCTCGGCGGCCCGCAGCTCACCGAGCACGGCGATCTCCCGCCGCAGCTCGGCAGCGGCGGCGGCCAGCTCACCGTCGGGCAGCTCCACCTCGCCGTCCACGCCGGACAACAGCGAATACGAACGCTGGCTGTCCGCCACGGCGGCGTCGGCCGCCGAGGCCTGCCCGGCCGCGTACCGCCACGACCGCACCAGCGGCTCCACGCGAGCGGCGCGCCGGGCCCGGTCGAGGAGGCGCTGGCGAGCGGCCTGGCCGGACCGTCCGGCCTCCACCGCGGCGCGGGCAGCCTCGGCCGCGCGCAGCCGCTCCTGGCGCCGCAGCAGCCCCGCGATTTGGTCGTATTCCTCCTGCGCGGCGGCAAGTGCAACGGCGGCCTCGGCGGATTGGGATGCCGTCAGGCCCGCGGACAGCTCGGCCGCGGCGGCGATCTCGGTCACCCAGCCCGCGTCGGCGTCGGACAGCGCTGGCGTGGCGGACTCCGGCACGCCGGCGGCCTGGCAGAACCGGGCGAGCAGGACGCTGAGCTGCTCCTCGATGCCCTGCACCTCGCCCTGGGTGGATCGCCGTCGCGCGGCCAGCCACGCCTCGGCCTCGCTGAACCGGCGCGTGCCGAAGAGCCGTTCGAGCAACTCCTCCCGCTCGCTGGACTCCGCCCGCAGGAACCGCGCGAACTCGCCCTGCGGCAGCAGCACCACCTGGAAGAACTGCTCGGCGTTCATCCCCAGCCAGTCCTGCAACTGGTGGGAGACCTCGTCGATCCGGGTAGAAAGCCCGTGCCATTCGCCGTCACGCGGAAGCTCGCCGTCGCCAGGCAGCCCACCGTCGGACCGGAAGTCGCGCCGGATCTCCAGTAGCGCCTTCGCCGGGGCCGTGGTCGTGCCGGGGCCGCGTAGTTTCGGCCGCTGCCACTCGGGCGACCGGGTGACGCGCAGCCGCCGTCCGCCGAGGGTGAGTTCGAGGCGGACCCGGGCGGCGAGCGAGGGCTCGGCATGGTCGCAGCGCAGCCGTCCGGCCTTCTGCCGCGCGCCGGGGACCTGGCCGAACAGCGCGTAGGCGATGCCGTCGAGGACGGTGGTCTTGCCCGCGCCGGTGTCGCCGTAGAGCAGGAACAGCCCGTCGGCGCCGAGCGCGTCGAAGTCGACGGTGACCGTGTCGGCGTAGGGGCCGAACGCGGCGAGTTCGAGCCGGTGGAGTCTCACCGGGCGGCCTCGGCGACGCGCTGGGCCTCGAACGCGGCCCCGAGCAGGTCGCGTTCGGACTGGTCAGCGCCCGTGTTCCGGACGTAGGAGACGAAGCTCACGGCGACCTCGGTGTCGTCGCGCCGGGTGACGGCGGCGAGCGGCGGACCGGACTCGGGCCGTCCGCCGAGGGGTTGCCATTCGAGCGTGACCGCGTGCGGAAACCGGGTCTGGAGCCGGCGCAGCGCGTCGAGCGGCCTCGCCGGATCGGTGAGGACGGCCGCCACGTAGTGATCCTCGGCAAAAGCGTGTTCCGGATCGGACAGCAGCCCCTCCAATGTGCCGGTGAGCGAGGACAGCGCCCGGGGAATGGGCAGCTCGACCCGCGAGACGCTGTCGAGGCCGCCCGCCCCGAGCTCGGCGATCAGGACGGACTTGCGCTGACGGGCCTCCGAGAACGAGTAGGCCAGCGGGCTGCCCGAATACCGCAGCCACGGCCGGGTGGCGTCGGGCTGCTGGACCCCGTGCAGGTGCCCGAGCGCGACGTAGTCGAGGCCGTCGAACAGGGCCGCTGGGACGGTCTCGATGCCGCCGACGCTGATCGTGCGCTCGCTCTCGCAGCCCTCGCCGCCGACGACGAACGCGTGCGCGAGCAGGACGGACCGCACGCCGGGCCGCTCGGCGAGATCCGCCCGGACCGCCGCGAGAGCCACCCGCAGCACCCCCTCGTGCCCGCGGGCCTCCGGATCGCCGAGCGCGTGCCGGGCGGTGTCGGGTTCCAGGTAGGGCACGCCGTAGACGGCGACCTCGCCGTGGGAGTCCGCCAACAGGACCGGCGAGCCCACCCGGGCCGGATCGCTGCGCACGTACAGCCCGCCGGCGGCGAGGAATTCCGCGCCGAACCCGAGACGCGACGCCGAGTCATGGTTGCCCGAAATGACCACGATGGACGCGCCGGCATCGCGGATCAGCCGCAGCGCGCGGTGGCAGACGCCGACGGCCTCGGCCGAGGGCAGCGCACGGTCGTACAGGTCGCCCGCGACGAGGACCACGTCGATGGCGCGTTCTGCCACCAGGGCGGCGATCGACGCGAGCACCTGCTCCTGATCGGACAGCAGGTCACGGCCGTGGAACGACCGCCCCACGTGCCAGTCCGATGTGTGCAGGATCCGCATGCCGCCGACCCTAGGGGGCAGGGCCGACAGAAACCGTCCCGCGACGCGGCGCGGACCCGGTGACGCACGCCCCATTGCGGATCTACGATGGCGTAGCTTACGGTTACGCAAGCGTAAGTTACTCAGGCGTAGGCCACGCCTCCCCTGTCACAGGAGTCACGATGACCGACATCGCCACCACACCCGTTCGACCCCCGCACAAGAACCCCGCCACCGGCACGAAACAGCGCCCAGGCTGGGAACTTCCCGTCGTCGGCCTGACCGTCGCGCTACCGCCCGCCGCGCTGCTCGTCGCCATCCCCCTCGCCTGGGGCCACGGCGTCGCGGTCACCGACCTGGTGCTGCTCCTCGTGCTCTACGTGGTCAGCGGGCTCGGCATCACGGTCGGGTTCCACCGCCTGTTCACCCACGGATCCTTCACCGCCAACCGCCCCCTCCGGATCGCCCTCGCGGTCGCCGGATCCATGGCGCTGCAGGGCCCGGTGATCCGCTGGGTCGCCGACCACCGCAAGCACCACGCCTTCGCCGACGCCGAGGGCGACCCGCACTCGCCGTGGCGCTACGGCGAGTCGCCCGCCGGGCTGATCCGCGGCTTCTGGCACGCGCACATGGGCTGGCTGTTCGAGCGCGAGCAGGCCTCCACCCGCCGCTGGGCGCCCGATCTCATCGCGGACCGCGACCTCGTGTGGGTGCACCGGCTCTTCCCCGTGATCGCCGTCGGCTCGCTCGCCCTCCCCGGCGTCATCGGCGGACTGGTCAGCATGAGCTGGTTCGGCTTCCTCACCGGCATGCTCTGGGGCGGGTTCGTGCGGGTGTTCCTGATCCACCACGTGACCTGGTCGGTGAACTCGATCTGCCACATCGTCGGCGAGCGGCCGTTCGAGACCCGCGACAAGGCGACCAACTTCTGGCCGCTCGCGATCTTCAGCTTCGGTGAGTCCTGGCACAACCTGCACCACGCCGATCCCAAGTGCGCCCGGCACGGCGTCGATCGCGGCCAGCTCGACTCGTCCGCGCGGGTGATCCGCTGGTTCGAGCAGGCGGGCTGGGCGACGAACGTCCGCTGGCCCGACGACCACCGCATCGAGCGCCGCCGCAAGCCGACCGCCGCCTGACCTCCCGACCCGCCGAAGTGCGGTAACCCCAACCGGTCCCCACCGGCCCCGGTTACCGCACTTCGCGTCAGGGTCCCCTTGCGCCAATTGGTTTGTCATGCAAACCTATTGGCATGACCGCTTCCCCCACGCCTGCCGAGCTGCTCTGCGAGGTGGCCGCTCTCCGGCGCCGGGCCCGCGCGCAGCGGCACGCCTACTGGTTCCCGCTGGTCCTGTTCGGACTGATCTCCGCGCTCGCCGCTCCGCTGTACATCCAGCCACCCCGGGGCCCGGACGGCGCGGATGCGACCACGGGCAGCGCCGGGCTGGCCCGGGTGCTCGGCGGTGACGACCAGGCGACCGCCGAGCCACGGCTGATCTACTGGCTCGTCGCGCTCAGCGCGGGGTTCGCGGCCACCGTCTGGTGGTACCGGCGGCACGCCCAGCGCGCGGGCGTGCAGACTCCGACCCGCGGCTACGTCATCGCGGGCCTCGCGAGCGGCGCCGTCGTCATCTCCCTGCCGTACTGGCTCGGCCTGGCCAGCACCACGTACACCGGCGCCGTGGCGGTCCAGCCGATCGAGATGGCCATCTACCGCGGCGCAATCGCGTTCTTCGTCATCGCCGTCGGCCTGTGCGTGCTCGCCAGGCTGGAGCGCAGCCCCGGCCTGGCCGTCGTGGCCGCGCTGCACGCCGGGTCCGCGGTGTTCGCCGCCGCGTACGACCTCGAGAACCTCGTGCTCCGCCTCGGCTGGAGTCCGCGCGGCGACGAGTGGCGGTATGCCGGCCTGCCGAACGTGCTGCTGCCCGCGCTGGTGCTGCTGGTCGGGGGCGGTATCGCGGCCGCGGTCCAGCTCCGGAATCGCGCCAAGGCATGACTGCCGCCGACGAGGCCGCGCACCCCACGAGCGGACTGGACGACACCGTCCACCAGCGGCACCGCCTCGGCATGCTCGCGATCGCCGCCGAGGTCGAGCGCGTCGAGTTCGGCTATTTGCGCGGCGAGCTGGGCCTGACCGCCGGCAACCTGTCGCGGCACCTCACCGTGCTGGAGGACGCCGGGCTGATCCAGGTCGAGAAGGGCTACGACGGCCGCAGACCCAAAACCTGGGTACGGATCACCAAGCTGGGCCGCGCCGCCCTCGCCGCCGAGATCGCGTCCCTGCGTGCGCTCATCGAACGGGTCGAGAGCCCACCGGGGTAGCAGCCGGCCACGTTCGCTCGCAGAAAAACCAGGCGGGAAATGTCGGGGTACGCGGTTACGGTCGAGCCCATGTCCCCGGATCCCTTGCCGCGCAGCGCGCTGGCCAATTTGTGGCGGATCCGTAGCTATGTCCGGCCGTATGTGGGCCAGATGGTCACGATGGTGGCCGTCTCCGCGCTCGGGGTCGGCGCCACGATCGTGATCCCGCTGATCACCAGGGCCGTGGTCGACGGGCCGGTGAAGCGCGGCGACGTGCGGGGCATCGTCCTCCTGGCCGCGCTGGCGCTGGCGTTCGGCGCGGGCGAGGCGGGCATGTTCTTCGTCCGCCGGTGGGTGCAGTCCACGGTGGCCGCGGGGCTGGAGAACCAGATCCGCAACGATCTCTACGCGCACCTGCAACGGCTGCCGCTGGAGTTCCACGACCAGGTGCAGACCGGCCAGCTGGTGTCGCGGGCGACGAGCGACCTGAGCACGATCCGCCGGTTCCTCTCGTTCGGCCTGATCTTCCTGATCGTCAACGTGGCGACCTACCTCACAGTGGCCGGGCTGCTGATCCAGCTCTACTGGCCGCTCGGGGTGCTGGTCGCGGCCGGGGCCGGTCCGCTGGCGATCATCACCCGGCGGTTCGAGGCGCGCTTCATCAGGGTCTCGCGCCGCATCCAGGACCAGCAGGGCGACGTGGCGACGATCGTCGAGGAGTCCGCGGTCGGGGTCAGGGCGATCAAGTCGTTCGGGCGGCGGCGGCACGTCGCGCGCACCTTCGAGGTGGCCGCCCGCCAGCTTCACGACGACTCGCTCGAACGCGCGCGGGTCGTCGCCCGGTTCTGGCCGTTGTTCGACATCGTTCCGAACGCGCTGCTCGCGGCGGTGCTGCTCGTCGGCGCGCTGGCGGTCGGGTCCGGGGCGCTGACCGTCGGCGGGCTCGTCGCGTTCGTCTCGCTCACCCTGATGCTGATCTGGCCCGTCGGATCGCTCGGCTGGCTGCTCGCCACCGGTCAGGAGGCCGCCACGGCCGCTGACCGGCTCTACGAGGTGCTCGACACGAAGCCCTCCATCGTGGACCGTCCGGGTGCCGCCGACGTTCCCGACACCGAGGGCCACCTGCGGATCGAGGGTGTCGGCTTCGGCTACCCCGGCACCGGCGAGCCCGTCCTGCACGACGTCACCCTCGACGTGGCGCCGGGCGAGACGGTCGCGCTCGTCGGGGTCACGGGGTCCGGCAAGACCACGCTGACCGCGCTGGTCCCGCGCCTCTACGACGTCACTGCGGGGCGCATCACCCTCGACGGCCGCGACGTCCGCGACTTCACGCTGTCCTCGCTGCGGCGGCTGGTGTCGACGGCGTTCGAGGATCCGACGCTGTTCTCGGCGAGCGTGCGCGAAAACCTCACCCTCGGCCGTCCCGACGCGAGCGACGAGCAGGTTTCCGAGGCACTGCGGATCGCCCAGGCCGAGTTCGCCTACGACCTGCCCTGGGGCCTCGACACCCGGATCGGCGAGCAGGGCCTGTCCCTGTCCGGCGGTCAGCGGCAGCGGCTCGCGCTGGCCAGGGCGGTACTCGGGCGGCCCCGGGTGCTGGTGCTCGACGATCCGCTGTCGGCTTTGGACGTGCACACCGAGGCGCTGGTCGAGGAGGCGCTGCGGCGGGTCCTGGCCGGCACGACCGCGCTGCTGGTGGTCCACCGGCCCTCGACAGTCGCGCTCGCCGACCGGGTCGCGCTGCTGCAGGACGGCACGATCACGGCCGTCGGCACCCACTCGGAGCTGATGGCCACCGTGCCGGCGTACCGCGCGGTGCTGTCCGCCACGGCCGATGAGGAGGAGGTACCGGCGCGATGACCGATGTCCAGGCCTGGCGGGGCGTCGCCGCCGAGGGCACGGACGATCTGTCCGGCCAGACCACGATCCGGCTGCGCACCCGCAGCCGGCGGCTGCTGCGCAGCCTCCTGCGTCCACACAAGAAGCTGTTCGCGCTGGCCGTGACCCTGCTCGTCGTGCAGAACGTGGCCGGGCTGGCCGCGCCGTACCTGATCAAGGTCGGCATCGACCAGGGACTGCCGCCACTGCTGGCCCGCCACGACGCACGGGTGATCACGGCCGTGGTGCTCGCCATCATCGCCGTGAGCGCGCTGGAGTACGCCACCAAGCGCGGCTTCCTGATGACCTCCGGGCGGATCGGCCAGGCCCTCCTGTTCGACCTGCGGCGCCGCGTGTTCAGCCACTTCCAGCGGCTCTCGCTGGCCTTCCACGAGAAGTACACGTCCGGGCGGGTGATCTCGCGGCTGACCTCCGACGTCGACTCCATCGGCGAGCTGGTCGACGGCGGCATCGACGACCTCGTGATCGCCGGGCTCAACGTCGTGTCGATCGCGGCCGTCCTGCTCGTGCTCGACTGGCGGATGGCCCTGGTCGTACTCGCCGGGTTCCCCGTGCTGCTCTGGCTCTCGTCCTGGTTTCGGCGCAACTCCGCGCGCGAGTACCGGGTGAACCGCGAGAAGATCGCGCTGGTCATCGTCCACTTCGTGGAGTCACTCGGCGGGATCCGGGCGGTCCAGGCGTTCCGCCGCGAGCGCCGCAACAACGAGATCTTCGCCGTGCTCAACGACGACTTCCGGCGCTCGCAGGTCAGGGCGATCCGGCTGGTGGCCGTGTTCGGCCCGGGCATTCAGCTCATCGGCAACATCACCATCGGAGCGGTGCTGGGCTACGGCGCGTACCGGGTGCTGCACGGCCAGACCGAGGTCGGCGTCCTCGCCGCGTTCCTGCTCTACCTGCGCCGCTTCTTCGAGCCGATGCAGGAACTCAGCCAGTTCTACAACGCGCTCCAATCCGCCACCGCCGCGCTCGAAAAGCTGTCCGGCGTGCTCGAAGAAGAACCCAGCGTTGCGGATCCGGCGGAACCCGTCCCGCTGCCCCACGCGCGCGGCGAACTGGTGTTCGAGGCGGTCCGGTTCGGCTACCTCGCCGGGCGCCCGGTACTCCCCGACCTCGACCTGCGCATACCCGCCGGCCAGACGGTCGCCGTGGTCGGATCCACCGGGGCCGGCAAGACCACGGCCGCGCGTCTGGTGGCTCGGTTCTACGATCCGACCGAGGGCGAGATCCGGCTCGACGGGGTGAACCTGCGCGACCTGTCCGAGGCCGACCTGCGCCGGGCCGTCGTGATGGTGACCCAGGAGAACTTCCTGTTCGCGGGCACGGTCGCGGAGAACATCGCGTTCGGCCGCCCCGACGCCACGCGCGAGGAGATCGTCGCCGCCGCGGAGGCGATCGGCGCCGGCACCTTCATCCGCTCGCTGCCCGACGGGTTCGACACCGACATCCGCAAGCGCGGCGGCCGGCTCTCGGCGGGGCAGCGCCAGCTGATCGCGTTCGCGCGCGCCTTCCTCGCCGATCCGGCGGTGCTGATCCTCGACGAGGCCACGTCCTCACTGGACATTCCCAGCGAGCGGCTGGTCCAGCGGGCGCTGCGGACGATCCTCGCCGACCGGACCGCGATCATCATCGCCCACCGCCTCTCGACTGTGGAGATCGCCGACCGCGTTCTGGTCTTCGAGTCCGGCGAGATCGCCGAGGACGGCAGCCCCGCCACCCTCACCGAGTCCGGCGGCCGCTACGCCACCCTCCACCGCCAATGGGCCGAAAGCCTCGCCTAACCCGGACACCCGCCCCAGGCGGATCCACGGCGCGCGTGCGTTCCCCGCCCTCCGACGGCGAAGTGCGGTAACTCGCGCCGGTTATAGCCGGTCGGAGTTACCGCACTTCGGGGTGGGTGGGAGGTTGGGCGGGGCGTGGGGTTAGGCGCCCTTGCCTGCCTCGTCGGGGGCGGGGGGGCGGGACCAGACGATGCCGACATTGCCCGTGACCGTGACCTCGCCCGCGGAGTAGGGGACGGCGAGGACATCTCCGCTGGTGATCGCCACCGGGCCGTCGGTGCCGTCCAGCGAGCCGGCGCCGTCGATGACGACGAGGACTCCGAACCCCGCGGCCACGGCGGCCGAGGCCTCGGGCCGGACCAGGTCGGCGCGGAAGTACGGATCCGCAATGGGGGGCATGGTTTTCTGCGGCTGGTCGGCCGGCTTGGTGAGGTCGAGGTGGCCGCGCCAGGACGCCAGCTCGTCGAGGCTGGTCGCCGTGCGCTTGACGGCCTGGAGTGCGAGGTCGAAGCCGATCCCGAGGTGGCCCTTGGTCTCGCCGTCGATGTCGAACGGCTTGTGTTCGAGCAGGATCGAGAAGTCCGTCGGCTCCTGCAGTTCCACGACGAAGACGCCCGCGCCGGTGGCGTGCGGGGTGCCGCTCGGCACGACGATGCTGTCGCCGACCTCGACGGGGATCCGGTGCATGAGGTCGAGGAAGCCCTGGGAGTCCTGGCTGTCGACCAGCGCGCGCAGGTCCTCGGCGCTGACGTCGTCCTTGAATCCGAGGTACACGTGCGGATCGTCGCCGGTGACCTCGATGACCACCCAGGCCTCGGTCTTGCCGTACGGACAGTTCAGGTGCTGCCGCGAGAAGTCACGCGTCGGGTGGACGTGCACGGGCAACCGCTCGCCAGCGTCGAGAAGCTTGACGAGGATCGCCGGATCGGCCCCGAAAGCGGCCACGTGCTCGGCACCGAGCCAGGAGCCGGGATCGGCCTGGATCGCCTCGCGCAGGAGCTGGCCGCCGGGCAGCGCGGACAGTCCCGCGACCACCTCGCCGTACCGGGGCGTGGTGGAGGCGATCCATTCCTCGGGCGACCACGACTCGTCACCGCCGTCGCCACGGAGGGCGGCGATGCGCGCTCCGCCCTGGTAGAAGCAGCGGAGCTGGTGCGGGGGAAGGATGACGGGCTTCACGGCGTGAGCTCTCCAGATCCTCGGGCGATCAGGTGGACAGGCAGCATCTCCACGGTGGGTGCGCTCCGGTCTCCGTCGATGCGGGCCAGGAGGCGGTCGGCGGCGATCCGGCCGAGTTCTGCCGGATCGTGCCGCACCACAGTGACGCCGGGGACGACGAGATCGGCGGCCTCGAAGTCGTCGAAGCCGACCACCGCCACGTCGGTGCGGTGAATCGCGCGCAGGGCGTGCAGCGCGCCGATGGTCAGCAGGTTGTTGCCGGCGAAGATCGCCGTGGGTGGGGATTCCCCCGCGAGGAGCTCGCGGGTGGCTCGTTCGGCGGCGGCCGCGTCGGTGAGGCCGAGGCAGGCCAGGTGGCCGTCGGTCGCGGCGCCGTGCAGGCCGAGGGCTCCCCGGTAGCCCTCGAGGCGCTGCTGGTTGGTGTAGAGGTCGGGGTCGTCGCCGAGGTAGGCGATCCGCTTGTGGTGGTGCCGGCTCAGGTGGGTGACCGCGAGGCGCGCGCCGCCCTCGTTGTCGGCGACCACGGCGTCGGCGCTGACTCCGGCGGCGGGGCGGTCCGCGCAGACGATCCGCAGGCCGCGTTCCTGCTCTGCGGCGAGGTGGTCGTGGTTGTGCCCGGCGGGGACCACGATGAGCCCGGAGACCCGGCGCTGGGAGAGCGAGGCGACGAGCCGCCGCTCGGTCTCGGGCTGGCGCTGGGAACTGCCGATGATCAGCAGCATCGAGTGCTCGTGGGCGCGCTGCTCGATGGCGTGCGCCATGCCGGAGTAGAAGGGGTTGCTGAGGTCCTCGATGACGAGGCCGATGCTGGAGGTGTCGGCGCCGAGCCGCAGCCGGCGGGCGAAGTAGTTGGGCCGGAACCCGAGTTCGGTCATGGCGTCGCGGACCCGCTGCTCGGTTTCCGGCCGCACCGACTTCTCGCCGTTGAGCACGCGAGATGTGGTCTTGAGGCTGACTCCGGCGCGCTCGGCGACGTCCTTGAGAGTGGGCCTGCGGGCGGTCACGCGGTGACCAACGATGTCTCGCGGGTGACCGGCCGGGGCCGCGTCGGGACCCCCGCCATCGCGCACCACGTGCCAGACGTGCGCTGCATGGAGAGCCTCCGCGGAAAATATGACCTATAACGAGCGGCGAGGATGCCTTTTCTGGCGGATAGTTGAACCATCCTACGACAACGTTGTCAACTCCCCCGACACCCGTTGGTCAGGGAGCGACCGCACCGTGTGACGTCCGCGACGCGCCGGGGCAGGGGCGACAAACTGTCGGCGCCCACTGCCAGGATCTCCGCATGGAGGCTGTGGTCATCATCGTGGGAGGTGCCGCGCTGCTCGCCGGCGCGGTGATCGGCTGGCTAGCGGCGCGGGTGAAGTCCGCGAGTGAATCGGGGCAGTTGCGGGCCACGCTGGCCGCGTCGCGGACTGCCGAGCAACGGCTCGAACAGTCCCTGCGCACGCTCTCCCAGGACGCGATCAGCCAGAACAACGCGGTGTTCGCGCAGCTGGTGGCGCCGATCCGGGAGAGCCTGGCGAAGGTCGAAGAGCAGGTCGGCGACGTCGAGCGGCGGCGGGTCGACGCGTACGCGGCGCTGCGCCAGCAGGTCCTGCACATGCACGAGACGTCCGAGCAGTTGCGCACCGAGACCAGCCAGCTCGTGTCGGCCCTGCGCGCGCCCCAGGTGCGGGGCCGCTGGGGAGAACACCAGCTCCGGCGGATCGTCGAGGTCGCCGGCATGGTCGAGCACTGCGACTTCGCCGAGCAGCCCACGTCGTCCACTCCCGACGGTGTGCTGCGGCCCGACCTCGTCATCACCCTGGCCGGTGACAAACACGTGGTGGTCGACGCCAAGGTGCCGTTCTCCGCCTACCTGGAGGCGATGGAGTCGCGCGACGACCGCCAGCGCGCCAACCGCCTCGACGCCCACGCCCGGCACCTGCGCTCGCATGTGGACGCGCTCGGCAGCAAGGCGTACTGGGAACGGTTCGCGCCGTCGCCCGAGTTCGTGATCCTGTTCGTGCCCGCCGACACGTTCCTCGACGCGGCGCTGC
>JAOPVE010000035.1 GCA_025963185.1 Actinomycetes bacterium
GACCGGCTGGAGTTACCGCACTTCGCGGAACGGCAGTGCGACCCGGAACGGCAGTGCGACCCGGAACCGCGGCGCGACCCGGGACGGCGGCGGGGTGCCGCGGTGGGTGAGGCCCGGCGGCGGGGCGGGTCAGACCTCGAGGACCGTCGGGACGATCATCGGGCGCCGGCGGTAGGTGTCGTTGACCCACTTGCCCGCGGCCCGGCGGATCACCTGCTGAAGCTGGTGCGGATCGCTGGTGCCCTCCGCCGCCGCCCGGTTCAGCGCGGCCTCGATGATCGGGACCGCGTCGTCGAACACCGGCTCGTCGGAGAATCCCTTCCCCGTGACGAACGGACCGGCCACGAGCTTCCCCGTTGCCTCGTCCACCACGACGGTGACCGCGACGAAGCCCTCGTCACCGAGGATCCGCCGTTCGGTCAGCGACGCCTCACCCACGTCACCAACGGCGAGCCCGTCGACGTAGACGTTGCGGCATTCGACGTGCCCGGTGACGCGCGCCCGCCCGTCGATGAGGTCGACCACGTCGCCGTCCTCGACGAGGACGATGCGGTCCTTCGCGACGCCGGTCAGCTCGGCAAGACGAGCATGCGCGCGCAGGTGCCGCCACTCGCCGTGGACCGGCATCATGTTGCTCGGCTTGACCGCGTTGAGCAGGTACAGCAGCTCGCCGGCCGGCGCGTGGCCCGACACGTGCACCTTCGCGACGTCCTTGTGGATCACCGAGGCGCCCCAGCGCGCGAGCCCGTTGATGACCCGGTAGACCGCGGTCTCGTTGCCGGGCACCAGGCTGGAGGCAAGCACCACGGTGTCACCGGGCTCGATCACGATGTGCCGATGGTCGCGGTTGGCCATGCGGCCGAGGGCGCTCATGGGCTCGCCCTGCGATCCGGTGCTCATGAACACGACCTGCTCGGGCGGCAGCGTCGAGGCCTCGTCGAGGGGGACGATCAGCCCGTCGGGGATCCGCAGCAGCCCCAGGTCACGGGCGACCCCCATGTTGCGGACCATCGACCGCCCGACGAACGCGACCCGGCGGCCGTGCGCGCGGGACACGTCGAGCACCTGCTGGACCCGGTGTACGTGCGAGGCGAAGCTGGCCACGATGATGCGGCGGCTAGCCTGGCGGAACACGTCGTCGAGCACGGGCCCGATCTCGCGCTCGGGGGTGACGAAGCCGGGGACCTCCGCGTTGGTGGAGTCCGAAAGGAGCAGGTCGACGCCGTCCGCGCCGAGCCGGGCGAACCCGCCGAGATCGGTGAGCCGCCCGTCGAGGGGCAGCTGGTCCATCTTGAAGTCGCCGGTGTGCAGGACCACTCCGGCGTCGGTGCGGATCGCCACGGCGAGCGCGTCGGGGATCGAGTGGTTGACCGCGAAGAACTCGCAGCCGAACGGCCCGAGTTGCTCGGTGTGGCCCTCCCGGACCTCCAGCGAGTACGGCGTGATCCGGTGCTCGCGCAGCTTGGCCTCTACGAGGGCGAGCGTGAACCGGGACCCGACGAGCGGCAGGTCGGGCTTGAGCCGCAGCAGGTACGGGACCCCGCCGATGTGGTCCTCGTGGCCGTGGGTGAGGACGACGGCCACGACGACGTCCAGCCGGGCGGCGATCGTCGAGAAGTCGGGCAGGATCAGGTCGACGCCGGGCTGGTCGGCCTCGGGGAAGAGCACCCCACAGTCGACGATCAGCAGGCGGCCCTTGTGCTCGAAGACGGTCATGTTGCGGCCGATGGCCCCGAGACCACCGAGCGGCATGATCCGCAGCCCGTGCTCGGGTAGCTCGGGCGGCGGGCCCAGCTCGGCGTAACCGCTGATCCCGGTCTGCATCGTGCTCACGCGCGGCCCTCGCTTCGCTCTAGCCGGCCTGATCCGGTCGCACTGTGCTTGCCGGTTCGCTCGCTCCGCTCGCTCACGCGATCTCCTTGCCGATCTCGATGCCGGCGGCCGCGAGGTCGTCGCGCAGAACCGCGAGTTCCTCGGCGGTGGCGTCCACCAGCGGTAGGCGCACCGGACCCGCGGGCAGCCCGAGCAGGTTCAGGGCGGCCTTGGTCAGGATCGCGCCTTGGGTGCGGAATATGCCCGTGTACAGCGGCAACAGTCCGGTGTGGATCGCCGTGGCGGTGGCCACGTCGCCGGACTCGTAGGCGTCCAGCATCTCGCGCAGCCGGGTCCCGGCCAGGTGACCGACGACGCTGACGAACCCGACCGCGCCGATGGACAGGCTGGGCAGGTTGAGCATGTCGTCGCCGCAGTAGTACGGGAGGCCGGTGCGCGCCATGACCCACGAGCTGGCGCCGAAGTCGCCCTTGGCGTCCTTCACCGCGGCGATGCGCGGGTGCTCGGCGAGCCGCACGAGGGTCTCGGTGTCGATCGGCGTGCCGGTGCGGTGCGGGATGTCGTAGAGCATCACGGGGAGGTTGGTGGCCTCCGCGATGGTCTGGAAGTGCCGGATCAGTCCGGCCTGCGGCGGCTTGCTGTAGTACGGCGTGACGACGAGTAGGCCGTTCGCTCCGGCCTTCTCGGCGGCGCGGGCGATCTCGACCGAGTGCCGGGTGTCGTTGTTGCCCGCCCCGGCGATCACGGTCGCCCGGTCGCCGACGGCCTCGGTGACGGCCGCGAACAGGCTCGCCATCTCGGCGTCGCTGAGGGTCGGGGACTCACCGGTGGTGCCGTTGACCACGAGCCCGTCGTTCCCCCCGGAGTCCACGAGGTGGGCGGCGAGACGCTGGGCGCCGTCGAGGTCGAGCGCGCCGTCGACGGTGAACGGGGTCACCATCGCGGTGAGCACGCGGCCGAAGGGCCGCCGGGGGTCGTCGATCATGTGCTCACGCTACCGTCCCGGCCCGGGCCTTTTGCCCGCCGGGGCACGCCGCCAGCCCCAGGTTGGAGCGCGAAAAGTGCCCGCCGGGACGGCTGGGCCGGTCGCCGGGCAGACATGTAGGAAACCTCGTGACGCGCCGGTCGGGGGTCCGGAACGTCACGAGGCTCGCCTGGTTCATCGGCGTGGGGCCGGCGCACGTTACAGGTTCGGGCAAGAATTTTCGCGGACTCCTGTAACGGCAGGCGGCCATGCACGATGCGCTCAGCCCTCGGTGACGAGCGGGCTGGAGGCCACCTCGGTGCCGTCAGCGAGCGAGGCGATCGTGAAGTCGGCGAACACGTTCCCCGCAACCCGCTGGAGCTCGCGCAGGCAGGCGACGGCGAGCCCACGGATCTCGACGTCGGCGTGCTCGCTGGCGCGCATCGCGACGAAGTGCCGCCACGCGCGGTAGTTCCCGGTGACCACGATGCGGGTCTCGGTGGCGTTGGGCAGCACCGCCCGCGCGGCCTGCCTGGCCTGCTTGCGCCGGAGGGTGGCGTTGGGCACGTCCGCGAACTTCTTCTCCAGCCCTTCGAGCAGCTCGTTGTAGGCCTGGAGCGAGGCCTCGGCCGCGGCGAGGAACTTCTCGTGCAGCTCCGGATCGGACGCGATGACCTCGGGCTCGACCATCGCCGCGTTCCGCTCGGGCACGTACCGCTGCGAGAGCTGCGAGTAGGAGAAGTGCCGGTGCCGGATCAGCTCGTGGGTGAGCGATCGCGAGATGCCCGTGAGGTAGAAGGTGACGCTGCCGTGTTCGAGCACCGACAGGTGGCCGACCTCGAGAATGTGCCGGAGGTACCCGGCGTTCGTGGCGGTGGCCGGGTTCGGCTTCCCCCAGGACTGGTAGCAGGCGCGCCCGGCGAACTCGGCGAGCGCCTGCCCGCCGTCGGCGTCGGTGTCCCACGGGACCTCGGCGGGCGGCGCGAACTGGGTGAACGCGATGACCTGCACCTTCGGGGGCACGATCTCGGGCACGTCACTACTCCGTGGGGTCGAGGCGGAAATCTGCCAGCTCAGCGGCCCTCGGGACGACCGTCAGCTGCCGCGCCAGCCTACCCGCGCCGGCCGACAGAACCGGGGACCGGCTCGGCTGCGTCAGCAGTGACGCTTGACTGACGTCATCAGTGACGTCATAGTGAAGTCATGGATCTCTCGCCCTTCCTCGACAACCTGCACCGGGATCTGTCCGCCTCGCTGGCGGCGGCCGGCCCGGAGACGGCCCGCGGCGGCGAGCAACTGCTCACCGCGCTCGAGCCCGCCACCCGCCTCATGCTGCTCGAAGTGCTCAGCGAGGCCGCCGCCGAGATCACCGCCGCCCTCGGTGACGTCGCCGTCGACATCCGCCTCCGCGGGCGCGACGCCGACATCGTCGTCACACCCGCGGCCCCGGACGAGCCCGAGGCGCGGCCCGAAGCCCCGGATCCCGGCGACGGTGACACCGCGCGCATCACCCTGCGGATGCCCGAGCAGCTCAAGGCCCAGGCCGAGCAGGCCGCCGCGGCCGAGGGCGCCTCCGTCAACTCCTGGCTGGTCAGGGCGGTGAGCGCCGCGCTGCGGCCGTCCGCCCCGAGCGGCTTCTCCCCGCCCTACTCCGGGCGCGGCCGGCGCATCACCGGCTTCGCCCAGGGCTGATCCGACCCCCTCTGCCGAAAGGAACCACCGCCATGTCCGTCGTCCGCACCGAGCGCTTCGACACCCCCGAGACGATCACTCTGCGCGTGAGCTGCCCCGTCGGGCTCGTCCAGGTCATCGCCGAGCCGTCCGCCGTCACGACCGTCGAGTTCAGCGGCGACGATCCGGTGGCCAGCGAGATCGCGGCCAAGGCCAGGGTCGAGCTGACCGGCCGCGAGCTCGTCGTCCACCTGCCCGACCGGGCCTTCCGCATGTTCCGCCGGTACCGCGGTTTCGCCGTGACGGTCCGGCTGCCCGAGAATTCCGCGCTCGTCGGCGAGGTCGCGGCCGCCACTCTCGCCACCGAGGGGATCCTGTCCCGAGCCGGGGTGAACACCGCGTCCGGTGAGGTCCGGATCGGTGACGTCACGGGTGACGTCAGGGTGAAGTCGGCCAGCGGGTCCGTGTCCGCCGGGCACGTGGCGGGGCGGGCCGACGTCCGGTCGGCTTCCGGGGCGATCCGGATCGCGGCCGTCGGCGCGGACGCCGAGGCGCACTCGGCGAGCGGCTCGGTCACGATGGGCAGCGTGGGCGGATCGGCGACGATCCGGACCGCGTCGGGCGGGATCCACGTCGGGAGCCTGGAGCGAGGCACCGCCGAGCTGAAGTCAGCGTCGGGCGCGATCAGTGTGGGCATCGCCGCAGGTACGGGCGTGTGGCTGGACGTGTCCTCGCTGAGCGGCACGACCTCCACGGATCTGCCCGTCGGCGGCGAAGAGCCCGCCGGGGGCCACCAGCTCCGGCTCGTGGCGCGCTCGCTGTCGGGCAGCGTCCAGGTCACCAGGGCGGCGTCGAGCCCGCTCCGCGCGGGCTAAGAGCACTCGCCCCGCTCCGCCCGCCCCATTGGCGGACGCTCGAAAGATCAGCTCACGTAGAAGTAGTGCGCGGGTGCCCAGGGCAGGTTGCGCACGACGGCGAAGACCGCCCAGGCCGCGAGGTAGCCGCCCCAGACCGGCGGCGGCACCCGCCAGGTGGGCAGGCTGAAGCCGAACACGCGCTTGGCCGCCCACGCGAGGTAGGCATAGGCCAGCACCGGCACCGCCAGCAACGCGATCAGGTGGTGCCGGGCGGCCTGGCCGAGGTCGCCGTGCAGGAGGTACCAGACCATCCGGGTGCCGCCGCAGCCCGGGCAGTCCAGCCCGGTGACGGCTTTGAACAGGCACGGCCCCAGCGGATCGGCCTTGTCGTCCGTCGGATCGTTGGCCAGTACGTACCCGAACGCCAGCCCTAGGCACCCGAGGACCGCGAGCGGCGCGAGCCACCCGGGCTTCGACCACAGCCCGACGGTCCAGCGCTGGAACTTCGACGGGGGCGGTGGCTGGTACGCGACCATGCCGGGGGCGCACTGCTCGGTGTGCTCGTGGACGGTCATGGACCTCACCAATCGGCCAACTCCTGCGGCCACTCACGGTACACGGCAAGCCCAGCGCGGACCGCCGGACCAGCGCACCCGGGCACCGCGCTCAGGCCAGCGCCGCGGCGAGCGGGACCGCGAGGTCGCCGCGCTCGGGCGGCGCCACCCCGGACAGGCCGAGCCAGCCGGCCAGGCTCGTGAGCTGCCCGGCGAGCGCCTCGGCGACCTCGCCGGGCGGCCGCCCGTTCTCCGACCACGCGGCGGGCACCCGCAGGACCCCGGCCTTGCGGTCGGCCTTGACGTCGACCCGTCCCACCAGCGCGTCGCCCAGCAGGAACGGCAGCACGTAGTAGCCGTACACCCGCTGCGGCGCCGGGGTGTAGATCTCCAGCCGGTAGCGGAAGTTCCAGAGGCGCTCGGTGCGGGCCCGCTCCCAGACGAGGGAGTCGAACGGCGAGAGCAGCGCGGCCGCCGAGACCCGGCGGGGTACCCGCGCCCGCGGATCCAGATAAGCCTGCTGTGCCCACCCCTCGACCGTGACCGGGACCAGCGCGCCCTCCTCCACCAGCTCGGCGACGGCGACCCGGCTCGCCGCGGGCCGCAGGCGGAAGTAGTCGCGCAGGTCGCGCTCGGTGGCGACCCCGAGCAACGCCGCGGCGATGCGGATCAGCTCGCGATGCGCCGCACCCGCCCCCGGCGTCGGTGCCGCGAGGATCTCGGCGGGCAGCACCCGCTCGGGCAGGTCGTAGAGGCGCTCGAAGTTCCGGCGCCCGGCCGTGGTCAGCTCCCCCGTGCGGAACAGCCACTCCAGCGCCAGCTTGGTGTCGTGCCAGTCCCACCACGGACCGGACCGCTTCGGCCGCTCGGACTCCAGCTCACCCGCACTGACCGGACCGCGCTCGGCGACCGCGGCGAGCACGCCCTGCACGAACCCGGGATTGTCCGCCTGCACCCGGCGCACACTCGCCCACGACTCGGCGTGCGCGTTCGCCATCCGCCAGCGCAGCAGCGGGTGCAGCTCGACCGGCAGCAGCGAGGCCTCGTGGCCCCAGTACTCGAACAGCCGGAGCGGGCGCTGGTAGGCGGCGCGGTCGACCAGCTCGCGCGGGTACGGCCCGACCCGGCTGAACATCGGCAGGTAGTGCGAGCGGACCAGCACGTTCACCGAGTCGATCTGGAACAGCCCCGTGTGGCCCAGTACCTTGCGCAGCGCCCGCGGGCCGGGCACCCCAGCGGGCGGCCGCTCGGCGAAACCCTGCGCGGCCAGGGCGATGCGCCTCGCCTGCGCCGCCGAGAGCACCGCGGTGCCGAGGATCTGTGTCACTGGGCCGACGCTAGTGCGCGGGTCCGACAGAATCGGAGCATGAGCGATCCGTGGACCGTCCGGCCTGCGACCGAGGGCGACCTGGCGACCGTGACGGAGATCCGGATCCGCAGCTGGCGGGCCGGGTACGCGGGGCTGCTCCCGGCCGCGGCGCTCGACGGCATGGACGCCGAGGCCGACCTGCGGAGGCGCCGCGAGTTCTTCCGCTCCGGTCCGCCGGGGATCGTCACACTCGTCGCCACGGATCCCGCCGGAGCCATCGCCGCGTTCTGCATCACCGGCCCCTACCGCGAGGACGAGCAGGACCTCGCCGACGCGTCATTGAGCGGATCGGTGGGCGAGGTGTACGCGTTGTACACCGATCCGCCGCGGTGGGGCGGCGGAGCCGGGCGGGCGCTGCTGGCGGCCGCAGTCGGCCTGCTCGCCGAGCGGGGCCTGGATCCGGTGCGGCTGTGGGTGCTGGCGAGGAACGAGCGCGCGCGGCGGTTCTACGAGTCGGCGGGCTTCGCCGCGGACGGCGCGGCCGCCAGCTTCGAGATCGCCGGAGAGCAGTCCCCGGAGGTGCGGTACACGCTTGTCGTACCCCCGCTCTAGGGTTTCGGCCATGGCCGACGTGCACGTGCGCCCCGCGCGCCCCGAGGACGCCGCGGAGATCGCGCGCATCCAGCTGTCCACCTGGCGCACCGCCTACCAGCGGCTGGTGCCCGAGTCCGTGCTGTCGAGGGTCGGTGAAGAACTCGCGACCGCGCAGTGGGAGACGGCGATCGCCTCGCCGCCGAGCCGGGATCACCGGGTCCTCGTCGCGCAGGAGGCACAGTGGCGCGTCGGGTTCGCGGCCTTCGGCCCGGTCGAGGCCGGCGAACCTCCGAGTGAGACCGGTCCGGCCGTCGAGATCACGACGCTGCTGGTCGAGCCGCGGTGGGGCCGGCGCGGCCACGGCAGCCGCCTGCTCGCCGCGGTCGCCGAACTCGCCACCGCGGCCGGGTACGCCACCGCGGTCGCATGGGTCCTGGCCGGTGACTCTGCCTCGCTCGCGTTCTACCGCAGCGCCGGCTGGGAGCCCGACGGCACCGGCCGCGCGATGGACATGGACGGCACCACCGTGCACGAGATCCGGCTGCACGCGTCGCTGCTCGGCGATCCGGAGGAGGAATTGCCGTGAGTTTCCCGGGCATCGGCGAGGACGCGTTCGACTTCTACGCGGGACTCGAAGCCGACAACAGCAAGGCGTACTGGACCGACCACGCCGAGACCTACCGCACCGCGATCAAGGAGCCGATGGAGGCGCTGCTGGCCGAGCTGGCGCCCGAGTTCGGCACCGGATCGCTGTTCCGGCCCTACCGCGACGTCCGGTTCTCGAAGGACAAGAGCCCGTACAAGACCCACGCGGGTGCGCTTCTGCGCAAGGAGGGCAGCACGGGCGGGCTGTACCTGCAGGTCGGCTCCGACGGCATGCTCGCGGCCGCCGGCTACTACCAGATGGCACCCGACCAGCTCGAACGCTTCCGGCGTGCGGTCGACGACGACATCGCCGGCGCCGCCCTCGAACGGCTGCTGGGCGCGCTCGCGAAGCAGGGGCTGGACACCCGCGGCGAGCAGGTCCGAACCCAGCCGCGCGGGTGGGCGGCCGGCCACCCGCGCATCGACCTGATCCGCCGCAAGGGTCTCTACGCCGGGCGCCACTGGGAACCGGCGGAGTGGATGCACACCCCGGCGTGCGCCGCCGAGGTCGTTACCGCGTTCCGCACGGTCGCCCCGCTACAGGACTGGCTGGCCGTCAACGTGGGCGCGAGCACGGCCGAGCCGTCCCGGCGCCGCTGAACCGCGGGCCTCAGCCCACGTTGAGGCGGTCCAGCCAGCGGGTCAGCTCGGCGGAATCGCCGAACACCTCCACGTCCGAGGGCGGCAGCCGCCGGTAGGCGACAAGCAGAACATCGACAAGCGGTCCGCGGATCGCCGTCGGCGCCTTCTCGTGCGCCCGCCGCCAGGCCAGCGAGGGCTCGACCAGCCACTCCGCGCCCGGGGTGTCGGTGGCGTGCAGGTGCAGCGCCCCGGCGGGATCCGCCCCGCCGCGCGGGCCGCTCACCAGTTCGAGCAGCTCGTCGAGTGCGTCCACGGCGACCGCCGGATCGGCCGAGAACGGCTCGCCGAGCGCCAGGGCCACGTCCGCCCGGTGGATCAGCAGGTCGTACGCCGCGTGCCGGACCCACCACCGGGCCGGCTGGGTCAGGCCGAACACCTCCCGCGGCTGGTCCGGATCCCTCGCCAGCATGGCCCCCTCGAACGCCGCTCCGGCCTCGGCCACGGATCCGGTGACCCCGGCGAGCGCGTGCAAGTTGCCCGTGACGTGGCCGGTCAGGGCGGTGATCGTCCAGCCGGGGCACGTCGGCACCGGGGTCGCCGGATTCGCGTTCGCGGCCAGCGCGGCCAGCCGGTGCGCCTCGGCACCGGCCAGCCCGCACAGCGCCTCGTAGGCCGGTGTGCTCACGAGCGCTCCGCGAGGTACGCGCCGAGGTCGTCGAACGCCTGCGACCAGCCGTCCTCGTGACCGTCCCGGCTCTCGGGCGAGTCCAGTCCCTGCTGGACGAAGGTCATCTGCGTCTTGTCCCCCACCTCGGCGAACGTGATGGTGATCAGCGTGTCGGTCTGCCGGGCACCGTCCGGGCCTTCCCAGGCGTAGGTGAAGACCAGGTGCGACGGCGGATCGATCGTGCGGTACTCGCCGCTGGCCCACAGGTCCTCGCCCTTCGGCGATCGGATGCAGCTGCGCCACGCGCCGCCGGGCCGCAGGTCGCCGCTCACCGAGTGGGCGGTGTAGCCCTTCGGGCCGAGCCAGCCGGCGAGCTGCTCGGAGTCGGTCCACGCGGCGTAGACGAGCTCGCGGGGGGCGTCGAAGATCCGGGTGATGGTCAGGTCGCTCATGGTGTGGATCCCTTCTGGATCTCGCGGAGGTGATCGCCGAGCCGGCCGAAGCTGGAGTCCCAGAACTCGCGGTACTCGTCCAGCCAGTTCGCGAGCTCGCCGAGGGGCGCCGCGGCCAGGCGGCATGGCTTGCGCTGGGCGTCCCGGCCGCGGGTGATGAGGCCCGCGGCTTCGAGCACCTTGAGGTGCTTGGACACCGCCTGCAGGCTCATCGCGAACGGCTCGGCCAGCTCGTTCAGCGTCGCCTCACCCGCCGTGAGCCGAGCCAGAATCGCGCGCCGCGTCGGATCCGCCAGCGCCCCCAGCGTCACACTCAGCTCATCCCCGGCCACCTCGGTAATCACCTAACTAGTTGATAAACCTTCCAGTTGATAATGCGCACTGCCGAGCCCCCTGTCAATCTCCCCACCGGCTTATACCTCGGCCAACCGCCGTCACAGACTCGGCCGCGGACGCAGATCAGCGACCGACCGGCACCGACCTCGGACCACCACCAACCCGTCGGAAGTGCGTGCCGCTACGCCGCCCAGGACCGGCATACCGGCACACACTTCGGTGGACCACCGCGAGCGGGCACATACCTCGCCGTCGGACGTGCGCGGCCATCAGAGCCGCGAGCGACGC
>JAOPVE010000056.1 GCA_025963185.1 Actinomycetes bacterium
TGGTTAGACGCCGTGGCTCGGGGAGGAGGACGGCTTGGGGGTTGGGCTTTTCGATGTGGACGTCTATCGGGCGCTCTCGAACTGCTTGACCGCGGTGTCGAGGTCCTGCTGGGCCTTGCCGATCGCCGCGAAGTCGCCCTGCTGCTGGGCGGTCTTCAGGTCTTGTAGCGCGCTCTGGATCGCCTGCACCGCCGCGGCGAGCTGCGGACTGCTGCCGGTGGACGGTGGCGTGCCGGTGCCGCCGTCAGCCGGTGGCGGATTGTCGGCTGGTGGCGATGATCCGCTCGACCCGAACAGGTCGTTGAGTGCGTCATTGAGGTTGTTCGCGTAGCCGACCTTGTCGCCGAACGACAGCAGCACCTTCTCCAGCTGCGGGTACTGCGTGCCCGACGCCGATTTCAGGTACAGCGGCTCGACGTAGAGCAATCCGTGCGCGACCGGCAGCGTGAGCAGGTTGCCGTACACGACTTGCGACTCGCTGGAGTTGAACAGCGAGATGTCACGGCGGACCGCGTCGTCGTTCTGCATCTTGGGCTGGACCTGGTTGGGCCCGAGCACCGAGGCGCTGTCGGGTAGCTCGTAGACCAGCTGTTTCGGCGCGCCACTCTCGTCGTAGGACGCGGTGATCAGTGCCGTGAGGTTGTCGCGCTGGTTGGTAGTGACCGCGGTGATCAGCTGGAACCGCTGCGAGCTCTCCTGCGGGAACTTCGAGAGCACGAAGTACGGCGGCTGCGGACGCCCCGAGTTGGGCTTAGTCGGATCGTCCGGGACCCGCCAGAAGTCGTTGTTCCGGAAGAACTCCAGCGGGTTGCTCACGTGGTACTTGGTGAGCACGGTGCGCTGGACCTTGAACAAGTCCTCCGGGTAGCGGAAGTGCGCCGCGAGCTCTTCGGGGATGTCCTTCTTGGGCAGGATCAGGTGCCCGCCGAACGCCTTGTTCCACGTCTTGAGCACCGGATCCGCCTCGTCGAACGCGTACAGCTTCACCGTGCCGTCGTAGGCGTCGACAGTGGCCTTGACGGAGTTGCGGATGTAGTTGATGTCGTCCTTGGGCTGGGCCACCGTGCCCCGGCCGGTCAGCGAGTCGGCCGCCACGTCACCCAGCGTCTGGCGCTGCGCGTACGGGTAGTAGGTGCTGGTGGTGAAGCCGTCGATGATCCAGACGACGCGGCCGTTGACCACGGCGGGGTACGGATCGCCGTCGGCGGTGAGGAACGGCGCCACCCGCTCGACGCGCTGTCGAGGATCCCGCACGTAGAGGATCTTCGAGTTCTTGTTCAGCGCGTTCGACAGGAGGAAGTTCTTCTCCTTGAAGTAGATCGAGTACAGCAACTGGCGGCTGAGGCTGCCGACGCTGACGCCGCCCTTGCCCGTGTACGTCGTGCTGACCTGCTGGTCCTGGTCGTTGCCGCCGTTGGCCGGACGGTCGAACTCGCGGTCGTTGCCGCCGTTCTTGCCGACGATCGAGTAGTCGCCGATGAGCTCGCCGTAGTAGATGCGCGGCTGCTTGACGGGCACGGCGGACCCGAACTTGGCGATCATCGCCCGGACCTCCGACGACGTGCTGCCGTTCGTCTGGTCGCCGAGGAACCCGGAGACGAAGATCGGGTTTCCGGCGGCGTCGACCTGGTTCGCGGGCGCGGCGACGAAGCCGTTGCCGTGGGTGTAGACGGTGTGCCGGTTCAGCCAGTTGGTCTGGTTGCCCTGCAGCTCGTCGATGTTCAGCTCGCGGACCCCGACCACGTAGTCCTGCATCTTGCCGTCGACGGTGTACCTGTCGACGTCGAGCTGCTGGTTGAACGCGTAGAAGTTCCGCACCTGCTGGAGCTGCGTGTACGTCTCGGACAGCACGCTCGGGTCGAGCAGGCGGATGTTCGGGACGGTCTCGTTCTCCTGCTCGATCTCCTGCCGGGTGGCGGACTGGGTGGCCTCGTATGGCACCCGCTGGATGTCGGTGAGCCCGTACGCGGCGCGGGTGGCCTTGATGTTGCGGTCGATGTACTTGGCTTCCTTGACGTCCGCGTTCGGCTTGATCGTGAACTGCTCGGCGAACGCGGGGACGGCCCCGCCGACGACGACGGCCGAGACGAGCAGCAGCACCAGCGCCATGCCGGGCAGCAGCACGCGCTTGAGGCCGACGTTGACGAAGAACACCAGGGCACATAGCGCGGCGATCCACAGCAGGATGTTCTTCGCTGGCAGCAGCCATTCCACATCAACCGCCGAGGCACCGTTGACCTTGGACACGTCGCTCGACCCGAGCAGCAGGCCGAACCGGTCGAAGTAGTAGGCGAGCGCCTTGAGCGCGACGAACAGGCCGAGCAGCACGGACAGGTGCCCGATCACCGCCGTGCCGAGCCGGCCGCCGCTTCCTTGCATACGCACTCCCCCATACAGGTAGTGCACGAAGGTAGCGGCAAGCACCGACAAAACAATGATGGTGAACGCAACGCTGATCAAGTAGCGCCAGAACGGATATTCGAAGATGTAGAAGGAGATGTCCCGGCCGAACTGCGGATCCACCTTGCCGAACGGCGTGGAGTTCATGAACAGCAGCCAGGTGCGCCACTGCCCCTGGGCGGCGAGCCCGGTGATGAGGCCGACGAAGCCCGAGACCACGATCGTCAGCAGCCGGAACCGGGGCGTGATCGCCAGCCGGTACCGCTCCAGGTTCTGCTGTTCGAGCGACATCGGCCGGTACGAGGGCCGCAGCGCGAACGCGATCACCAGGTTCGCGGCGATGACAGCCGCGCTGACCCCGCCGAACAGCACGAACAGCAGCACCCGCGTGCGCAGGGTCGTGGACATGACCTGGGTGAAACTGACCTCCTGGAACCACAGCCAGTCGGCGTACAGGTTCACGGCGCTGGACAGGAGGATCACCAGCAGCAGCACTGTGACCACCGTGATGAGCAGCCTCCGGCTGCGCCGGCTGACGGCCGGCATGGGCGACCGCATGGCCACGGGCAACTCCTGAGTGCGTGTCGGTGTGACGTCTCACGTCCAACGGACGCCGCAGCGCTCTAGGTTCCGCAACCGCGGGGCCGCTGGCCCGCATCGGAGCGTCAGCCGACGCTCACAGGCCAACCTACCCTGCGGACCTCATGGGACTGGTGCGAGCATGTGCACATGGATGCACCTCGTGGCGCGCAGCCCGCCCCGGCAGCACTCAAGGCTGTCGTCGCCGAGCTCGACATGCACTCCGAGACCGTCGGCTGGGACCAGGGGCCGGCGATCTACGCGCTCGTGGACACCGCCGAGCTCGCGGCGATGGAACCGGCACTCGCGGCGCAGCTCGGGCTCCCCCAGGACGTCCCGTCCGGATCGCTGACGCCCGTCGAGCAGGATCCGCTCGACGACCGGCCGCTGGACGAGGCGCTCGCGCGGATCAGCTGGCCGGAGTCCGTGCGGGGATGTGCGCTGGTCCACGAGGTGCTGGTGCTCCCACCGGGCGCGGAGGACGACATGCCCGAGGACGCCGACCCGCTGGAGTGGGCGGGCAAGCACGAGGGGCGGCGGGAGATGCGGATGACGGTCGCGGTGCAGCGTGGCGGGGCGACCGCGGTGGCGCTGCGGATCCGTCCCGTGCCCGGCGAGCCCGACGAGGGCACGGCGTTCGGCGACGACCTCGCCCCGAACCTGTCGCGCGCCCTGCTCTCGACGCTCGACGACTAGGCCGTCAAACCCCGTCCGCGGATCAGCACTTCGGCAGGTTCTTGCGGTTGTTCCTGAGGCCGTCCAGCGAGGTCAGCGCGTCGTCAAGCTTCTGCACCTTGATCAGCCGCAGGCCCGGCGGGGTGGTGCGGACCGCCTCGGCGCAGTTCCCGGCCGGAGCGAGGAACACCGTGGCACCGGCGGCGCGCGCGGCGATCATCTTCTGCGGGATGCCGCCGATCGGGCCCACGTTGCCCTCGTCGTCGATCTCCCCAGTGCCGGCGATGAACGTGCCGCCGGTCAGGTCCTCGGGCTTGAGCTTGTCGATGATGCCGAGCGCGAACATGAGCCCAGCGGACGGGCCGCCGATGCGGTCGAGCTCGAACTTGATCTCGAACGGGTGCGGCTGCTTCTGGTCGATCTGGACCCCGATGACCGGCTGCTTCGTCTCGGCTGCCGCGCTGGTCTTGACCGCGGCGGTGGCCGGCTTGCCGCCCCGGATGTAGCCGATGCGGACCGTCTCGCCGGCCTTGTGCATCCGGATCAGCTCGATGAGCCGCTGGCTGCTGGTGACCTTCTTGCCGTCGACGGTCGTCAGCAGGTCACCCTTGGCCAGCTTCCCCACGGACGGCGAGCCGGCCGGCAGCGAGTCGACGGACACCTCGACCGGATACCCGAGCTCGCGCAGAGCGGACGTCTCGGCCGAGGTCTGCGAGGACTTGAAATCCTGCTGGTTCTGCTTCTCGACCTGCTTGTCGGTCTTGTCGGGCGGGTAGACCAGGTCACGCGGGACCACGGCGGTGGAGCTGTCGACCCAGTACCGGGCGGCCGTGAGCAGCGAGAGCCGGTCGCGCACCGAGACCGTCGTGAGGTTGAGGTGCCCCTTCGACGTCGAGGTCTGGCGGCCGGTGATGACGATGATCTCCTTGCCGTCGGACCTGCCGAGGGTGTCGACCGTCGGGCCAGGCCCCAGCGCCACGTAGGGCACCGGGAGGTAGGACAGCCCGAAGCCGAGCCCGACGATCACCAGGAGGCCGACCAGCACAGTCCAGCCGCGACGCATCATGCGAACACCCTAGCGACGAGATACGACGAGTCCTGTTCAGGCACCGCCGTCACGACCGGGCCTGCCGGCGCTTACGGGCCCGGCGCACCAGCGCGGCCGTTCCGACGAGCGCCACCGTGGCCCCGGCGGCCGCCGTCGCGCCCTTCGCGCCGATCTTGAGCCGCTGCTGCAGCACCGGACGGCCGGCCGCGTAGTCCGCGAGCGCCGCCTCGTTGGTGAACGACGGCTCCCAGCCCGCGGACCGCAGCCGCTGCGACCCGACGACCCAGGGGTGGACCAGGAACGCGAGCTCGCTGGCCGGACCCGCGGTCACGCCGATCGCGTGCAGGCGGGCCGCGGTGCCGAACGCGACGGTGGCGGGCAGCTCGATCCGGCGGCGGCCGAGCGCCTTCTCGACCTCGGCCTGTTCGAGGAACCCCTCGCTGCCGACGGTGATCGGGCCGGTCAGGCCGCACAGCGCGACGGTTTCGACGGCGGCGGCGAGGTCCTCGACGTGGCAGAACTGCCAGTGCGGACGGGCGCCCCGGACCACCAGCATCCGCGGGCCGTCGAGCAGCCCCGACGCCGCGTTCTCCAGCCCCGCGCCGACGAGCAGGGCGGGCCGCAGCACCGCGGCGGACACCTGGGGGTACGCCCGCCCGGATCGCCGTACGAGCCGCTCGATCTCCAGCAGATCGCCGAGCACACTCATCTCGGGTTGCGCTCTGAGCTGAGCGTCCTCGTCCAGCGGGACCGGGTTGTCGGCGTTCGCGCCGTACACGCGGGCGCTGGACAGCAGCACCACGTGCCCGATCCCGGTGGCCGCCGCGGCCGTCAGGGCGACCTGCGCGCTGCGGACGTTGAACTGGCGCTGCTCCGCGCGATCGTCGTCCGGATCCGTCGACAAAGCTAGGCTGACCAGCACATCTACGCGCGAGAGAGCCGACGCGAGTGACGGATCGGCCGGGTCCGCCCGCCGCCACACCACTCCCGGAACGGACGGACGCTGGGGCGCGAGCGCGACCACCTGGCGGATCCCGTCCGCGGCCACGAGCCGCCGGCACACCGCCTCTCCGAGCAGCCCGGTGGCTCCGCTGACCGCGACGGCGATCCCGCCGGGGCGCGACGGGCGGTGGGACCGGGCCGTCACGCGCGATCCGGCGCTACGGTTGACGGCATGACTGGGCGCAGGAGCACGTCATGACCAACTTTCCCTTTGGGTTCAGCCTGCCCGGCGGCGGTAACGAGCCCGATCCCGGTGATCCGCAATGGGCCGCGTTCATGGCTCAACTGCAGCAGATCCTTTCCACGTCTTCCACCGGTCCCGTGAATTGGGACCTCGCCCGCCAGGTGGCCACGGGGCTCGCCAGGGAGGGCGACCGGTCCCTGACGGCGGGCGAGCGGGCGGAGTCCGGCGAGGCGCTGCGGCTCGCCGATCTCTGGCTCGACCCGATCACCAGTCTGCCTTCTGGTCTCACCAGCCCCGCAGGGTGGAGCCGGCTTGACTGGATCGAGGCCACGCTGCCCACCTGGCAGCGGCTCTGCGATCCGGTCGCGGCGCGCGTGGTCGACGCCATGTCCACGCTGCTGCCCACCGAGGGCCTGACGACCGAGGACATGAGTCCCGAGAGCGTGGCCGCGCTCGGTCCGCTGGCGGCGCTCGCGGGTGGCGGCGGGCTCGCCGGGATGCTCGGCGGGCTGGGCGGCATGATGTTCGGCGCCCAGGTCGGCCAGGGCCTCGGCACCCTCTCGCGCGAGGTCCTGTCCTCCAGCGACATCGGCCTGCCGCTGGCCGCGAACGCGACGGCCGCGCTGGTCACGGCCAACCTGGCCGAGTTCACCGAGGGGCTGGAACTGCCCGCGGAGGAGGTCCGGCTGTACGTGGCGCTGCGCGAGGCCGCGCATCACCGGCTGTTCGGGCACGTGCCATGGCTGCGCAGCCACGTCGTCGACGCGGTCGGCGCGTACGCCCGCGGCATCACGGTCGACCGGGCCGCGTTCGAGGAAGCGCTCGGGCAGTTCGACCCGAACGATCCGGAGAGTCTGCAGGAGGCCCTGTCCGGCGGGATGTTCGAGCAGGCGGACACGCCAGAGCAGAAGCAGGCACTCGCCCGGCTGGAGACCGCGCTCGCGCTGATCGAGGGCTGGGTCGCGCACGTCACGAGCATCGCGGCCGAGGGCAGGCTGCCCGGCGCGGACGCTCTCGCCGAGACCTTCCGGCGGCGTCGCGCGGCGGGCGGTCCGGCGGAACAGACCTTCGCGACGCTGGTCGGCCTCGAACTGCGGCCGCGGCGGCTCCGGGAGGCCTCACAACTGTGGGCCGCGCTCGCGGAACACCGCGGAGCCGAGGGCCGGGACGCGGTCTGGGGCCACCCCGACCTGATCCCGTCCGGGTCCGACCTCGACGATCCGGAGGGCTTCGCCCAGCGGGACACGAACGTCGACATGCCCGGCCTGGAAGACCTGTAAGAGCGCCCGCCGATAGCGCGGGCGAGGTGGGACGCGCCGGCCGGTCCTGCACTGGCTCGCCGCTTTGGCGTGGGCTTGTGGTTCTCGTGACGCGTCGCTCGCATGGTCTTATCGGCGGACGCTCGAACGCGGGCTCAGCCGCCGAGGAGGGCTCGGGTGGCGTCCCAGCCCTCCAGGCCGGGGTCGAGTAGCGCGATGTCCGCGGGTGCGCGCAGGCGGTGCCACCCAGGCGTCCCGGCTACGGATCGCGGCCCCGGCGCCGCCGCGCGCAGCGTCTCCACGCTGGCCGTGTCGAGGTCCGGGTCCATGCCGGTGAGCCAGGCCGGAGCGGGCAACTGGGCCGCGAGCGCCACGAGCCCGCGTCCCGCCGCGGGCGCGGCGGCCACCGGGTGACTGCCGAGCGCACGGAACAGCTTGCCGACGTGCAGCGCGGGGATGTCCGGCGCGTCGGCCGCCACGATGACGGCCTCGGTGAACCCGGCGCTGGCCGCCGCGTCGAGCGCCGCGACAGGCCGGGCCACGGCCAGCTCGAACACCGGCGTGCCGGGCCAGACGACCGAGCGGGCCAGCTCGTGGTCGGGCGCCGCGGCCGCGACCGCGCCGGTCACCTCTTCGAGCGCCGAGAGCAGGTCGGCGACGTCCTCGGCGAGCGCGGCGCGCCAGGACGCGGGCGGCACGCCAGGTGGCGGCGTCTGCGCCGTGGGGGCGGTGAGCAGCAGGATCGCGCAGCGGGCGGTCAACCGGCCCGTCCAGCCGCGCCGAGATCATTCTCGGCGGCCTCGTCGACGTCGTCGACCTCACTGATCTCGCCCACCCCGCTGATCTCGCCCACCGCGCTGATCTCGCCCACCGCGCTGATCTCGCCGACCCCGCTGATCTCGCCCACCGCGCCGCCGACCTCGCCGCCGGTGAGGCCGCCGAGCGCGCCGTCCGAGGAGAACGCGATCCCCGCCGCCGCGGCGACACCTTCGAGGTAGCCCCTGGCGCGCTGAGCCCGCGGATACCGCTCGACCAGCGCCCAGAAGTCAGGTCCGTGACCGGGCACGCGCAGGTGCGCCAGTTCGTGGACCAGCACGTAGTCGATCACCCACGACGGCATCGGCCGGAGCCGGTCCGAGAGGCGGACCGTTCCGTCGGCCGGAGTGCAGGATCCCCACCGGCCGCGCTGGTTGGACACCCAGCGCACACTCACCGGGCGGAGTTCACCGCCGAAGAACTGCCGGATCAGCTGCCGAGCCCGCGACTCCAGCTCGTCGTCGCCCCGCCGCCTGGCCCGGCGCTCGCGCGAGTCGAGCCGGGCGAGCATCCGGTCGACCCATTCGCGTTCCTCGGCGGCCGTGAACCGCGCCGGAATGAGGATCACCACGGTCTCGCCGTCCCGGTACGCCGCGACGGTGCGGCGACGGCGCGCGCTGCGCCTGACCTGCACACTCGCAGGTGAGGACAGTTCTCCGGCCATGATCGAACGCTAGTCGTTCAAGACGGCCAACGCTCGCGTCGAGGCCGAATCCGTGCGAAATTCTATCCACAGCCGGTGGACGGTCCCGCCGCAGGTCGCAGCCCTGCCAGAGCGCGGCCGAGTTGGCTATGCACATCTGGGATCAGGCACTCCACACATTGAGCTCGATGATCCCCAGGACATCCACAAAGTTATCCACAGCGTGTGGAGAGTCGGGCTTGACGACTGCCCCAAATGGACTCTAGCGTCGGCTTCGCCCCTGGTAGCTAGAGGTGGCCCGGCGCAAGGGGAAGGTGGCGGGCCAGCGACAGCGCCAGGGGCGTCATGCTGTCCTGGCCCGTTTCGGCTGCTCCGGCGCGCTGTCACGGCCGCCCCGCGCGCTTCGCCGGCCGCCTAGCCGCACCTGAGTGACGCGCCCTGAGCGACGCGCCTTGCGCGATGTGCGTTGAGCGACGCGCCTTCAGCGGCGCGTCAGCGGCCGCCTCGCCTCGCCTGGGATGACGTGGCTCGTGTGGCGCGCCTCAGCGGCCGCCGAAGTGGGGTTTGCGCCGCTCACGGGCTGCGGCGAGGCCCTCGGCGAGGTCCGCCGAGGCCATGGTCACGGGCTGGGCCAGCGCCTCCCACTGGAGCGCGTCCTCGAAGCTGGCGTGTCCGCCCCGCGCGAGCGCGAGCTTGGTCAGCTTTGTGGCGACCGGCGCGTTCGCCGCGATGCGCGCGGCGATCGCCGTCACTTCAGTGAGCAGGTCGCCCTCGGGGACGCCGTTGACTAGCCCCAGCCGCACCGCTTCGTCAGCACCGACCGTACGCCCCGTCAGCAGCAGGTCACGCGCGACGGCGAGCCCGGCGACCTCGGGAAGGAGCCACGTCGTGGCCATCCCCGCGTGGATGCCGAGCGCGGTGAAAGGCACCGACAGACTCGCCTGTGGGCTGGCGTACCGCAGGTCACACGCGAGCGCCAGCGCCGCTCCCGCCCCCACCGCGGGACCGTTCACCGCCGCGATCGTCGGCACTTCGAGCTCGCGGATGGACAGCCACGCCCGGTAGAACGGCAGCATGCGTTCTCGCAGGTCAGGGACGCTGGCATCCGGACCCGTGTCGAGCCAGGACAGATCGCCGCCCGCGCAGAACGCCGACCCGGCGCCGGTCACGACGACGGCCCGCACGGCGCGGTCGGACCCCAGCCCGGCGATGGCAGCCTGCCAGGCCGAGGTCAGCTCGGGCGTCATCGCATTGCGGCGCTCGGGCAGGTTCAGGGTGAGCACGGCGACGCCATCCGGGCGGCGCTCGGTCGTCAGGACGGTCATGACTGAAGTCTGCTGCATACGTCCGACGAAATCCGTGCAGTTACTCTCCGCAGTTTTTCGCCAACCCGGCAGGCATCCCTGCCGTCGAGCGATTTGCCGGTATTCTCCCACTCTTACGCCTAGCCAAGGTAAACGTCCTTCACGTTTTAGCTGGTGCGTGTCGCGGCGCCGCGCCGCGCCGAGCGCCCATGGTGCGGACCCGGCGGTTACGCAGGGGTACTGTCATCCACGTCCCGGCCGCGACCGGCACCGGGATGTCGACCGTCGAGGAGGACAACGTGGCCGAGACTTACAACGGCTACTGCGTGAAGTGCAAGGAGAAGCGTGACTTCGAGGGTGAAGTCGTCACGAGCGACTCCGGGCGCCGCATGGCCAAGGGCTCGTGCCCGGTGTGTGGCACCAAGATGAACCGGATCCTCGGCAAGGCCTGATCCGCGCCGAGTTTCATACGCCAGGACAAGAGGGGCGGCCGCCGTGAGGCAGCCGCCCCTCTCTTTCGCCAGGGGCGGTGCCAAAACTGTGGATTTCAGAGGCAACTGGGGATAACCGCACGCGAATCGCCGCATTGGTGCCAGCCTTGCTCCTGAACGGGACGCCGTCGTGGCGCCTCCGGCAGCTCCGGATCGAGGTCCCCGTGCGACCGTTACTCCTGCCCGCCGTGCGGCGGCTGTGGCGCGATGCGACCACCCTGCAACTGGGCTCTGACCCGGGCCGGGCCATCGTTCTCGCCAACCTGGCGCCAGGCACGGCGGGGGTCCTCGCGCTCATGGATGGATGTCACACGCTCGGCGAGATCACGGCGCTGGCATCCGCGCACGGCGTCGGGCCGCCGCAACTCGGGGAACTCCTCAGCCTCTTGAGCCGCGCCGGGGTGCTGGTCGAGGCCGAGCCCGCCGCCGGCCTGCCCTCCCGGTTCCCCGAGGCCGCGCGCAGACGGCTGCGACCCGACATTGGGGCACTCTCGCTCGGCCACGGCGCCGAAGCTGGAGAGGTGCTGGCGCGGCGGTCCCGGGCCTGCACCGAGGTCTGGGCCGCCGGTCGCGCCGGGCCTGTGGTCGCGGCCCTGCTCGCTGCCGCCGGAGTCGGGCGGGTACACGTCCGGGGTACCGGCACGGTCGCCGCCGACGACGCCGCTCCCGGTGGCCTGCTGCCCGCCGACGAGCACCGGCCCTACGCCACGGCAGCCGCCGAAGCGATCCACCGGGCCGCTCCGGAGACGGACACCCGCCCGCCCGGACCCCGGCGCCCGCCAGCACTCGTCGTGCTGGCCGACCACAGGGCGCAGCTCCGGCCCGCGTCCCTGCCGGGCTACGCCCGGGCCGCCGCCCTGCTCCCGGTGCACCTGCGCGACGGCGCCGCGATCGTCGGGCCGCTCGTGGTGCCGGACGGCGGCCCCTGCCTGACCTGCACGGACCTCCACCGCACGGACCGCGATCCGGCGTGGCCCGCGCTCGCCGCCCAGCTCCGGACCGCAGCCCGCGGGCGGTCCGAGCCCTCACAGATCGCGCTCGTCGTGGCGGCCGCGGGCCTCGCCGCCACCCAGGCGCTCGCCTATCTCGACGGCGGCACGCCCGAGGCGCTCGGCCGATCACTGGAGCTGACCGGGCTCGGCGAGCCGATCCGGCGGCGCAGCTGGACGCGCCATCCACGGTGTGGATGCCATCGCCGCTACGCGGGGCGCCCGGCCGTTGCGGGGTTGGCCCCGTGAGAAGCATCACGGCTGACGAGATCGGTCAATCGGGCTGGACGAGCCGGTTCCGGCCAATCCGGGGAACAATGGGCGGCATGAGCGACATCCCCCGCTGGGCACTCACCCGCACGGCGAAGCTCGCGTCGCTGCCGCTGGGGATGGCGGGGCGAGCCACGGTGGGGCTCGGTAAGCGGATCGGCGGCCGCCCCGCCGAGGCCGTCGCCCGCGAGATCCAGCAGCGCACCGCCGAGCAGATCTTCTCCGTGCTCGGGCAGCTCAAGGGCGGCGCGATGAAGTTCGGGCAGGCGCTCAGCGTGTTCGAGGCCGCCTTGCCCGAGGACATCGCCGGGCCGTACCGCGCCGCGCTGACGAAGTTGCAGGAGGCCGCCCCGCCGCTGCCCGCGGCGTCGGTGCACAAGGTGCTCGCCGAGCAGCTCGGGCCGCGCTGGCGGCGCAAGTTCCGGGAGTTCGACGACCGGCCCGCCGCCGCGGCGAGCATCGGCCAGGTCCATCGGGCGGTGTGGTCCGACGGCCGCGATGTCGCGGTGAAGATCCAGTACCCGGGTGCCGGCCCGGCCCTGATCGCCGACCTCAACCAGCTCGGCCGCCTGGCCAGGCTGTTCTCGGTGATCCAGCCTGGGCTCGACATCAAGCCGCTGATCGCCGAACTCAAGTCCCGGGTCGCCGAGGAGCTCGACTACGAGCTCGAGGCCGAGTCCACCCGTGCGTTCGGCAAGGCCTACGACGGTGATCCGGAGATCGCGGTCCCCGAGGTGCTGGCGGCCGCGCCCCGGGTGCTCGTCACGGAATGGATCGACGGCACACCCCTGTCCCGGATCATCGCCGACGGCACGCAGGAGCAGCGCGACCTGTGCGGCCGTCTGCTGGCCACGCTGCACTTCTCGGCGCCCTCGCGCGCCGGGCTGCTGCATGCCGATCCGCACCCCGGTAACTTCCGGCTCCTCGACGACGGGCGGCTCGGGGTCATCGACTTCGGCGCGGTCGCCCGGCTCCCGGACGGCCTGCCCGAGTTCGTGGGACGGCTGACCCGCCTCGCGCTGGACGGAGAGGCCGATGCGGTGCTCGCCGGGCTGCGCGAAGAGGGGTTCGTCAAGCCCGACGTGGAGGTCGACGCGCAAGGGGTGCTCGGCTACCTGCTGCCGATCCTCGCCCCGCTCGCCGAGGCTGAGTTCCAGTTCAGTCGCGCCTGGCTGCGATCCGAGGCGGCCCGCCTGAGTGACCTGCGCAGCCCCGCCTACCAGCTCGGACGCCAGCTCAACCTGCCTCCGTCCTACCTGCTGATCCACCGGGTCACCCTCGGATCCATCGGGGTCCTCTGCCAGCTCGGGGCGAAGGCGCCGTACCGCTCGATCGTCGAGCAGTGGCAGCCGGGCTTCGCCACACCTGCCGACTGACGGCTGTTCGCCGGCAGTCGGCGGCTGGCCCCTGCCGCGGCTGGGGATACGGCGAGCGCCGGAGCTCCCGTGGGACCTCCGGCGCTCGATTCGGATCCGGCGCCGCTGCGACTACAGCGGCGGAGGTACTGCCATCACCGGAGTGAGGGCGTCTCGTTCACAACACGACGGGTCTGACGCGGGGTGCGGCCCAGCCGGGTCGCCGGTCGATCAGATGCGGTTCCGGATCTTGGACGCCGCCATGGCGACCAGTCGAGCCGGGCGAACCGCACCGGTGCGGGTGTTGGCCTGGACGGCCTCGCGCATTCGCGCGCGAGCCAGGGCTTCGTTCATGAGTAGCACGGCGATGCTCCTGTTCGGGGAAACGCTGATGTGGTTGTCGTTGGCGAGCCCAGAGACGCTGCGATCGCTCTCGCGGCGTTGTGCGGGCCGGACATGGCTGGTCGTCACGCGGCGACCTCTTCCTTGCGCGGGCGGCCACGCGGCCGCTTGCGGGCGATGACCACTCCACGCTCGAAGATCTCTCCGCCCCAGACGCCCCACGGCTCACGCCGATCGAGAGCGCCGTCGAGGCAGGCTGCCCGCAGGGGGCAGGTGCCGCAGTACCCCTTGGCGAGTTCCAGGTCGGCCGGGGACTCCGCGAACCAGAGCTCGGGGTCCTCACGCCGGCAGGGAAGGGCCAGGTCAGGGTCGGTCACGCTGTTGTCGAACAGCTCCAGACCGGTGTCGATCACGCCGGATCACCTCTTCCGTCAGTTTTGTGCTGGTCTTGTGAACGTCGTGGCGGACAAAACAAAGAGGCCGTGGAACCCGGATACGGGTTCCACGGCCTCGAAGGTGAGCCGGTGTGGTCTGTGTTAGACCGGCCAACTTCGAGGTGGGAGTCCCGTAGCGAGGTCGATGCGCGGAGCATCGACGCCCACCGGGCTGCCGAATCCATAGCCATTGCGCTGATCGGTGCCACTGACAGACGTGGCGCCGCGCTTGCCGAAGTCCAGAACAGACTTCGCCCCATGCGCCGAGGTCGGCGCGAGTGCGGTGAGGGCGTTCCGCTCCCGCAGCCCTGTCAGGCACAGGACCGAAGCGGGACGCCACGAAGGAGCGGGCGCGCCGGTGGTGGCCGACACCGTCAACTCCATAAGCTGCGTCAGGTTCTTCACGTCGGTCCACCTCCATCGCGCTACTCGAAATATTTGGCCAACGGCTCGTGCCGTTCGCAGAGGCAGACTATGTCCGCCTCACACCCCGGGCAAACCCTTTTCCGGTCCGACTTTGTCTTCTGTCGGGAAGGCGACAGTTGGGGCGCCGACACGCCGTCCGACACGCCGAGTAACGGTCCGCCGAACGGCCTAAGAACGGGTCCGGATCGATTGCGGGAACTCGCAACCAGGCACTTGTCCGCGCCACACGGTCCGCCGACTGCCGACGCCCCGCCGATCCGCTCACCCTCAGCCACGACGCCCCACCCCGCGAGCCCCCTCGGCACCCGAACCCGCCAAGCGAGGCGCCCACGCCAACGACGCCCCACCGTCAATCCGGGAGGCGACCAACCCGAAGTGTGCGCCGTTCTGCCGCTTGGGACCGGCCTAGCGGCACACAGTTCGCCAGGATTGCGCCGACCCGCACCAGCCGCGCGGACCCCAGAGCGGAAGTGCGGAAACTTCGACCGGTCCGGACCGGCACAGAGTTCCGCACTTCACGGGATCGACTCGCGGCCCGCCGTCAACACGGCGGGCGCAGCCGCGAGGACCGGTCCCGCGGCGCGGCCGTCCGCCACCGGCCGCGCAAGCACGCCCAGCAAGCACCGCCCAAGCCCCCGAGACCCGGGCACCAACCCGAAGTGTGCGCCGTTCTGCCGCCCAGGACCGGCGTAGCGGCACACACTTCACCAGGATTGCAGCGGCGGACATCGGCCGACGCGAGCTGGGGCGGAAGTGCGGAAACTTCGACCGGTCCGGACCGGCGCAGAGTTCCGCACTTCGCGGGTTGGGCTCGCGGGCGTCCGCCCACGCGGCGGGCGAGAGGCGGGGACCGGTCCTGCGGCCCGCCCATCCGCCATCGGTCGTGCGAGCACGACAAGCAAGCACCTCCGGGAGCCCCGGTGACCGCAGATCCAGAGGCAGCAAACCCCGAA
>JAOPVE010000067.1 GCA_025963185.1 Actinomycetes bacterium
TGCGCCTCGCGGTGCACGGCGATGGCGGACTCGGCGTCCGGCGCTTCGACGAGGCAGAACGCCTTGCCTTGTGCCTCGTCCACCCAGTAGCTCATGTAGTTGACGCCGTAGGCGCCCTGCGTCTTCAGATCCGCCTCGTGCGCTTGGGCGACGTCCTTGGCGGTCGCGCCCTCGGGCAGGTGCTCGTGGACGTCCATGAACAGTGCCATCCCGGCCTCCTTGATCGGCCCTCCTTGTCTACTCCTGCCCGGGTGCCCTGTGAAGGGGACTCCCCTGGGTGCCCGGGTGGGGTGGGCGGGGCGCAGCGGCCGCGAGCTAACGCACGGCCGTGACCAGGTAGAACGTGAACGCGGCGAGGAAGGGCTCGGCCGCGAGCCGCCCGATCCAGGACTCGGCGGACGCGGCGGCGATGCACCCCGCCTCGACCGCCCTGGCGGAGTTCCGCCGCAGTCCCAGGACCTTGTCGGCGGTACCGAAGTCTCGGAACACCACGGCGAGCGCGTCCACCGACCGGACGCGCAGGCCGGCCCCGGTGGCGAGCCGCACGAGCTGCCGGCCGACCACGGGATTGCGTACCTGTCCGGCCGTGAAGCGGGCGAACGCACGGCTGGTTTCCAGGTCGTCGCCAGCGACGGTGAGGGTGTCCCAGTCCGGTTCGGCCATCCCGAGGACCCCGCCGGGCCGCAGCACCCGGCGGGCCGCCGCGACGGCCTGGCCGGGATCCGCGAGGTGCTGGAGCACCCGGTCCGTGCGGGCGCGGTCCGCACTGGAATCGGCAAGCGGGAGGTCATGGGCGTCCCCGGCGCGGATCTCGGCGTGCGGCCAGTCCGCCAGGCGGCGGGCGGCCTCGGCGCGCATGCGCGGATCGTTGTCGATGCCGATGACCCGTCCGCTCCCGGTCACGGCGCCGGCGATCCGCGGCAGGTCGGTGCCCGGTCCGCAGCCGATGTCGATCACGGTGTGGCCGGGCCGGACGTCGAGGGCCGCCAGGAACCGCTCCTTGTAGTCCCGCCCGGCCGGGCTGCCAGCGGCCGTGTCGAGGTAGGTGATGGGGTCGGGTGAGGAGAGATTCATCTGGTCACCCGACCACGATCCGTGCGGAGAACGGGTGGAGGATCCGTGAAGATCAGAACCGGCGGACGCGGAAGATGTCGCCCGCACCGTTCGTGTCGCCGGCCACGAGATTCTCCACATCGGACCGGAGATACACGAACCGCGCGTCGCGCGAGAGGACGCCGTTGCCACCGCCCGCCTGCTCCCCCGCGGCCGTCACCGACACACGCTCGGTGCTCCCCGCCGCAAGATCGTGGACGAAGGTGTCGCCCGCGCCGTTCGTGTCATGGGGGACGAGGTTCGAGGCCTGCGACCAGAACACGACGTGGCTGCCGTCGCCGCTGACCTCCGGGCTGGAGGTGTACCCGTTCCCCGGAGTCCCGCCGGCGTCCTTGCTGAGCAACGTGGTCGTGCTCGTGCCGGTGTCGCGAGCGAACACCTCGTACTGGCCGGAGGATCCCTCGGACGCCAGAGTCGACGCCGTCGACATGAAGGCGACGATCCGCCCGTCGGCGCTGATCGCCGGGGAGTCCGAGTTCCCGTCTGCCTCGGCTCCGCCAGGCCCCACGGACACCCGAGTGGTGGTGTTCGCCTCCATGTCCCGGAGGAAGACGTCCTCCTTGCCGTTCGTGTCGCCCGCGACGAGCTCGGCGGAGCTGGAAACGAATGCCACGTACCGGCCGTCGGCGCTGATCCGCGCGTGGTGGCTGATGGCCTTGGCCTCGGATCCGCGAGCGGTCGTCGACACGAGCTGGGTCTGCCGGGTCTGCCGGTCGTAGCGGTAGACCTCGAGATAGCCCTGTGTACCGCCGGGCACCGCGTCCTGGGACGTCGACTCGTACGTCACATACCGGCCGTCGCCGCTCAGGTCACCGTTCTGGGCGCCCGAGCTCCCCGACGAAACACGCTCGTTCGTCCCGGTTTCGCGGTCGTAGACATACACGTTCCAGCCGGGCTTGCGCTGGCCCGGCTCGGAGATGTTGGACGCCTGGGTCCAGTACTCGACGAACCTGCCGTCGGCGCTCATCCGCGGGTCGATCGATCCCCGGTTCGCGGGGGTGCCGTCCGGCGCGGCGGAGACGAGCGTCGTGGTTCCCGTGTCGGTGTCCCGCACGAAGATGTCCATGACCCTGTTGGTGTCGCCCGGGACGAGCGTCGAGGCCAGCGACGCGAACGCCACGTACCGGCCGCTGTCGTCGGTCGCCGGGAGCAGCGAGGTGTCGTCGCCCTGGGATCCGTCGGTGGCCACCGAGACCCGGTCGACGGCGACGACGGCCGCGTGCGCCGGGGCGTCCAGCGCGAGTGCGGCCGTGGCGGCGAGAACGCCGGCTCCGGTGATCCGTGCGAGTAAGAGCGCGCGCATGAGTGCTGTCCTTCCGGGCCGGCGAGACGCCGGCCATCCCCGTTGACGTCGGCGGCGACGGTAGCAACGCGCCGCCACCGGACCATCGGCGTTGGTAGGTTCGGGCGATGAGTGACGCGGATCCGATTGATCCCGACCGGCACGTCTACGGCGAGGCCGACGCGCCCGTGACGCTCGTCGAGTACGGCGACTTCGAGTGCCCGTACTGCGGCGCGGCCGCGCCGGTTCTGCGGGAGCTCATCGACGGATCCGGTGGGCAGGTGCGGCTGGTCTACCGGCATTTCCCGTTGTTCACGGTGCACCCGTTCGCGCTGACCGCGGCGCTCGCGGCCGAGGCGTCCGGCGAGCTGTTCTGGGCCATGCACGACCTGCTGTTCACCCACCAGCACCTGCTCGCGGACGCCGACCTCGACACCTACGCGCGGACGATCGGGGCCGGCGACGTGACCGGCGAGGCAGCCCAGCGGTTCCGCCCGGCGATCGAGGCCGACTACGCCTCGGGTGGCGACAAGGGCGTGCGCGGGACACCGACGCTGTTCATCGACGGCGTCCTCTACACCGGCAGGGTGGACCTGCGGGAACTGCGCTCGACGCTCGGCCTGCGCCGCTGATCGGCAGGTAAGACCTCAGCGCAGGCTCGGATCCCGCCACGGCCCGGCCGGGAGCGCCGGCAGCTCGGGGGCGTCCGCGATCGTGCAGAGCGGCAGCCGCTCGCCGAGGTAGCGCAGTGCCAGGGATCCGAGGACGGCCGCGAGTGCCGATCCGGCGAGCACCCCGATCTGGGCCTGCTGGCGGAGCCCCTGTTCGCCGAACGCGAGATCGGTGACGAACAGCGAGATGGTGAACCCGATCCCGGCGAGGATCGCGCCGCCGATCAGGTGCCCGTACCGCACGTTGCCGGGCAGGTCGCCGAGCCCGGCCCGGAGTGCGATCGCGGTCGCGGCCGAGATCCCCACGGCGTTCCCGGCGACGAGGGCGATGACGACTCCGATCGTGACCGGGGACCTCAGCGCCTGGCCGAGCGCGGCCCCGTCGAGGCGGACCCCGGCGTTGGCCAGCCCGAACAGTGGCACGACGGCGAACGCGCTGACGGGGTGCAGGACGTCCTGGAGCCGGTCGCTCGCCGGGACGGTCGCCTTGGCAGCGGAACTGGCGAGCCGCACCCGCTGGGGGTCCGGCGCCTCGATCACGGCCCGTCCGTAGAGCCGGAACTGCTCGCGCTGTCCCGGCTCGGGCATGGCCGCGGGTACCAGCAGGCCGATCAGCACCCCGGCGAGGGTGGGGTGCAGGCCCGAGGCGAAGATGGCCGCCCACAGCGCGAGGCCGATCGCCACGTACGCCGTGAGCTGCCAGACCCGCGCCCACCGGAGCACGAACAGCCCCGCGACCAGCAGGATCGCCACGGCGAGCGCCGGCACCGAGACGTGGTCGGTGTAGAACAGCGCGAGGACGGTGATCGCGCCGAGGTCGTCGACGATCGCGAGGGTGAGCAGGAAGAGCCGCAGCTGGTCCGGGCAGCGCGGGCCGAACAGGGCCAGGATCCCGATCAGGAACGCGGTGTCCGTCGACATCGCGATCCCCCAGCCGTTCGCGCCGGGACCGCCGTGGTTGAGCGCGAAATAGATCAGTGCGGGCATCGCGAGCCCGCCGATCGCGCCGAACACCGGGATGATCACCGCGCGCCGGCTGCGCAGGCTCCCGACCGACACCTCCCGGTTGATCTCCAGGCCCACGACCAGGAAGAAGATCACCATGGCCGCGTCGTTGACCCAGTGCCGCAGGTCCATGGCGATCGACCAGCCGCCGATCCGGACCGACGCCTCGGTCGCCCAGAACCGCTCGTAGCTGACGGTCGGGAGGTTGGCCCACACGAGGGCGGCGGCTGTGGCGACCAGCAGGATCGCCGCGCTCCCCGCCTCGGTCGCGAGGAACCGCCGCACCCGCAAGGAGACGAGCGGGACGGGGACGGTCAGCCTGGTCTGCGGTCCGGGCCGGGTGGGCTGCGGGACCGTCTGCGCGCTGGTCACCGCGGCCCGTTTTCCCGCGCGCTGCGCCCACCGAACGGCATGCGCGGAGTCTCCACCGAGCGCCGCGGGCCTGTCCAGCGCCGGCCAGGGAGACGCCTGGGGGCGGCACGTCCGCCCGGGCAAGGCCCTGCGCTCGTTGCGGGCGGTCCTACCCTGACCGGCATGAAGATCACCGGCGGGCTCCTCGCCGCCCTCGGAGTCCTGGTCCTGCTCGTCACGCAGTCCGACCACAGCGGCGATGTCGTCCAGTGGGCGGCCGTGGCGATCGTGGGCGCGCTGTTCGCGGTCGGCGGGCTCGTCGTCGTGTCGCTTCAGCAGATCCGCGAGGCGCTGGCCGAACGTGACCGGGCCTCCCGGGAAGCGGCGCTCTAGCATCCCGCCGTGAGCTCGTTACGCACCCCGCCGCTGTTCGACGCGCTCGCCGGAGCGCGGTCGGTGCTGATCGCCGGAGCCGGCGGCGGCTTCGACGTCTACGCCGGGCTGCCGCTGGCCTTCGCGCTCGCCGCCGACGGCCGCGCCGTCCACCTCGCGAACCTCTCCTCGGCGGACCTGCTCCGCGGTGACGCGGCCGGCTGGCTCGCCGAGGACGTCGCCATCGTCACCCCCGTCACCACGGGCTACGACGACTACTTTCCCGAGCGCGGGCTCGCGTGCTGGCTCGACAGCCAGGACCTCCCGTCCACGATCTACGCGTTCCCGAAGGTCGGCGTCCAGCCCCTGCGCACCGCGTACCGCGCGCTGGTCTCCCACCTCGGAGCCGACGCCATCGTCCTCGTCGACGGCGGCACCGACGTCCTGTTGCGCGGGGACGAGTCCGGCCTGGGCACCCCGGTCGAGGACATGGCCAGCCTCGCCGCGGTCGCCGGGATGGACGAGATCGCGGTCCGGCTCGTCGCCAGTCTCGGCTTCGGGATCGACGCCCACCACGGCGTGAACCACGTCCAGGTGCTGGAGAACCTCGCCGCGCTCGACCGGGAGGGCGGCTACCTGGGGGCGCTGTCGATCCCGCGCGCCAGCAGGGAGTCCGCGCTGTACCGGGACGCGGTGGCGCACGCGCGGGCGGCGACGGAGTTCCCGAGCATCGTCCACGGGCAGGTCGCCGCGGCCTGCGCCGGGGAGTTCGGGAACGTCTACCTCGGCGAGCGGACCCTCGGCACCGAGCTGTTCGTCAACCCGCTCATGGCCGTGTACCTGACGGTCGACCTGGTCGCGCTGGCCCGCCGGTCGCTGTACCTCGACCGGCTGGAGAACACGTACCTGATGCGCCAGGTCCAGTCGGAAATCATCGCCTTCCGCAACGAAATCACCCCCCGCACCCCCCGAGCATTCCCGCACTGACCAGGACACCTGTGGCTCGCTAAGGTGCGGGACGTTCACTCGCTGATCGCTGGCCCGCGCCTGGTCTCGGCGAGGTCGCTGAGCCGGTCGCGGTAGTTCTGCCACCAGGCCTGGTCGGCCTCGGGCAGGTTCTCGTTGCCCTTGCGCATGCCCGCGGCCCCGTCCACCAGTTCCCGGACGATGTCCGCGTGCCCGGCGTGCCGGTGGGTCTCGGCGAT
>JAOPVE010000071.1 GCA_025963185.1 Actinomycetes bacterium
CGGGCCGCGGGCTTACGCGCGGCGGAGCCCCGGGCGGCCGGCGCCCGGCGGGTCGTGGACGTGCGCCCACGAGACGCGTTTCGGCCAGCCATGCGCTAGACGGTATCGCGTCGGCCCAGCCTGGGCACCGTGTACGCCGGCGTGTTGCCTTGCGCCGAAAGGCGATCCGGACGGGCCACAGTGGGCGATCATCACCCCCATGAGGGAGCGAGTGATCGGTGTGGACGCCTGCAAGACGGGCTGGATCGGCGTCGTCTTGGACGCCGGTGTGGACGCCGGTGTGGGCGGCGGCACCGAGGCGATCTGGGCTCCGGATCTCGCCGGGCTCGCCGCACTGGCCGGGCCGGTCGCCGTGCTGGCCGTCGACATCCCGATCGGCCTCCCGGACGCCGGGGTGCGATCCGCCGACCTGCTCGCGCGGCTCGCCGTGGGGCCGCGCCGGTCGTCGGTGTTCGCGACTCCGGTCCGGGCCGCCATCGAGGCGCCGACTCACGCCGAGGCGATCGCGGTGGCGCGCAGGCTCACCGGATCCGGCGTCTCGGCGCAGGCGTACGGCCTGCGGGCCAAGATCCTCGACGCGGACGCCTTCGTCCGGGCGTCGGCGGTCCGGGTGGCGGAGGTGCATCCGGAGGTGACGTTCGCGCAGCTCGCAGGGGGTCCGCTGGCGCACCGCAAGACGAGCTGGGCCGGTGTGGAGTTGCGGCGGGTGCTGCTGCGGTCCGCCGGGATCGAGCTGGGCGGCGACCTCGGCCCGGCCGGGGTCCACGGCGCGGTGGACGACGTGCTCGACGCGGCCGCCGCGGCCTGGACCGCCCGCCGGATCGCGCACGGCGAGGCGATCAGCCGCCCCGACCCGCCCGAGTTCTTCTCCGACGGCATCCCGGCCGCGATCTGGACCTAGCTGCGGATCCGCAATCGCTTCTCGCCGCGGCAGTGACCTACCGCGCCGCCGCTCTGGCGTAGTAGACCGGACGGGTGCGGCGCACGGGGCGCAGGCGGGACGCGCCGAGCGCGATCGCCGTCACGCCGAGCCCGAAGGTGATCGCGGCGAGCCGCAACCCGAACTCGACGGGAGCCAGGGCGAGCGCGGCGACGGGCAGTTGCACGGCCACGAGCAGCGGGTACCGGTGCGGGCGGTACCGGGCGCCCCAGAGCAACGACGTCCACAGTGGAGCCGTCACCGCGAGGATCGTCACGATGTCGAACGCCACGTGCAGCGCGCCACCGGCGGCCCTGGGGTGCACGATCCGGTGCAGGGGGGTGAGGAACAGCACGGTCAGCAGCCCGATCGGGGCCGTGAGCAGGATTGTCCGTCGCATCGTCGTCCTCCGTGGGTGAGGAGTGCCCGAGCGTCTCGCCTCCACGGTAGAACCGATCACCGCCGGCGCGAGCGGTGACCGCATGAATGAATCCGCCAATTCACGACCGGCCGTCACGCCAGCATCACTCACCGCACCGAGAACACCGGGCCGCGCGGCCGGAACGGCAGGCTCGCGCCGCGCGGGGTGAGAAACGCATGCTCCCGGCGGATCACCAGCGGGTCGCACTCGCCGTCGGTGATGACGAGGATCGGCGCGGCCGCCGGAAAGTCCGGTGCGTTCTGGAGCAGGCTGATCCCCTGCTGGAGCACGGTTCCGCCGCGGCCCCGCACCCGGACCTTCCCCGCGAGCTGCTCGGCGGGCAGGTAACCGGCGTCGTAGGCGACCGCGTCGCAGTACACGACCCGCGCGGCGGGAACGTCCCTGGCCATCGCGTATGAGGCGATCGCGCCGAGCGCCTTGCCGAGCAGCCGCACGTCCATCGACCCGGAGGTGTCGAGCACCACCCCGAACGTCGAGCGGGGCACCGCCTCCTCCGGCAGGTAGCGGCCCGGCCGCGGGATGTCCGGGGACGCGGACTGCCGGCGGGACGCGCGCCCGTAGCTGCGCCGCGGCTCGCGGACCGGCACGTGCTCGTCGAACCAGCGCGCGAGCTGGGCGTCCCACGGCAGCGGCGGCTGCTCCAGCGCGCGGATCGCCTGTTCGAGCCCGGCGGGCAGCTCGCCCCTGCGGGTGCGGTGGTAGGCGAGCCCGCTCAGCAGGGCGCGGCGGTAGAAGTCGTCGAGATCGGTGGCCGCGACCGCCTCGCCGGGCCGGGGCAGCGGATCCGCGAGAATGTCCCCCACGCCACGGCCACGCAGGGTCGCCAGCTTGCGGATCCGGCGCAGGTCGGTGGCGATCCGGTCGTAGACGGCCTCGGCGGACAGGCCCGCGAGCCGCGGATCGTAGAGCGCGCCCTCGGGCATCGTCCCCACGGCGAGCTCGATGAGCCAGCCGTTGACGACGTAGTCCGCCGCGACGTTCCACAGGTATGGATCGCGCCCGCCCACACGGTCACCATGGCGGAGCGCGGCATGCAGCATCTCGTGGCCGAGCACGAAGCGCCACTCCTCGGCGCGGAGGGTCCGGAGTGGATTGACGTAGATCTCGCCCGCGGCCGTGTTGACCGCCGCGATCGAGATGTGGAAGGACCGGGCGAGGTCGGCGTCGGCGACGATCCGCATTCCGGCGGCGACCGCTCCGAGCAGCGGGAACGACGAGACGAACCACCCGAGTGCGCGGTCCCAGATCGCTGGCCGGGCGGGCCCGCCACCGGCCTTGCCGACCGCGCTGGCGGCGGACCGGGACAGGCTGCGGGCGAACGAGGCGGCCCAATCCGGCGGATCGTCACGGGCAAAACAAGGCCGCCACGGCACCACCAGCTGGTCCGGATCGGGGCCGGCCGTGCCGCACTCGGCGTACTCGGGCGGGATCCCCGTGCGGGCCCACCGCTGGGCCAGCGCGTCCTCCTCGCCGCCGGGCGGCACGGGCTGCACAGCGGGCGGCTCGCCGATCTTCGTGCTGGCCAGGAACCGGTTGACGACCACGCACCGGGCCGCGCGCTGCTCGGCGGTGGGCTGCGGCAGCTCCTCCCGCGCGGACGGCAGGTGGCCGAAGCCGAGGTGCAGCCGGGCGTGGGCGAGCACCCAGGCCCACTCGGCGGGCGATCCGGTGCGCCACTCGTTGACGTGGATCGTCCCGTTCGAGTCGGTCACCGCCCAGCCGTGCCGGGGTGCCAGGTCGCAGTCGCGGCTGGCGCACAGCCGACCGCCCTCGAACAGCGCGGCGAACGGGCCCTCGCGCAGCAACTGCTCCCGGCCGCGATCGCCTCCTGCGCGGCCGTGAGCCGGCGGCCCAGCACCATCAGGCCCGGGCCGCGGCGAGCCGCGGCAGATCGCGCGCGGCCTCGACGAGGAACCACGTAGGCAGGACCGGGTTGCCGTCCTCGTCCTCGGCCAGGATGGTCTGCGCGATCTCCAGCGAGATCTCGGCGAGCTCGATGAGCAGCGCCTTGCCCCGGAACGCCAGCTGGCGGGCCGCCGCGGACCCGTGCTCCCGGCTCGCGGGCAGCTCCTTGACCAGGCGGGCCCGGAACGCCTCGGCGAGGTAATACAGCAGGTCACGGTCCTGCGGCTCGCGCGGCCAGCCCGCCTCGCCCTTGAGGATCGCCTCGAACCCGTAGCTGTTCCGGACGATCTTGACATAGCCGCAGAACGCGGCCGCGTGCACGGGCGTGAGCGTGCCGTAGCCGAGGACCTTCAGCATCTCCTCGCTGGGCACCGCACCCCAGGAGTGCAGCGCGTCGGAGAGCATGTGCCAGGACCGGGGCGTCGAGAACGGCTCCTCGGTCTTCGGCGCGGGCGCCCAGAGCTGGTCCGGGCGCTCGGTGAGGTAGCCGAGCACCCACGGGTGGATCCCCGCGGTGGCCGCCCAGGTGAACCAGTCCGCGGCGCTGGCCCGCAGGTGCAGGTGGACGAGCCGGTTCGCGAGGGCGCTGGCCATCGGGCGGGCGAGCGCGTTGTCGGTCGCCCGGTTCCCGGCACCGATCACGACGGATCCGGGTGGCAGTTCGTACGCGCCGATCCGCCGGTCGAGGATCAGCGAGTAGAACGCCTTCTGCACGTCCGGCCCGGCCGCGTTGAGCTCGTCGAGGAACAGGCAGTACGGCTCGTCGCGGGCGATCATCTCGGGCGGGCAGAAACGGCTCCGGCCGTCGGTGATCTGCGGGACCCCGATCAGGTCCTCCGGTGCGAGCTGGGTGCCGATCAGCGTGACGCAGTCGAGGCCGAGCGAATCGGCGAACGACCGCACGAGCGAGGACTTGCCGATCCCCGGGGCGCCCCAGACGAACACCGGCCGGACGGTCGCGACGTTGAGCAGGAGTTCGGGTAGCTGGGCGGGGGTCACGGAGACCGCGGAGTGCATCGGTTCCTTCCAGGTGGTTCGGCTCGGGGCGACCCATGATGCGCCCTGTCCCCAACGGCGGTCACCCGGATAACCGCCGCTCACGACAGATCAGCGGAGGAACCAGGCCGCCCAGTCGGCGGCGACGTGGGCGATCGCGGGGGCGGTGGCGGATCCGCTGCGGTGCCGGACCAGTCCCAGGACGATCCCGGCGGCGAAGTCGAGTGGCACGGTCCTCCACCCGTACAGCGGGACGTGGAGCAACGCGAAGGCCAGCGCGGATCCGCCGATCGCGGCCGCCGGGTGCCCGAGTGCGTCGTAGAGCGATCCGCGGAGAAAGGCTTCTTCGGCCGCGGCGACCAGCGTGACGACGGCGAGCCACCCGCCGAGGCCCGCGAGGGGACGGGCGCCGAACCCGCCGACGATGACCGCCGGGGCGCACAACACCGCCGCGCCCACCAGGCCGA
>JAOPVE010000126.1 GCA_025963185.1 Actinomycetes bacterium
CGCCACTGTCGACACCGCTCCCGCCAGCGCTCCCACCGCCACCGCTTTCGCCGGCACTCCCGCCATTGGCTCCGGCCCCGCCCTGACCGACGCTCTCGCGCGCGGATCCCACCCGGGCATTCGTCGCCGCTCCAGTCGGCACTCCCGCCACCACTGTCGTCAGGGCTCCCACCAACTCCGCTGTCGGCTCCCGCGTGCTGACAGACGCTCTCGCCGACGTATTGGCCACCCATGGCGCCTGCGCATTCGTCGCCGCCTCCGCCCCTCCGCCGTCGGCCTACATCGCCCGGCCGACGAGCCAGCGCGCGCGCCACCACCGACGGGAACTGTTCGGGTATTCGTCCATAAAACGGGCGGCCATGGGCGCGAATGCCCGAACAGTCCCGTTCGGTGGCTGGCGACGACGGCGAGCGGTGCGCTCCACAAAGGTCGCCCCGCGCCGAGGCGGCCTGCGCGCGCCGTCCACACCAACAGCGCGGAACTGTTCGGATATTTGCGGCCAAACCCGGCGCACGTAGGCGCGAATACCCGAACAGTCGGGTTCGGTGGCTGGGGACGGCGGGGGCGGCGCACGCCGGGTCGGGCGGCGCGTCACACCGGCCGAAGGTGACCCGAGCTCTGCGTCCGGAGGTGCGGCACGTGAAACGAACGGGCAGGAAGCGCACTGGGCGCGCCGTTGGTACAGCCAGCCCCGTGTCAGCCCGTCCACTACCTGGCGGATCTTGCGGAAGCAGTCGGCGGAACGATTCGTCCCCGCAAGGCCGGGCCACTGGATGTCACCCCGTGCCGACTAGGCAACTGGTAGTCCGCAGGCGCCCGGTAGCGGCGCCTCGCAGATGCCCCACCCGACGGAACTGTTCGGGTATTCGTCCGCAAAACGGGCAAACGTAGCCGCGAATACCCGAACAGTCCGGTTCCAGTTGGTGCGCGTGCCCGTGCCCGTGCGCGTGCCAGGCCGTACCCGTGCGCGTGCCAGTGCCAGGCCAGTGCCGTGCACGTGCGGTGCCGGTGCGGGCGGGTTCGGGAGTGCGGGGCGGCGGGTTAGTGGCGGTAGAGGTGGCGCTTCTCGATGTACTGGACCACTCCGTCGGGGACGAGGTACCAGACCGGGCGGCCACTGCGGACCCGCTCGCGGCAGCCGCTCGACGAGATCGTCATCGCCGGAACCTCGACCAGGGTCACCGAGTCGGGGGGAAGGTGGTCGCCAGAGAGGCGGTAGCCCGGGCGGGTCACGCCGATGAAGTGGGCCAGCGAGAACGTCTCGGCGACGTCCTTCCACGAGAGGATCGCGGCCAGCGCGTCGGCTCCGGTGATGAAGAACAGGTCGTCCTTGGGTCCGCGCTGGGATCGCAGGTCACGCAGTGTGTCGATCGTGTAGGTCGGACCGTCCCGGTCGAGGTCGACCCGGCTCACCGAGAACCGGGGGTTCGACGCGGTGGCGATGACGGTCATGAGGTAGCGGTCCTCGGCGGGGCGGACCTGGGTGCCGGCCTTCTGCCAGGGTTGGCCGGTGGGCACGAAGATGACCTCGTCCAGGGCGAACAGGGTGGCGACCTCGCTGGCGGCGACGAGGTGACCGTGGTGGATCGGGTCGAACGTGCCGCCCATGATGCCGACGCGGAGCCCCTGCCCGCCGCCTGCGCCGTCCGCTGGTCCGCCCACCGGGGCATCCTCCCAGAGAATCCCGGTGAACCGGCCCGCCGGCCGAGGGTGGCGGGAGTCCCCTACGATCGCCTCGGCCGAGCTGAGACCGCACCGTACTCTGGAGCGGTGACCAAGGAGAACGATGTGAACGAGGCGCCGGCGGCGACCGTGCTGTCCGTGGTGATCCCCATGTACAACGAGGAGGCGGTACTTCCGCTCCTCGTGGACCGGCTCCGGCCCGTACTCGATGCCACGGGGGTCTCGTACGAGGTCGTCGCTGTCGACGACGGCAGCCGCGACGCCACCCCGGCGATCCTCGTCGGTTTGCGGCGTGTCTGGCCCCAGTTGCGGGTGATCCGCCTGCGCCGCAACTCCGGCCACCAGGCCGCGCTCACGGCGGGCCTGCACCGCGCGTTCGGCGAGTACGTGGTGAGCATCGACGCGGATCTGCAGGATCCGCCCGAGGTCATCCCGCAGATGCTCGAGCTGGCCCGGCGGGACAGTCTCGACATCGTCTACGGGGTGCGCAACGACCGCAGTACCGACACGTTCTTCAAGCGCTCGACGGCCGGGCTGTACTACCGGCTGATGCGCAAGGTGGTCGGCGACAAGATCCCGCACAACGCCGGGGACTTCCGGCTGCTCAGCCGGGCAACGGTCGAGGCGCTGCGCGACCTGCCCGAGACCACCCCGGTGTATCGCCTGCTCGTGCCGTGGATCGGGTTCCCGTCCGGCGAGGTCACCTACGTGCGCGAGGAGCGGGCGGCGGGCAGCACCAAGTACCCGCTGTCGAAGATGCTGCGGCTGGCGTTCGACAGCATCGCCAGCTTCTCGGCCGCGCCGCTGCGCATCGCCACGTGGCTCGGTGGGCTCGGCTTCCTGGCGTGCGCATTACTCATGATCGTCGCCGTGGTGACCAAGCTCGTCGGCTTCGTGGTCCCCGGCTGGGCGTCGATCTTCGTGGTCACGCTGTTCCTCGGTGCGGTCCAGTTGCTCTGCCTGGGCCTGCTCGGTGAGTACGTGGGGCGCATCTACGCGGCGATCCAGGGCCGTCCGGCGTATTTCATCGGATCGGACTCCGCCCACCCCGGCACCCTCCCCGGCGCCGAGCTGGACAGCGAGGCCCGGGAGGCCGGTCTGTCGCCGACGCGGTGACCGCGGCTCCGGCGGTCGACGTCGCCCCGCCCGCCGCGACCCGGGCCGCTCGCGGCGGCGGGGCGTG
>JAOPVE010000135.1 GCA_025963185.1 Actinomycetes bacterium
GCGCTACCCGTCCCTGACCCTGAACCTGCTGCTCACGCCGATCATGCTGCTGCTCTTCGTCTACATCTTCGGCGACGTGATGAGCGCCGGCATCGGGGACGGCGGGGCGGACCGGTCCGAGTACCTCGCGTATCTCGTCCCGGGCATCCTGCTGCTGACCATCGGCGGCACCACGATCGGCAGCGCGGTGTCCGTCGCCACGGATATGACCGAGGGCATCATCGCCCGCTTCCGTACGATGGCGATCCACCGCGGGTCGGTGCTCATCGGGCACGTCGTCGGCAGCGTGCTGCAGTGCATCGCCAGCGTGGTCCTCGTCGGGGCCGTAGCCGTGGCCATCGGGTTCCGGGCCACGGACGCCACCGCCCTGGAGTGGCTGGCGGCGTTCGGGCTGTTGACGCTCGTCGCCCTGGCGCTCACCTGGATCGCGGTCGGGATGGGCCTGGCCGGCCCGAACGCCGAGGCGGCCAGCAACAACGCGCTGCCGCTGATGGTCCTGCCGCTCCTCTCCAGCGCCTTCGTGCCGGTCGGCGCGATGCCGGGCTGGTTCCGGCCGATCGCCGAGTACCAGCCGTTCACCCCGGCCATCGAGACGCTGCGCGGCCTGCTGCTCGGCAGCGGGATCGGCCACAACGGGTGGCTGGCCGTCGGCTGGTTCCTGGGCCTGGCCGTGCTCGGCTACTTCTGGTCCACGTCGCTGTTCAACCGCGACCCGAAGTAGCGGGGCAACGACCGGTCAGCAGCCTGCGGGCCGCGGCCCGCAGCTCACAGCCCGCAGCTCGCAGCTCGCAGCTCGTCGCGTACGAGGACCGTATGAGCAGGGCGGTTCAGCGGGGCAGGGCGGTTCAGCCGGGCAGGGCGGTTCTGACCCGGCGGCGGATCGCGGTCAGGTCGACGTCCTGGGCCAGGGCCGATTCCTCGGGCGAGTCCTTGCTCTTGATCACGTCCTCGACGTTGAGCAGCGTACGGAACAGTCGCGGCAGCACCGCGCGGCCGAGCAGGTCCTCCGCAAGCGCCGCACTGTCCGCCTGGTCCGTCCGGTACTGCCCGGCCAGGTAGGCGGCCAGCCGTTCGTAGGCACCGGCGAACATGGCGTCGAAGTACGCGTTCGAGCTGCCCGGCAGCCGCTCGGCTTCGGCGATGCTCAGCCGGCAGGTCCGCACCTGCGGTTCCCACACCATCAGCTGCAGGAACCGTCCGCAGAACAATGTCACCGCCTCCGGAGGGTCATCGGCGTACGCGTCCGGGGTCTTCAACTGGCCCAGGTACAGCTCGCGGATGAGGTCCAGCACCGCGAGGAACAGCCTGTCCTTGCTCTCGAAGTGGGCGTACAGCGACCGCTTGGAGGTCTCGGCGCGCACTGCGACGGTGTCCATCGACGCCCGTTCATAACCGGTCTCGAGGAACACATCCTTGGCCACGAGCAGGATGTGGCGGCGCAGTTCCGCACCGCGCCGCTGCTGCCCCCGCCTTCGCGGTTCACCTTCTCGATCCATCGGGTCCCCAAAAATAAACGGTACGGTAGAGTTTACTTCTCGATGCCGGCGGCCCCGGTATCCCACGCCCACGCCTCTGGAGCGAGCTCATGATTGTTATCACCGCCCCCACCGGGAACATCGGACACCAGGTCCTCGACCACGTCCTCGCCGGCGACCAGCCGGTCCGCGTCATTGTGCGCGACCCGGACAAGCTGACCGCCGACATCCGCGACCGGGTCGAGGTCGTCCAAGGCTCGCACGGCGATCCACAGATCGTCGCCCGTGCCTTCGACGGCGCCGATGCGCTGTTCTGGCTGCTGCCGACCGACCACCGCGCCGCCGACGTCGAGGAGGGCTACCTCGGCTTCACCCGCCCCGCCGCCGAGGCGATGCGCAGCCAGCGCGTCAAGCACGTCGTGGACGTCAGCGCCCTGGGCCGCCACACCGCCTACGCCCGCCGGGCCGGGCACGTGACCGCGTCGCTGGCCATGGACGATCTGATCGCCGGCACCGGCGTGGCTTTCCGTGCGCTGACCATGCCCTCCTTCATGGACAACCTGCTGCGGCAGGCCCGGGTGATCAAAGAGCAGGGCCTGTTCTTCGACGCTCTCTCCCCCGACCTGGCTGTGCCCATCGTCGCCACGCGCGACATCGCGGCCGTCGCCGCCCGCCTGCTGCTGGACACCGCATGGACCGGTCAGGAAGAAGTGCCGGTGCTCGGCCCCGGGGATCTGTCCAACAACGACCTGGCCGCCGTCATCTCGGAGGTGCTCGGAACCCCGGTGCGGTACCAGCAGATTCCCGGCCAGGCGTTCAGGGGGCAGCTCACCGGCCACGGAATGTCCGACGCCATGGCCCAGGGCCTGCTGGACATGATGATCGCCAAGGACAACGGCCTCGACAACGGGATCGCCCGCACGCCGCAGCACGCGATCGACACTCCCACCACATTCCGGCAGTGGTGCGCGGACACCCTCAAGCCCGCGGTGCAGGCCGCCTGAGACCGAAGCGAGGTTTGACGGACGCGCGTCGAATGACGGGCGGCGCCGTACGCCCCGATGAACGCGGCGCGGGCGGCTCGGCTCCGTCGCCGTCGCCGTCGCCGTCGCCGTCAAGGCGATCCGGCGCAGCCATGCCCGCAACCAACTCCCGTCAGGTCGTGCGAGCCCGACTGTGCACGGCCCAACGGCGGCAACGGCGAATGGGTTCTTCCGGGTGGTCGTAGGAGCAGGACCGTCCTGGGTGGGTAGGGAGCACTGCGGCGTCCGCGGACGACGCCGTGTTTCTGCCCTGCCCTCGACCCTCGACCCTCGACGGAGCCGTCGTGAAAATCGGAGTCTCGACCTTCATCACCGACCAGGGCATCAAGCCCACCGTGCTCGGCGCCGCCCTGGAGGAGCGCGGGTTCGACTCGCTGTTCATCGCGGAGCACTCGCACATCCCGGCGGACCGGCAGTCGCCCTACCCGGGCGGCGGCGAACTGCCGGAGATGTACTACCGGTGCCTCGCCCCCTTCGTCGCGCTGTCCGCGATCGCCGCGGTGACCGAGCGGCTACTGCTGGCCACCGGCATCGCCCTGATCCCGCAGCGCGACCCGATCCACACCGCGAAGGAGGTCGCCTCGCTCGACCTGATCTCCGACGGCCGGGCGATCTTCGGCGTGGGCGTCGGCTGGAACCGCGAGGAGATGCGGAACCACGGGGCCGACCCCGCCACCCGCGGCAAGCTCACCGACGAGCGGCTACGGGCCATCCTCGCGCTGTGGACCGAGGAGAAGGCGGAGTTCCACGGCGAGTTCGTGGACTTCGACCCGGTCTTCGCCTGGCCCAAACCGGTGCAGCGCCCGCATCCGCCGATCTACGTCGGCGGCGGCGAGGGCGCGTTCCGGCGGGTGGCGGCGCTGGGCGACGCGTGGCTGGCCAACAGCCTGCCCCCGCAGAAACTGGGCGGGATGCTCGAGCGCCTGCGCGCCATGGCCGGCCGGGACGTCCCCGTCACGGTATACGCCGCCCCGGCCGACACCGAGATGCTGGCGGACTACGAACGCCTCGGCGTCGAGCGGGTGCTGCTCTATCTGCCGACGACGCCGGAGCGGGCGACACTGGAGCACCTCGACCGGCTGGCCGAGGCCGCGGCCCCGTACCGCTGAGCGCGATCGCGCGGAGGGCCCGAGAGCCCGAGGGCAGCGCACGCCGCCGGGACCTCCCCCTGGCGGAGGGCGGGCCCGGCGGCCGTCCGGACCAGGTCCCGTTGCCGCCGCCTGTGCAGTCGGCCCTTGATGATGCGGTCCCCAGGGAGGGCGACGTCCACGCGCGGCGGCGCGGGCGGCTCGCCCATGCGGTCGACAGCAGTCGTCGACCTGGAAGGGCCGGGGGCGCCGTACTACATCGCCTCGTCGTGCGCCGCATCGCGCAGGTGCCGAACCCCGCTTTCTTCGAGGGTGCCGTCCTGCTGCTCGAACTGGCTGAGCGCGAGGCCGAGGCCGAAGAAGGTGGGTGCCCATTCGCCGACGAAGATCCCCCACCGGTCGGCGCGCGCGAGGTCTGCCTGGGGGCCGGGTTCGGCGCTGAGGCTGCCGTACCAGGTGGCGACGGATAGGCCGATGGAGCCGATCGCGGCGAGGTAGGCGTGCTCACTGCGCAGGCCCATGTCGTGCAACTTCTTGATGACCATGACGTCCTCCGTTCGTGGGGTTACTCCCTCTCGCGTGCCCGCCTGTGGACAATTACACACAAATGGTTCATGCATGGCCCGGAGCTTCGCCATGCCCGGGTGTCAGTGGCCACGGACTCGGTCGCCTCCGGGCGGCCGGGACTATCGGAATCAGTGGCGTGGCGGAGACTGCCCGGCAAGCGCTCGGGCCCTTCAGCGGCGGGTGGTCCGCGAGCCGGAATGGTGGCAGCGGTCAGGGTGACGGGCTGGGGTGTGACGCGGATCACTGCAGCGCGGTTCGCGCAGCGGACAGGGAGGAGTGTGGAAATCTCACTGCGCGCCCGTGTGCAAGCCGGGGATCCGGATGCGTTCAGGCAACTCTTCGACGAGCATGCTTCGGTGGTTCACCGGCATGCGGTTCGGATGACCGGCAACTGGGTCCTGGCCGACGATCTCGTGTCGCTGACTTTTCTGGAGGCGTGGCGGCTGCGTGAGCGGGTGCTTCCGGGTGAGGACAGCCTGCGGCCGTGGCTGCTGGGGATCGCGACGAACGTCACGCGCAACACCGCGCGG
>JAOPVE010000166.1 GCA_025963185.1 Actinomycetes bacterium
GACCGCTCGCATTGGAGCGTCGACCCGTTCGCGGGCGAGATCAAGGACGGCTGTCTGTGGGGGCGCGGCGCGGTCGACATGAAGGACATGGACGCGATGGTGCTCGCGCTGGTCCGGCAGTGGGCTCGTGAGGGCCGCCGCCCGCCCCGCGACATCACACTGGCGTTCCTCGCCGACGAGGAGGCCGGTGGCCTGCTCGGCGGGCACTACATGGTCGAGAAGCACCCCGAGCTGTTCGAGGGCTGCACGGAGGGCATCAGCGAGGTCGGCGGGTTCTCGGTGTCGGTGACCGACGACCTGCGGCTCTACTTGATCGAGACCGCGCAGAAGGGCATCACCTGGATGCGGCTGACGGCCCGCGGCCGCGCCGGTCACGGATCGATGATGCACGAGGACAACGCGGTCACCGCGCTGTGCGAGGCGGTGGCCCGGGTGGGCCGGCACCAGTTCCCGGTGGTGATCACCGACACGGTCCGGCGGTTCCTGGAGGAGGTGTCGGACGCCCTCGGTATCGAGCTGGATCCGGACGATCCGGAGGCGACGATCCGCAAGCTGGGCGGGGTGGCCCGGCTGGTGGGGGCCACGATCCGGAACACCGCGAACCCGACGATGCTCGACGCGGGGTACAAGGCCAACGTGATCCCCGCGGTCGCCGAGGCGGTGATCGACGGGCGCGTTCTCCCCGGTCAGGAGGAGGAGTTCGGGCGCCAGATCGACGCATTGCTCGGCCCGGACGTGCAGCGCGAGCTGATCGTCCACCAGCCCGCCCTGGAGACCAGCTTCGACGGCGAGCTGGTCGACGCGATGTCCGCGGCGCTGCGGGCCGAGGATCCGGGGGCGCGGCCGATCCCGTACATGCTTTCCGGGGGCACGGACGCCAAGGCATTCGACCGGCTGGGGATCCGCGCGTTCGGGTTCTCGCCGCTGCGGCTGCCGGCCGACCTTGACTTCACCGCGTTGTTCCACGGTGTCGACGAAAGGGTTCCCGTCGAGGCGTTGCGCTTCGGGGTGCGGGTACTCGATCGTTTCCTGTCCCACTGCTGAAACGTCTCGCTGCTGCCAGCCCGAGTTCGTCCGCCCACATCCCCCGGGAGAGAGCTCATGCCCACGGAAGCCGAGATCGACGCCGCTCTGGACGCGGTGATCGTCGCCGCGCGGTCCCATCGCGAGTTGCTGCGCTCGGGTGAGCGGGCGACCGAGCGGGACGTCTCGCGTGCCTATGTGGCGCTGAACAATGCCACGGTGCGCTACGACGACCTGCTCAGCGAGGCCTACGACGAGGTCACGCCGTGGGACCTGGAGTATCTCGAGCCCGAGGACCAGGCGGGCGACGACGACGGCCCGCAGCCGCAGCGGGAGGTCGGCACCTCCGGACCCGCGCTGATCTGTGTCCGGCAGCGGCGCGACTACCAGGTGCCCGAGGTGCGTGACCTGCTCCGGCTGGGCGCGCAGATCCGCCGGAAAAACTGGGCAGAGCATGATCCGGATCACGCCGGGGTGCCGGTCACGAACGTCGGCGAGGCGGTCTACGAGCTGGTGCTCGCCGGCGACGGATCGCTGGCCTCGCTCGACGCCTATCCCGAGCTCGTGCCGGGCAACGGGGTGCTGCTCGTCAACGCGATCGACCGGCCGCTCGACCCGGTCGGCGAGTCGCCCGGCGAGGAGGACGCGCCGTTCCGGCTGCTGCCCGCCGATCCGCTGCTGTACCGGCTCGACGAGGAGATCGTCGACGGCGACGACGACGAGATCGACGACGAGTTCGACGAGGAAGAGGACGACGAACAGGACGGCGAGTTCGAGGGTGGGGGACTGGTTCCGGAGAGTGCCCGCTCGTGATGCGCGCGTGGCAGGTCGCCGAGCTGGGTCATGCGTGGGACGTCCTTCGGCTCGCCGAGGTGCGGGTCCCGGAGCCAGTGGTGGGGGAGGTGCTGGTCCGGGTGCTCGCGGCCGGGCTGAACTTCCCGGATCTGCTCATGTGCGCCGGCCAGTACCAGGTTCGTCCGGACCTGCCGTTCACCCCGGGCCTGGAGGTCTGCGGCGAGGTCGTCGCGGGCGGCCCGGTGGGTACCCGGGTGATCGGCGCGCCGCTGCCGGCTGGCGGTCTCGCCGAGTACGCGGTGCTGCCGCACGGAGCCTCCTTCGAGGTGCCCGGCGCGCTGCCGCCCGCGGACGGCGCGGCCCTGTTCGTGACCTATCAGACCGCGTACTTCGGCCTGCACCGGCGGGCCGCGCTGCGCCCGGGCGAGGTCCTGCTCGTCCACGCGGGGGCCAGCGGTACCGGATCGGCGGCGATCCAGCTCGGCAGGGCCGCGGGCGCGCGGGTCATCGCCACCGCCGGGGGCCCGGACAAGGCACAGGTGTGCCGTGACCTGGGCGCCGACCTGGCGATCGACTACACCGACGGCGACTTCGTCCCGGCCGTGCTGGAGGCGACGAGCGGTCGCGGGGCGGACGTGATCTGGGATCCGGTGGGCGGCGAGGTCTTCGACCGGTCCCGCAAATGCATCGCGTTCGAGGGCCGGATCATCGCGGTGGGCTTCGCCAGCGGCCGGATCCCGGACATCCCGGCCGGCCACGCGCTGGTCAAGAACTACTCGGTGCTGGGCCTGCACTGGGGCCTGTACCGGCGGCACCGCCCGGAACTGGTGGCTGAGACGCACGCCGAACTGCTCAAGCTGTACGCCGACGGGGTCGTGCGGCCACTGGTGGGGCAGACCCGCCCGCTCGCGGAGGCCCCACAGGCCTACCGGGACCTGGCCGAGCGCAGGGTGAGCGGGAAGATCGTGCTGATCCCGTGGACGCTGGCGGCCTGACCGCGTCCCCGCTGCTCAGACCGAGGGGCCCGGCAGGCGGTGTGGGCTACGGCGGCGGCGCAGGATCACCTTCCGGGTGCCGTCGGCGTAGAGCCGCACCCGGGACAGTTCCCACCCGCCGAACTCGGCCTGCAGCGCCAGCTGCGTCGCCGCCGTGACCCGGTTGGTCCCGGGCGGCAGCCGCACTGGCGCGTACTCGTAGTCGGGGGGCACCCGACCATAGTGCCCTGCCGGGCGCCCGGGCGCGGGGGAAACCAGCGGATCCACGCTCCGGTGGCCCCCAGGGGCGGCCCCCGGCGGCGGCGAACGCGCGGAGCTGGAGGGCGGCGCCTCGCGCGCCTAGGTGATGGTCCCGAGGCCACAGCGGGACACCATGAGTCCGCTATGACCGAGTACGCGTAGTTCCATGGCGCGGGACCGTACCGGCGCCCCGGCCCCCCTCGCCTTCCCGGCTCGCCGATACCCTCCACCGGTGCCCGGCGCAACGGCGCGCCGGCGATCAGGACCTGGAGGGCGAGATGCGGCTAGGACTCAACCTCGGTTACTGGGGCGGCGGGAACGACGCCGAGAACCTGGTACTCGCGCAGGAGGCCGACAAGCTGGGGTACGCGGTCGTGTGGGCGGCCGAGGCGTACGGATCCGACGCGCCGACCGTCCTGTCCTGGATCGCCGCGCAGACCCAGCGGATCGACGTCGGCAGCGCGATCATGCAGATCCCCGCGCGGACCCCGGCGATGACCGCCATGACCGCGGCCACCCTCGACACCCTCTCGGGCGGCCGGTTCCGCCTCGGGCTGGGCGTGTCCGGGCCGCAGGTCTCCGAGGGCTGGCACGGGGTCCGCTTCGACAAGCCGCTCGGCCGCACCCGCGAGTACGTGCACGTGGTGCGTGCGGCGCTGCGCCGGGAGCGGGTCGTCTTCTCCGGTGAGCACTACACGCTGCCGCTGCCCGGCGGTCCCGGCAAGGCTCTGACGCTGACGGTCCACCCCGAGCGTGAGCACATCCCGGTGTACCTCGCGGCGGTCGGCCCGAAGAACCTGGAACTCGCGGGCGAGATCGCCGACGGCTGGCTGGCGATCTTCTTCTCGCCCGAACTCGGCGGCGAGAGCCTCGCGCACGTGAAGGCCGGCCGGGCGAAGGCGGGCCTGGACCTGGACGGCTTCGACGTGGTCCCGACGGTCCCGATGGTGATCGGCGACGACCTGGACGCCTGCGCCGACGCGGTCCGGGCGTACTGCGCGCTGTACATCGGGGGGATGGGCAGCCGCGAGAAGAACTTCTACAACCAGCTCGCGGTCCGGATGGGCTTCGAGAAGGCCGCCGCCGAGATCCAGGACAAGTACCTGAGCAGGGACTACGCGGGTGCCGCCGCTGCGGTCCCGCGTGAGTTCATCGACGCCACGTCACTGCTCGGCCCCGTCGAGCGGATCGCCGACCGGCTCCAGGCGTTCGCCTCGGCGGGCGTCACCACCCTGTCCATCGCCACCTACGCCGGATCGCTGGACGACCGGCTGGCCACCGTGCGCGCCGCCACGGAGGCAATCGAAATCGCAGGAGTCAGTACGTGAACATTTTCGAGGCCGTCGTACTGGGGATCGTGGAGGGGCTCACCGAGTTCCTGCCGGTCTCCAGCACGGGACACCTGACGATCACCGAGAAGCTGCTCGGCCTCAAGGTCGACAGCCCGGACGTCACGGCTTTCACGGCGATCATCCAGACCGGCGCGATCCTCGCCGTGGTCATCTACTTCTGGAAGGACATCGTCCGGCTGGTGGCCGGGTTCGTGCGGGGGCTGTTCAGCGGCGAGGCCCGGCGCGAGTTCGACTTCAAGTTCGCCTGGTACGTCATCGCCGGATCGGTGCCGATCGCGGTCGTCGGCCTGCTGTTCAAGGACCAGATCGAGGGCGTGCTGCGCAGCCTGTGGTTCGTCGCGGCGGCGCTGATCGGCTGGAGCGTCGTGATGATCTTCGCCGAGCGCGCGGCCACCCAGCAGAAGCACGAGCAGGACCTCACCCTCAAGGACGTGCTGATCATCGGCGTCGCCCAGTGCATCGCGCTGATCCCAGGGGTGTCCCGGTCGGGCGCGACGATCAGCGCCGGCCTGCTGCGCGACCTCGACCGCGTCACGGCGACCCGGCTCTCGTTCTTCCTGGGGATCCCGGCGCTGACGGCGGCGGGCCTGCTGGAGGCCGTGAAGGAGTTCAAGAAGATCTCCGACGGCGTCGGCTGGGGCAACACGGCGATCGCGACCCTGGTCAGCTTCGTCGTGGCGTACGCGTCCGTGGCGTGGCTGCTCAAGTTCGTCGCGCACCACTCGATCGTCACGTTCGTCTGGTACCGGGTCGCCGTCGGCGTGATCCTCATCGGCCTGCTCGCCGGAGGCGTCATCACGGCCACCTGACAACTCCCGAACTGCGGTAACCGCGACCGGCCAGGACCGGCCGCGGTTACCGCACTTGCCGGTGGCGCGAGGACGGGACGAGCGGGCCGGGCGCGCTGGCCCTAGGCTGGCGCGGGTGACGACTCTGCTGCTCCTCCGGCACGGCCGGACCCCGGCGAACACCGCGGGCGTCCTGGCTGGCTGGACCCCGGGCGTCGAGCTGGACGAGAAGGGCCGGGCGCAGGCCGCGGCGGTGGCCGAACGGCTGCTCAAGGTGCCGCTCGCCGCCGTGGTGACCAGTCCGCTGGACCGGTGCCGCCAGACCGCCGCCGCTGTACTGGACCGGCGCGACAGCGGCGACGCGGTCGTCGACGACCGGCTCGGCGAGTGCCGCTACGGCGACTGGACCGGCCAGAAGATCTCCAAGCTCGCCAAGGACCCGATGTGGGCGGTCGTGCAGCAGCACCCGTCCGCGGCCGTGTTCCCCGGGCCGGAGGGGGAGGCGCTGGCGGCCACCCAGGCGCGGGCGGTGGCGGCGGTCCGCGACTGGAACGCCCGCCTCGGGCCGGACGCGACCTGGCTGGCCTGCACCCACGGCGACGTCATCAAGGCGATCGTCGCCGACGCGCTCGGCATGCACCTGGACCTGTTCCAGCGGATCACGGCCGACCCGTGCTCGATCACGGCGATCCGCTACACCCCCACCCGCCCGTTCCTGCTGTTCGGCAACGACTCGGGCGGCGACCTCGCCGCGCTGCTGACGCCCCCGCCCGCGGCCAAGGAGCCCGCGGCGAAGAAGAAGCCGGGCGGGAAAGCGGCAAAGAACCCGAAGCAGGCGCTGGACCCGTCGGACGCCGTGCTCGGCGGCGGCGCCGGACATGCGCCCTGAGCAGAGCGGATTAGGGTTTCAGGCATGCCACGACAGGTCTACGCATTCGAGCCACCCGAGCGGTTCGTCGCCGGCACCGTCGGCCAGCCCGGCGAGCGCGCGTTCTACCTGCAGGCCTCCGGAGGCGGCCGCACGGTGACGGTGGCGCTGGAGAAGGTCCAGGTGGCGGTGCTCGCCGAGCGTCTCGGTGAGCTGCTGGAGGAGGCCTCCAAGCGGCTCGGCGCCGAGGTGCCCGAACTGTCCAGCGAGGGTCTCGACGTGCTGCCCCTGCAGACCCCGCTGGACGAGGAGTTCCGCGTCGGCACCCTCGGGCTGGCCTGGGACGCGGCCGACTCCACCGTGATCGTCGAGGCCACCGCGACCGCCCCGGACGGCGAGGAGGAGATGGACGAGGAGGACCTCGACGTCCTGCGGGTCCGGCTCACCCCCGCGGACTGCCGGGCGTTCGTCGCCAGGGCGCTGCGCCTGGTCGCCGCGGGGCGGCCGCCGTGCCCGCTGTGCGGCCAGCCCCTGGATCCGGCCGGGCACATCTGCCCCCGGCATAACGGGTACCGGCGCTGAGCCGCCCATGAGCGAGCGCAGCGAGCGAATCATCAGTACAGCGTGTCCCATGGGAATGGCCGGCTCGAGCGAAGCGAGGGCCGTGGCATGAGCGAACCGGACGCCGCCGGCGCGCTGGATCTGGCCGAGTCGCTGGTCCTGCTCACGCTCGGCGACCTGGCCATCGAGGGCCGGCTGGTCGACGCGAGCAACGCCACGATGTTCTGCACGGTCACCCTGGACGGCACGAGCGCGGGCTGCGTGTACAAGCCGGTCCGGGGAGAGCGCCCGCTGTGGGACTTCCCCGACGGCACGCTGGCCGGGCGGGAGGTCTCGGCGTACCTGGTCAGCGAGGCGGCCGGGTGGGGGCTGATCCCGCCGACGGTCCTGCGCGACGGCCCGCTCGGCCCGGGGATGTGCCAGCTGTGGATCGAGACCGGCAGCATCGACGGGCTCGTGGACATCGTCCGGCCGGGTCGGGTGCCGGGGGGCTGGCACCCGATCCTCGACGGCATGGACGGCAACGGCCGCGAGGTGGTGGTCGCGCACGCCGACGACGACCGGCTGCGCCGCCTGGCGGTCCTCGACCTGGTCGTGAACAACGCCGACCGCAAGGGCGGGCACCTGCTGCTGGACTCCGCGGGCGCGCTCTACGGCGTCGACCACGGCATCTGCTTCCACTCCGAGGACAAGGTGCGCACCCTGCTGTGGGGCTGGGCGGGACAGCGGCTCAGCGCCGGGGAACGCGAGGTGCTGACCGGGCTCGCCGCCGGCATGTCCGGCGACCTCGGCGAGGCGCTACACGAGCACCTGACCCGCCGCGAGGTCACGGCGACCCGGCGGCGGATCGAGGCGCTGCTGCGGTCCGGCTGCTTCCCCGAGCCCGGTCCGGGGCGCCCGCGCGTGCCGTGGCCGCCGTTCTGAGGGCTCAGCCCTTCCGGGGACTCAGCCCTTCCGGGGACTCAGCAGAACGACCGTTACGCTGGGCCACATGGATTCCTGGCAGTCGCCCGAGCTCCCGCCGCTCCCCGGATCGGGCGCCGCGCTGCGCCTCTACGACACGGCGACCGGCGAGGTCCGCCCCACCGCGCCGGGCCGCACTGCCCGCATGTACGTCTGCGGCATCACCCCCTACGACGCCACGCACCTCGGCCACGCGGCCACCTACCTGGCGTTCGACCTGGTCAACCGCCTGTGGCGGGACGCCGGCCACGACGTGACCTACGTGCAGAACGTGACCGACATCGACGATCCGCTGCTTGAGCGCGCCGCCCGCGACCACGCCGACTGGGTCGTGCTGGCGATGAGCGAGACCGCGCTCTTCCGCGAGGACATGGAGGCGCTGCGGGTGCTGCCCCCGGCGCACTACATCGGCGCCGTCGAGTCGATCGGCGAGATCGGGGAGCTCATCGCCAAAATGCTCGTTTCCGGATCGGCGTACCAGCTCGGCGACGGCACCGGCGACATCTACTACGACGTCAGCACCCAGCAGCGCTTCGGGTACGAGTCCGGCTACGACGAGGCCACCATGCTCGGGTACTTCGCCGAGCGCGGCGGCGATCCGGACCGGCCCGGCAAGCGGAACCGGCTCGACGCGCTGCTCTGGCGGGGGGCGCGCGAGGGCGAGCCGAGGTGGGAGTCCGCGGTGGGGCTCGGCCGGCCGGGCTGGCACATCGAGTGCGCGGCGATCGCCCTCGGCCGGCTCGGCATGACGTTCGACGTGCAGGGCGGCGGATCCGATCTGGTGTTCCCGCACCACGAGATGTCCGCCGCGCACGCCGAGTCGCTGACCGGCGAGTGGCCGTTCGCGCGCCACTACGTCCACGCCGGGATGATCGGGCTGGACGGGGAGAAGATGTCCAAGAGCCGCGGGAACCTGGTGTTCGTGTCCCGGCTGCGCGGCGAGGGCGTGGACCCGATGGCGATCCGGCTGGCCCTGCTCGCCCAGCACTACCGGTCCGACCGCTCGTGGACCGGCGACGCGCTCACCGCCGCCCAGCACCGGATCGCGCTGTGGCGGTCGGCTGTGGACGGTGCCACCGGGCCGGACGCCGCGCCCGTGCTCGCCAGGGTCCGCGAGCGGCTGTCGGACGACCTGGATTCCCCGGCGGCGATCGCCGCGGTCGACCGCTGGGCCCGCGAGGCCGTCTCGGGCCAGGGCGACGACAAGGACGCCCCCAAGCTGGTCCGGGCCGTCGCCGACGCGCTACTCGGAGTGAAGCTGTAGATCCGCGCTGAGCGCCGGACTAGGCGGGGCCCTGG